>DATBLN010000061.1:0-42191 GCA_036555345.1 Steroidobacteraceae bacterium
GGCATCGTGGCGGCACGCGAGGCCGGCGATCTGCAGGCCGCGAAAGAGATGACCGTGTTCCTGCGCCGGCTGCGCAAGGGCCCGAAGGCAGCGACGTGACCGCGGCAGCGCGCACGACGGCCGGCCGCCTGCTGTCGGCAATCGACGCGATCTCGGAGTGGACCGGGCGGGCGGTGGCCTGGCTCACGCTCGGCATGGTGCTGGCGACGGTCGCCGTCGTCGTGCTGCGCTATGCCGCAGGCGTGGGGCTGATCTGGCTGCAGGAATCCGTCAACTGGATGCACGCGCTCGTCTTCATGCTGGGCGCGGCGTATACGCTCAAGACCGACCAGCACGTGCGCGTGGACGTCTTCTACCGTGCGATGAGCGAGCGCGGGCGCGCGATCGTCAACCTCGCGGGCACGGCGCTCCTGCTGCTGCCGCTGTGCGCGTTCCTGGTGGTCGAGAGCTGGCCCTGGGTCGCCTCCTCCTGGCGCATCGGCGAGCGCTCGCGCGAGGCGGGCGGCCTGCCGATGCTGTTCCTGCTGAAGTCGCTGATCCCGCTGATGGCCGTGCTGCTGGCGCTGCAGGGGATCGCCGGCGGGCTGCGCGCAGTGCTGGCGCTGCGCGCGGCGCGGCAGGGTTGACCATGGAGTGGCTCGCACTCGTCCTGTTCGCGCTCATCATTGCGGCGCTGCTCGCCGGCTTTCCGGTGGCCTTTACGCTGGCGGGCGTGTCGCTCGGCTTCGCGACGGTCTGCAGCGCCTTCGGGGCGTTCGACGTCGCGTACCTCGAGGCACTGCCGAGCCGCCTGTTCGGCACCATGCAGAACCAGTCGCTGATTGCGGTGCCGCTCTTCATCTTCATGGGGCTGGTACTCGAGCGCGCGCGCATCGCCGACGACCTGCTGGAGACGCTCGGCAAGGTGTTCGGCCACGGCCGTGGCGGGCTCGCGATTGCGGTGGTGGTCGTGGGGGCGCTGCTCGCGGCCAGTACCGGCATCGTGGGCGCGACGGTCGTGACGATGGGCCTGCTGTCGCTGCCGGCGATGCTCAAGAGCGGCTACGACCCGCGCATTGCGACCGGAACGATCTGCGCCTCTGGCACGCTCGGCCAGATCATCCCGCCGTCCATCATCCTGGTACTGCTGGGCGACGTACTGTCCTCGTCCTACCAGCAGGCACAGCTGCGCTCCGGCAACTTCGCCCCGGAAAGCGTGTCGGTCGGCGACCTGTTCGCCGGCGCGATGATCCCGGGCCTGGTGCTGGTCGCGCTCTACATCGCCTACCTGCTCGCGATCGCCTGGCTGCAGCCGCACCGGCTGCCGGCGCCGCCCGCGGACCCGGCCGATGCCGCGCAGCACATGGGCCGGCGCGTCCTGCGCGCGATCCTTGCGCCGCTCGCGCTGATTGTCGCGGTGCTCGGTTCCATCATCGGGGGTTATGCGACGCCCACCGAGGCCGCCGCCGTCGGCGCGGCTGGGGCGCTCGTCCTCGCGCTCGCACGCCGCTCGCTGTCGATGGCGCGGCTGCGCGAGGTCATGCAGGGTACGGTGCGCCTGACCTCGATGGTGTTCATCATCCTGGTCGGCGCCTCGGTGTTCTCGCTCGTGTTCCGCGGTTTCGGCGGCGACGTGCTGGTGCACGACGTGCTGTCGTCGCTGCCGGGCGGCGCCGTGGCCGCGCTGCTGGTCGTCATGCTGGCGATGTTCCTGCTCGGCTTCATCATCGACTTCATCGAGATCACCTACATCGTCGTGCCCGTAGTCGCACCGGTGCTGCTCGCCATGGGCATGGACCCGGTATGGCTCGGGGTGATGATCGCGGTCAACCTGCAGACCTCGTTCCTGACGCCGCCATTCGGCTTCGCGCTCTTCTACCTGCGCGGCGTCGCGCCGGCATCCGTGCGCACCACGCATATCTACCGCGGCGTGGTGCCGTTCGTGGTGCTGCAGCTGCTGATGCTGGTCGTGCTGTGGTTCTGGCCGCGGCTCGCGACCTGGCTGCCCGGCCTGATCTACGACTGAGCGCTCAGCTGCGCGCGTTGAGGTAGGCGCGCTCGGCGATGTCCAGGTAGGGCTTCATGCGCGCCGAGAATGCCTCGAGCGACTCGAGCACGCGCCGGAAGAGCGGATCCTGCGCCGCGTTCTCGCGCAGGATCTCGGCGGCGTATCCCTGCAGCGCCTGCATGACGTCGTCGGGAAATGCGCGCAGCTGCACGTCGTGGTCGCGCACCAGCGTCTCGAGCGCCTCGGCGTTCCTGGCCATGAATTCGGCCGACATGCGGTCGTTGGTCGCGCTGGCGCAGGTCGCCACGATCGCCTGCAGGTCCGCCGGCAGCGCATCCCAGGCTTTCTGGTTGATGATCAGCTCGAGCGCGGAGCCGGGTTCCTGCCAGCCGGGGTAGTAGTAGTACTTCGCCGCCTTGTGGAACCCGAAGGCGAGGTCGTTGTAGGGGCCGATCCACTCGGTCGCGTCGATCGCGCCGGTCTGCAGCGCCGTGAAGATCTCGGAGCCCGGCATCGTGACGGGGGTCGCGCCCGCGCGCGCGATGACCTCGCCGCCGAGCGCGGGGATGCGCATCTTGAGCCCGCGGAGGTCGGCCAGCGAGCGGATCTCCCTGCGGAACCACCCGCCCATCTGCGTGCCGCTGTTGCCACAGGGAAAGGGCAGGAGACCGAAGGGCGCGTAGGCCTCGCGCCAGAGCTCGAGGCCGCCGCCGTGGTAGAACCAGGCGTTGACCTCCTGCTGCGTCAGGCCGAAGGGGATCGCGGAAAAGAACGACGCGGCCGGAACCTTGCCTTTCCAGTAGTAGGCCGCACCGTGGCCCATCTCCGCGGTGCCGCCCGAGACCGCGTCGAAGGTCTCGAACGCGGGCACCAGCTCGCCGTCGCCGTAGACACGGACCTTGAGGCGACCGGCGGTGCACTCCTCGATCCGCTTCGCGAAATCGATCGCGCCCGTGCCGAGGCCCGGGAAGTTCGGCGGCCAGGTGGTCACCAGCCGCCATTCAAATGTCGCGGTTGACCGTCCGGGGCCCGCATCGACGCCCTTCCTGGCGCAAGCCGCGGCCGCGACGGCGGCTGCACCGACCCCCAGGCCCTTGATCAGCTCGCGTCTTTTCATCCCGTCCCCCCGGGCGCCGGAAACATGGCGGCGTCGGGGATACCATAGCAGCCATGTACGAATCGAGGCACCAGCCGCTCCTGCACCGCGCGCATTTCCTGCGCCGCGTGTTGGGGCACGCCGCGGTCGTCGCCGGACTGATCGCCTGCTCGATCGCTCTCGGCATGGCGGGCTACGTCTGCTTCGAGCGGCTGTCGTGGACCGACGCCTTCCTCGAGACCGCGATGCTGCTGGGTGGCATGGGCCCGATCCACGCGCCTCAGACGGAGGCCGGCAAGCTGTTCGCGGGCCTGTTCGCGCTCTATGCCGGGCTCGTCTTCATCGTCACCGCGGCATTGCTGCTGGGCCCCGTGGTGCACCGCCTGCTGCACCACTTTCACCTCGAGCGGTCGCGGCGCGATGAATGAGCAGGCCGCGTGATCGGGTTGCTGCAGCGCGTGACCGAGGCCGCCGTCGGCGTGGACGGCGCCGAAATCGCGCGCATCGGGCCCGGTCTCCTGGTGCTGGTCGCGGTCGAACGCGGCGACGACGAGGCGACGGCCGAGCGCCTGCTCGACCGCCTGCTGGACTATCGCGTGTTCGCCGATGCCGGCGGCCGCATGAATCTCTCGGTGACCGACACCGGCGGCTCCCTGCTGCTGGTGCCGCAGTTCACGCTGGCCGCGGACACCGCGAAAGGCCTGCGCCCGGGCTTCAGCCGGGCCGCGCCGCCCGCCGACGGGGAACGCCTGTTCGGCCATCTCGCGAGGCGGGCGCAGGCGCGATTTCCGGCCACGCAAACCGGCCGTTTTGGCGCCCACATGCGGGTTTTTCTCGTGAACGACGGCCCCGTCACATTCTGGCTACGGGCGGGCGGCAAGGGCGAAGACCCGGCCGGGTTTGGCGTATCATCGTAGTCCGGCGCCAGGTACGCCGGCCGGAGTCATCGACATGGGCATTGGTTTTCGCGAACTGCTGATCATCCTCGCGATCGCGCTCCTGATCTTCGGGGCGAAGAAGCTGCGCAACATCGGCTCGGACCTCGGCGCCGCGGTGCGCGGCTTCAAGAAGTCCATGAACGAGGGCGACACCGAGGAATCTGGCAGGAAGCTCGCGCAGGACGAGCGCCCGGACGCCGATTTCGGCGCGGCCAAGCGCGAGAACGCCGACTCGTCCAAGAACGCGTAACGGCCGATGTTCGAGGTCGGCTTCACCGAGATCATCCTGATCCTCGGCATCGCGCTCTTGGTGCTGGGCCCCGAAAAACTGCCGAAGCTCGCGAGCCAGGTCGGGCGCTGGGCCGGCCGTGCGCGCGCGATGGCGCGCCAGCTGCGCCAGCAGCTGGACGAGGAAGTCACGATCATCCCGAAGGACGATTTCGATCCCGCGGCGCCGCGCCAGCCGCCGGGCACGCCGCCCGCCAGTCCGCCTGACCTCGCGGACCGGCCGCCGCCGCCCGCGTCATGACGCCGTCCGCGCCGACGGAGGAGCCGCTGCCCGAGAGCTCGCTGCTCTCGCACCTGTTCGAGCTGCGCGACCGCCTGCTGAAGTCGCTGATCGCGACGCTCGTGATCGCCGTGCCCTGCCTGGTCTACGCGCCGGAGCTCTTCACCTGGCTGTCCGCGCCGCTGCGCGCGCAGCTGCCCGGGGGCGCCACCCTCATCGCGACCTCGGTGATGGCGCCCTTCATGACGCCCTTCAAGCTCGCGCTGCTCGCCGCGATTTTCCTGGCGATGCCCGTGATCCTCTACCAGGTCTGGGCTTTTGTCGCGCCGGGCCTCTATCGCCACGAGCGGCGCTTCGCGCTGCCGCTGTTCGTCTCGAGCGTGATCCTGTTCTACGCGGGCGCGGCCTTCGCGTACTACATCGTGTTCCCGCTCGCCTTCCGGTTCTTCGTCAACTACGCGCCGGCGGGCGTGCAGATGATGACCGACATGACGCAGTACATGGACTTCGCGGTGCTCATGTTCTTCGTCTTCGGGCTCGCGTTCGAGATCCCGGTCGCGACCGTGCTGCTGGTGCGCACGGGGCTCGTGAAGCGCGAGACGCTCACGTCGAACCGCGGCTACGTGATCCTCGGCATCTTCATCGTCGCGGCCTTCCTCACGCCGCCCGATCCGGTGTCGCAGACGATGATGGCGCTGCCGATGTACGTGCTGTACGAGGGCGGCGTCCTGATGTCACGGCTGCTGGTGCGCGACAAACCCGGGCAGGAATCCGGCGAATCGGCTTGATGTTGCACCGCAACATGGCGGAGACTCGCCGGACTTTCGGAGTAAAAACCGCATGAGCCACGACGTGCACATCCCGCCCGGGACGATCCTGGGCCACCCCAAGGGACTGTTCCTGCTGTTCATCACGGAGATGTGGGAGCGCTTCAGCTACTACGGCATGCGCGCGCTGCTCGTGCTCTATGCGGTCGCCGCGACGCACGCCGTGAATCCCGGCCTCGGCTGGGCCGACGCGCAGGCGCTCAAGCTCTACGCCTGGTACACGGGGCTCACCTACTTCACGCCGCTGTTCGGCGGCTGGCTCGCCGACAACTACCTCGGCCAGCGCAAGGCCGTGATCATCGGCGGCATCGTCATGGCGCTCGGCCAGTTCTCGCTCGCCGCGCCGCTCGGGACCCTGGGGACGAGCGCCGCGTTCTCGCTGCCGGCGCTCGGCATCGCCTTCCCGGACACGCCGACCTCGTTCTACGTCGGCCTGCTGCTGCTGATCATCGGCAACGGCTTCTTCAAGCCGAACATCTCGACGATGGTCGGCGACCTCTACCCGCAGGGGGACGCGCGCCGCGATGGCGCGTTCACGATCTTCTACATGGGCATCAACACCGGCGCCTTCCTCGCGCCGCTCGTCTGCTCCACGCTCGGCGAGGACCCGGCCTACGGCTGGCGCGTCGGCTTCCTGGCCGCCGGCATCGGCATGTCGCTCTCGGTCGTGATCCAGCTCGCATTCTCGACGCGCTTCATCGGCGACGTCGGCGTCGAGCCCGCGGCGAAGCGCTCGCTCAAGATGGCCGGCGGCACGAGGCACCCGCTGACCCCGGTCGAGCGCGACCGGCTCCGCGTCATCTTCGTCATCTTCACCTTCGTCGTGATCTTCTGGGCGACGTTCGAGCAGGCGGGCGGCCTGCTGAACCTGTTCGCGGACAAGTACACCGACCGCACGGTCGGGGCCTTTACCGTGCCGACCGGCTGGTTCCAGTCGCTGAACCCGCTCTTCATCGTGCTGCTCGGCATCCCGTTCTCGATGCTCTGGAGCAGGCTCGGCGAGCGCGGCAGGAACCCGGCGACGCCCGTCAAGATGTACCTGGGCCTCGCGCAGGTGGCGCTCGGCTTCATCTTCCTCGTGATCGCCGTGTTCGAGATGCAGCGCACCGCGGACATGAAGTCCGGGATGGTCTGGCTGGTGCTCGGTTACCTGTTCCACACGACCGGGGAACTCTGCATCAGCCCGGTCGGTCTCTCGATGGTCACCAAGCTCGCGCCGCTGCGCCTCGGGTCGCTCATGATGGGCGTCTGGTTCATGATCAACTTCGTCGCCAACACGCTCGCCGGCTACATCGGCGCATTCACCGAGACGATGGGCGAGTACCCCTGGATGATCCAGCTCGCCGCCGACTTCGGCGTGCGTCCGGAGCACGCGGGCCTGCTCGGCATCTTCGGCGGCCTCGCGCTCGTGCTGATCGCGTTCAGCCTGCTCCTGTGGGCGATCTCCGGCCGGATCGTGCAGTGGATGCACGGCGCGGAAGGCAAGTGAGGCTCCGGGGCCTGCGCGCCGCGGGCGCGCTCGCGCTCGCGGTCACCCTTGCCGCCTGCGGCGGGAAGCCGAAGGAGGGCGCGGACGACTTCGTCGTGCGGGCCAATGAAGAGCTGGGAAAGAGCGGCCATGAGAACGCCGTGGCGCAGTGGGTGCAGTTCACCTACATCACGCCCGACACGCAGGCGCTGGCCGCCAGGGCCGACGAGCGGGTTCAGGCCGACTTTGCGCGCCTGATCGAGGACGCCAGGGCCTACGAGGGCCAGGACATCTCGCCGAATGCCGCGCGCACGATCAGGCGCCTCAAGTTCGGGCTCGCGGCGCCCGCGCCCGCGGACCCGGCGAAGCGCGCGGAGCAGGCGGAGATCGAGGCCCGCATGGTCTCGACCTACAGCGCCGGCAAGTACTGCCCGCAGGGCCCCGGAAGCTGCCTCAACTTCGAGCAGCTCGCGCAGACGCTGGCCACCAGCCGGAAGCCCGCCGAGCTGCTGGACGTCTGGACCGGGTGGCACGCGATCGCGAAGCCGATCCGCAAGGATTACGTGCGCTTCGTCGAGCTTGCGAACGAGGGGGCGGAGCGGCTCGGCTTCGCGGACGTCGGCGACCTCTGGCGTTCCGGCTACGACATGAGCGCCGCCGAGTTCGAGGCCGAGACCGAGCGGCTCTGGGAACAGGTCAAGCCGCTCTACGACGGACTGCACTGCTACGCGCGCGGCAAGCTGCAGGAACGGTACGGGAAGGAGCTGGTGCCCGACGGCAAGCCGGTGCCCGCCCACCTCTTCGGGAACATGTGGGCGCAGCAGTGGAACAACATCTACGACCTGCTCGAGCCCTATCCCGGCGTCTCGGACCTCGACGTCACCGCCGAGATCAAGAGGCAGGGCTACGATGCAAAGAGGATGACCGAGTCCGCGGAGTCCTTTTACGTCTCCCTCGGCTTCCCGCGGCTGCCCGCGAGCTTCTGGGAGCGCTCGATGCTGACGCGGCCCCGCGACCGCGAGGTGGACTGCTACGCGAGCGCCTGGAACATGGACGCGAAGGGCGACGTGCGCATCAAGCAGTGCATCCAGACCACCGAGGAGGAGCTCTACACGATCTATCACGAGCTCGGGCATGTCTATTACTACCTGAGCTACGTGGACCAGCCCTACCTCTACCAGACCGGGGCGCACGACGGCTTCCACGAGGCGATCGGCGACACCATCAACCTGTCGATGACCGAGGGCTACCTGGCGGACATCGGCCTGCTGCCCAAGGGCATGAAGTCGGGCCGCGAGGCGCTCATCAACCGCCAGATGAAGGTCGCGGCCGACAAGATCGCCTTCCTGCCATTCGGCAAGCTCGTGGACCAGTGGCGCTGGGGCGTGTTTTCCGGCGCGATCGAGCCTGCGAAGTACAACGAGGCCTGGTGGGACCTGCGCCGCAAGTACCAGGGGATCGAGGCGCCCGCGGCGCGCAGCGAAGAGGACTTCGACCCGGGCGCGAAGTACCACATCCCCGGCAACACGCCCTACACGCGCTACTTCCTCTCGTTCGTGCTGCAGTTCCAGCTCCACCGCGCGCTGTGCGAGGCGGCGGGGTTCCACGGCCCGCTGCACGAATGCTCGATCTTCGGCAGCGAGGAAGCGGGCCGCCGCTTCAGGGAGATGCTCGCGCTCGGCGCCAGCCAGCCCTGGCAGGACGCGCTCGAGAAGCTGACGGGCAGGCGCGAGATGGACGCCACCGCCATCGTGGAGTACTTCCAGCCGCTCATGGGCTGGCTCGAAGAACAGAACCGCGGCCGCCAGTGCGGCTGGTAGTAGAGACCCGGGAGCGCTCATGAATGCCAGGGATCCAGCCCAGCTGACCGTCCGCGCCATCGTCATTTCGCTGGTGCTGACCGTGCTGCTTGCGGCCGCGAACGCCTACCTCGGCCTGTTCGCCGGACTCACGGTTGCGACCGCGATTCCCGCCGCGGTCGTCTCGATGGGCGTGCTGCGCCTGCTCGGCCGCTCGAGCATCCTCGAGAACAACATCGTCGCGACCGGCGCCTCGGCGGGGTCCTCGATCGCCGCCGGCACCATCTTCACGATCCCGGCACTCGTGCTGATGGGGCACTGGACCCGTTTCGAGTACGGCTGGGTGCTCGCGATCGCGGGCCTCGGCGGCCTGCTCGGCGTGCTGTTCTCCGTGCCGCTGCGCCGGACGCTCATCATCGACCAGAAGCTGCAGTTCCCGGAGGGCGTTGCGACCGCCGAGGTGCTGAAGGTGGGCCAGGACCCCGGCCGCGGCCTCAAGGCGCTGTCGCTTGCCGCCGGGACCGCCGCCCTCTTCAAGCTGTCGCTGTCCGGCTTCAAGCTGTCTCCGGAATCATTCGTCGCGGCGCGTTTCTTCGGCGAGCGCACCATCGGCTTCTTCGGCATCAACCTGTCCCCGGCGCTGCTCGGCGTCGGCTTCATCGTCGGCTTCAACATCGGCTGCCTGATGCTCTCCGGCGGCGCACTGTCGTGGTGGGTGTTCATCCCCTTCTACAACACCTTCATGATCGACGGGAACCCGGAGCTCGCGGCATTGATCGCGGGAATGTCCGCGGAGGACGCGGCCTACGCGCTCTGGAGCCGGCAGATCCGCTACATCGGCGTCGGCGCGATGCTGATCGGCGGCCTCTGGTCGCTGTGGTCGCTGCGCAAGTCGCTGCTCTCGGGCGTGAAGACGGGCCTCACGATCAAGGGCGGCTCGATGGCCGGCGTGCCGCATACCGAGCGCGACCTGCCGATGAGCGCGATCCTGGCGGGCATCGTGCTCTTCGTGCTGCCGCTGTTCGCGCTCTATTACGCGGTGGTGGACAGCCTCGGCATCGCCTTCACGATGGCGGTCATCATGGTGATCGCCGGGTTCGTGTTCTCGTCGGTGTCCGGCTACATGGCCGGGCTCGTCGGCTCCTCGAACAACCCGGTCTCCGGCATCACGATCTCGACCATCCTGTTCGCTTCGCTCGTGCTGCTCGCGATCATGGGCAAGGGCTCGACGGTCGGGCCGGTCGCCGCGGTCATGATCGGCGCGGTGATCTGCAATGCGGCCGCCGTCGCCGGCGACAACCTGCAGGACCTGAAGGCCGGGCAGCTGGTGGGCGCGACGCCCTGGCGCCAGCAGGTGATGCTCGGCATCGGCGCGCTCGCCTCGGCCGCGGTCATGGCGCCGGTGCTCAACCTGCTGCTCGAGGCCTACGGCATCGGCACGCCGGCGCGCGAGGGCGTGAATGCGCTCGCGGCGCCGCAGGCGACGCTGATGGCCTCGGTCGCGAGCGGCATTTTCGGCTCGGGCCTGCCGTGGAACATGGTCGCGATCGGCGCCGTGGTCGGCGCGATCGTGATCACGCTCGACGAGTGGCTCAAGCGGAACAACAGGAGCTGGCGCGCGCCGGTGCTCGCGGTCGCGGTCGGCATCTACCTGCCGCTCGAGCTGTCGACGCCGATCTTCGCCGGCGGCCTGATCGCCGCGCTCGCCACGCGCTGGCACCGGCGCCGCAACCCCGGCGGCGACCCGGAGCTGCTGAAACAGACCGGCCTGCTGTTCTCGGCCGGGCTCATCGCCGGAGAGGCGCTGATCGGCGTGCTCATCGCGATCCCGATCGTCGCCACCGGCGACGCCAACGTCCTGGCGGCGGGGTTCCAGCCCGGCAAGTGGGCCGGCCTCGCGGCGCTCCTGCTGGTCGGCGGGTGGCTGCATACGGTCGCCACGAAGCAGGCGCGCACCTAGAATACGGGGTGCATGTCCGAGGCTGAATCGCACCGCATCCGCGTCGCAACCGCGCTCGCGATCGTCTACCTGCTCTGGGGATCGAGCTACCTCGCGACCAAGGTGATGGTCACCGACGAGCCGCCGCTTGTCGCCGCGGGCCTGCGCTTCGGCACCGCCGGCCTGCTGCTGCTCGTCTTCGCGTGGTGGCACTCCGGCGCGCCCGTCATCAACCGCGTCGAGCTGCGGCACGTGCTCGTCATGGGCTGGCTCGCGGTCGCGTTCAGCAACGCCTGCAACGTCATCGCCATGCAGCACGTGCAGTCGAACATGTCGGCGCTGCTGAATGCCACGCCCTCGCTCTGGATCGCCTGGCTGGGCTCGATGGGCCGGCGCGGCAGCCCGCTCACGCGCACCATGCGGGCAGGGCTGCTGATCGGGCTCGTGGGCGTGGTGTTCGTGTTGTCGCCCTCGCGCGGCTGGGATTTCGGCGCGCTCGGCTGGCAGATGCTGATCCTCATCGCCTGCCTGTCGTGGTCGCTCGGCACGATCTACTACCGCCATGCCGATTCGCGCAATCCCCCGCTCATGTTCACCGCGCTCATGATGCTCGCGGGCGGCATCGGGCTGCTGATCGGCGCCGCGATCGCGGGCGAGTCCTTCGACGCACAGTGGACGGCGCGCGGATTCGCGGCCTTCGCCTGGCTCACCGTGATGAGCTCCTGCCTCGCCTACTCCGCCTATTCCTGGCTCGCGGTGAACACGACGCCTGTCGTCACCGGCTCCTACGGCTACGTGAACCCCGCGGTCGCGGCGCTGCTCGGCTGGCTCATCCTCGGGGAGCGGCTGTCGTGGTTGCAGATCGCGGGCATGGTCGTGATCCTTGTCGGCACGGCGCTCGTCACCGGCTACTGGCGGCCGCTGCCGAGGAAACAGCCGGCCTGAGGGCCGGTGCTACACTTCCGGTCGAGGGCGCCTTATGCCGCGAGTCATTCACTTCGAGATACAGGGCACGGATCCCGAGGCGCTCGCCCGATTCCACCAGGCGCTGTTCGGCTGGAAGATCTCGCGCTGGGGCGAGGCGCCGTACTGGCTGGTGGAGACCGGCGATGCGGCGCAGCCCGGCATCAACGGCGGCCTGATGCAGCCCGACCCCGGCGCCAGGTGACGCTATCGTGAAGCCGGTCATTGCCACGCCGCGGGTGACAAACCTGCCGCGGCGCGGGTTCCTGTCCGCAGCCGGCACGCTGGCGGCGGCAGCGGTCCTGCCCCGCGCGGCGCTCGCGACGGATGACCGCACCCGGCTCATTCTCCTCGGCACCGGCGGCGGCCCGCGGCCGAAGAAGGAGAACAACGCCACCGCCCAGGTGATCGTCGCGGGCGGTGCGCTCTACGTCGTGGACTGCGGCGACGGCGTCGCGCGCCAGCTCGTGCTCGCCGGCCTCCCGCTCGACCGGCTGCGCCACGTCTTCATCACGCACCATCACTCCGACCACAACGCCGATTACGGCAACCTGCTGCTGCTGTCGTGGGCGAGCGGCCTGCGCACGCGCGTGGACACCTGGGGACCGCCCCCCATCAACGAGATCACGCGCCTGTTCTTCGAGATGAGTGCCTACGACATCGACATCCGCATCCTGGACGAAGGCCGCGTCCCGCTCGTGCCCCTGATCCATGCGCACGAGATCGCGGAGCCGGGTTTGGTCATGCAGGACGAAAACGTGAAGGTGAGCTGCGCGCTCGTGCCGCACCCGATGGTCGAGCCCGCATTCGCCTATCGCCTGGATGCCGCCGATCGCAGCATCGTGATCTCCGGCGACACCGCCTATTCCAGCGAACTCATCGCGCTCGCCCGGGGCGCCGATGTCCTGGTCCACGAAGCGCTCTATCTGCCGGCCGTCGATCGCCTCGTCGCGCGCGTACCGAATGCCTCCAGCCTGCGCGACCACCTGCTCGCCAGCCATACCTCGGCCGAGGACTGCGGCAAGGTCGCGGCGGCGGCGGGCGTGAAGACGCTCGTGCTGTCGCACTTCGTGCCGCCCGACGACCCGGCGGTCACCGCGCAGATGTGGCTCGATGCCGCCCGGCGGTATTTCAAGGGCGAGATCATCGTCGGGCACGACCTCCTCGAGATCTGAAGGCGGGACTCTGTGGCACTATTCAGCCTGCATCCCCGGAATGCGGGCGGGCACCAACGACGATGAAGGCGATCATGCTTGTCGGCCTCGGCGGCCTCCTCGGGTCGATCGCGCGGTACAAGGCGGGCGGCTGGGTGCTGCACCTGACGACGCTCGAGAAGTTCCCCTACAGCACCTTCGCGGTCAATGTCGCCGGTTGCTTCGTGGTGGGAGTGCTGGCGGGACTGGTCGAGAAGCATGACTACTTCGCAGCAGACACCCGGCTCTTCCTGTTCACCGGCGTGCTCGGCGGGTTCACGACTTTTTCGGCATTCGGGCTGGATGCGCTGTACCTGATCCGGCGTGGCGAGATGCTGACGGCGGCTTCCTATGCGGGGCTTAGCGTAGTCGTCGGCATCGCCGCGGTCTGGTTCGGCTTCAGGCTCATGGGCGGTTCGCTGCATCACCCCTGACACCATGGCCACGATCTTCATCGGCTCCTCCGCCGCCGCGAAGTCCCAGGCGCGGGCTCTCGTGCTGCGCTTCACGCGCCCGGAACTCAGGTTCCTGCCGTGGTGGGACGCCTTCACGGCGGGCAGGACGCTGCTCAAGGACCTCGACCACGTCCGCGGGCGCGTGGATGCGGCGTTGCTCGTCTTCTCGCCGGAGTCCACGACACGGATCCGCAACACGCGTCACGCCGTGCCGAATCTCAACGTGCTGTTCGAGCTCGGCTACTTCTACGGGCATTTCGGCGAGAAGCGGGTCGCCATGGTCAAGTATGGCGAGTTCTACCTGCCTTCCGACCTCGGCGGCTACATCCACATCGCGGGCAGCCGGTCCTTCCGGCGCGGCGCGGCGGTGCCCGTCGGCAAGCGCACCGAGCGCGAGTTCGAACGCTGGGCCGCGGCGCTGTAGAATCGGCGCGGCCCATGAACGTCCGCCCGCCGAACCGCGTCACGCATACCTACACGCAGCGCCTCGTCGCGCCGCCCGCGGGCGTGTTCCCGCTGTTCTGCCCGGTGCGCGAGGCGGACTGGATCGACGGCTGGAATCCGCCGCTCGTGCTGTCGGTCTCGGGCCTCGCCGAGCCGGATTGCGTGTTCGTGACCGATGCGCGGCCTTACGACGCGATCTGGTACGTCACGCGCCACGAGCCCGAGCGCGGGTTCGTCGAGATGATCAAGGTCACGCCGGAGGTCACGGCCTGCAAGCTGACGATCCAGGTGCGCGCCGCCGCCGGCGGCAGCGAGGCCGACGTCACCTACAGCCACACGAGCCTCGGGCCGCAGGGCGACGTGTTCCTCGCCACCTTTACCGCGGAATTCTACGTGCAGTTCATGCGCGAGTGGGAAGAGCGCATGAACTACTATCTGAAGCATGGCAAGGCATTGCGCTCCGGCGCGAAGGAGTGACCGGGATGGCCGACACGAACGTCCACAAGGGCAGCTGTTTCTGCGGAGCCGTGGAGGTCACGGCCACCGGCGAGCCGGCCGCCATGGGTTATTGCCACTGTAAGTCCTGCCGGCACTGGTCTGCGGGGCCGGTCAACGCCTTCACGCTGTGGCCACCGGCGAACGTAAAGATCACGAAGGGCGAGGCCAACGTCGGCAGCTACGCCAAGACCCCGAGGAGCATCCGCAAGTGGTGCAAGACCTGCGGCGGGCACATCCTCACCGAGCACCCGCAGATGGGGCTGACGGACGTCTACGCGGCCATCCTTCCGACGCTTTCCTACAAGCCCGGCCTGCACGTCTTCTACGAGGAGACGGTGCTTCACATCCACGACGGCCTGCCGAAGCAGAAGGACGTGCCGAAGGAGCTCGGCGGCTCCGGCCTGCTGCTCGCGGAGTGAGGTCCGTGAAGACCCGGTACGCGTGGCTGCTGGCCGCGCTGCTTGCGGCGCCCGCGGCGGCGGAGGACAGCGGCGACTGCATCGCGATGATCGGCACGGGCTCGGTCGGCGGTGCGCTCGGCCCGCGCTTCGCGGGCCTCGGCGAGCGCATCGTCTACGGCTCGCGCACGCCTGGGGAGGAACGCGTCCAGAATCTCGTCGCGCGCACGGGAGAGCGGGCTTCCGCCATGGCGCCGGACGCCGCCGCCCGGGCCTGCGGCATGATCGTGCTCGCGGTGCCGTGGTCCGCGGTCGAGGCGACGGTGAAGTCGTTCGGCAGCCTCGACGGCAAGCTGATCGTGGACGTCACCAACCCGCTCGGCGTGCTGGACGGGGTGGAAGTCGAAGCCCCCCTCCCGGCGCCATCGATGGGCGAGTTCGTGCAGTCGCTCGCGCCGGGCGCCAGGGTCGTCAAGGCCTTCAACACGATCTACTACACCGTGATGGCCCACCCGTCGACGGCGGGCGGGCCGGTCAGCGTGCTGATCTCCGGTGACGACGCCCCCGCGAAGGCGCGCGTCGCCGGGCTCGCGAAGGGCATCGGCTTCGAGCCGGTGGACGTCGGCCCGTTGCGCACCGCGCGCTACACCGAGGCGATGGCGCTCCTGCTCGTCAGCCGGCTGGTGAGCGGGCAGCGCCCGTTCGACTTCCAGCTGCATCCCTGGCCGCCGAAGCAGGCGCCGTGACGCGCCAGGAACGCGACTACTTCCTCGGCACCCACGACGAGGAGCTGCTCCGTCTCGGGCTGCAGCACCGCGTCTGGAGCCCGGCCGTGCGCGACTGCTGGGAGCGGGCCGGCCTCAGGGCCGGCACGCGCGTCCTCGACATCGGCGCCGGCCCCGGCTATGCGGCCGCCGACCTCGCGCAGATCGTGGGCCCCGCCGGCCTGGTCGTCGCGGTGGAGCGCTCGGCGCGATACGTCGAAGCTGGCCGCCAGATGCTCGCGAAGCACGGCTTCGCGAACGTGCGTTACCACGAGCTCGACCTGATGACGGACCCGCTGCCCGGCGCAGGCTACGACGCGGCCTGGTGCCGCTGGGTCGCCTGCTTCGTCTCCTCCCCCGCGGCGCTCGTCGACAAGATCGCCGCCGCGCTGCGTCCCGGCGGCCTCGCCATCTTCCACGAGTACCTGGCCTACGAGACCTTCTGCTTTGCGCCGCCCCACGCGCGCCAGCGCGAGTTCGCGCAGCAGGTCGTGAAGGGCTGGCGCGCCGCCGGCGGCGAACCAAACGTCGCCCAGCCGGTGCTGCGGCTGCTCGAAGAGCGCGGATTCGCGATCCGCGCGACCATCCCGCGGATCTACTGCCTGCGGCCCGCCGACGAGATGTGGCAATGGCCGGCGTCCTTCATCCGCATCCACCTCGAGCAGCAGACCGCGCAGGGCGCCATCGAGGCATCCTGGGCCGAGGCCGTGTGGAAGGAATTCGTCGCCGCGGAGAGCGAGCCCGCGACGATGCTCGTCACGCCGCTGGTGCTGCAGATCATCGCGGAAAAGCGCTAGTGGCGCACGGCCGCCATCGCGGCCGGATCGTGCTTGTACCTGAACAGGAACGGGAAGAGCAGCCCCAGCACGAGCGCGTACGCCGCGAACGTGAACCAGATGCTCTGCCAGTCCTTCACACCGTCCACGGTGAAGTGATCCACGACCATGCCGGCCGCGATGCTGCCGAAGAAGGCCCCGAGTCCGTTCGTCATCACCATGAAGAGCCCCTGCGCGCTCGCGCGGATGGTCGGTTCCGCCTCGCGGTCCACGAACAGCGACCCCGAAATGTTGAAGAAGTCGAACGCCATGCCGTAGATGATCATCGACAGCACCAGCATCCAGAGCCCCGCGCCCGGGTCGCCGACCGCGAACAGGCCGAAGCGGAACACCCAGGCGAGGATGCTGATCAGCATCACGATCTTGATGCCGAAGCGCTGCAGGAAGAACGGGATCGTGAGGATGAACAGCGTCTCGGAGATCTGCGAGATCGAGATCAGGATGTTCGGGTGCCGCACGCCGAACGAGTCGGGGTAGGTCGTGGAGAAGTCGGCGAGGAAGGCGCCGCCGAAGGCGTTCGTGATCTGCAGCGCCGCCCCCAGCATCATCGCGAAGATGAAGAACACCAGCATCTGCCCGCGCCGGAACAGCACGAAGGCGTCGAGACCGAGCGCGGACGCCAGGCTTCTCGAGGCCACGTCGCGCGCGGGCGGGCAGGCCGGCATCGTGAAGCCGTAGAGGCCGAGGAAGACGGCGGCGCCCGCGCTGATGTAGAGCTGCAGCGCGCTCTTGGTCCACCCGGCCAGGTCCACCATCCACATCGCGACGATGAAGCCGACCGTCCCCCAGACGCGGATCGGCGGGAACTTCTGGATGACCGAGAGCCCGTTCTGCTCGAGCACGCGGTAGGAGACCGCGTTGTTGAGCGCGATCGTCGGCATGTAGACCATCGCGTTCAGCAGCATGATCGGGTACAGGGCGTCGTAGGTCGTGACGGTGGACGCCCACAGCAGGAGCCCCGCCCCCAGCAGGTGCAGGATCCCGTACAGGCGCTCGGCATTGATCCACCGGTCGGCGACGATGCCCATCACGCCCGGCATGAAGAGCGCGGCGACCCCCATGGTGGCGTAGATGCTGCCGACCTGGCCCCCGCTGAAGCCGAGCGTGACGATCATGTAGGCGCCGAGGGAGATGAGCCACGCCCCCCAGACGAAGAACTGCAGGAAGTTCATCACCGTCAGGCGCAGTGCGATCCCCATGGTCGTGCGGTCCCTGTCTGTCAGTCTTTGTCGCGGAACGCGCGGCCGGGCTTGAACATCGCGTTGCCGATGAAGCTGACGACGCTCACGATGATCGCGGCCCAGAAGGCGGGCCAGAACCCCGCGATCTCCATGCCGGGCAGGAACGCGGCGACGAGGCCGAGCATCGCGGCGTTCACGACGAGCAGGAACAGGCCGAGCGTCACGAGCGTGAGCGGCAAGGTCAGGATGATGGCCACCGGCCTCACGATCGCGTTGACGATGCCGAGCAGAAGCGCCGCGAGCACCAGCGTCGTCGCGCTCGCGACGTGGATGCCGTCCACCCACTCGGTCGCGAGCCACAGGCCGAGCGCGGCGATCAGCGCGCGCAGGACGAACCCAGTCATGTCCGGCATCCCCCCGCCCGGTCTTGCCACGGGCTGCTCAGCGTACGCGACGGCCCCGCTGGATGACAACGTCCACGTTCTGCAGCAGGCCGGGATTGCGCAGCACGTCCCCGCGCACGGCGATCACGTCCGCGAACTTGCCCGGCGCAAGCGCCCCGGTCTCGTGGCCGACGCCCATGGCGGCGGCCGCATCGTGGGTCGCGGCGCGGATCGCGCGTTCCGCCGGAAACCCGCATTCCCGCACCCAGAAGTCGATCTCCTGCCAGGTGGCGCGCGAATGCAGGTGACCCGGGACGCCGGCGTCCGAGCCGATGAGCAGCGTCACCTTCGCCTCGTCGAGCTGACGCAGCTTCGCGCACAGCGACCGCGCCTTCGACGCCGGCATCTCGAACCAGGTCACGCGGTCGGGATTCGACAGCGAACCGAGGATGTCCGCCGCGACCAGCGGCGGCAGCTGCTCCGTCGCGCGCGGGTCATCGAGCGGCTCCGCATTCGCGCGCAGCGACTCGAAGTTGAGCAGCGCCGAGACCGCCGGCGTCCACGCGAGCGGGCGCGCCGGGGGCTCGAGCAGCCGCTGGTACAGCGCGAGCACGACGGAGTCCGGAAACGGCGTCACGCCCATGGACGTGCCCAGGAAACCGTCGAGCTCGAGCGCGACGCCGCGCTCGACGTCGGCGGGCCGCTCGGCAAAGGCATGCACGGCGAGGCCCCGCGCCCGCGCCTCGCCGATCGCGGCGGCGAGTTCCCCGGCGCTCCAGAGGTCCACCTCGGCGAGCAGCAGGTAATCCACGCCGCCGTCCGCGAGTTGCACGACCTTCGCCTTCGCGTCCGCCTCGCCGTCGACGCTCCATTGCCAGGCCTCGGTGCCCGGCGGCACGAGCTTGCGCAGGACGGGACCCGACACGTACAGCGTCGGCCCCTCGATGAGGTGCTCGCGGATCCGGCGGCGCACGTTGACCGCGGCCTCGAGCGGCGCCATGACGTCGCGCGCGCTGGTGACGCCCGCCTGCAGCAGCTGCCGGGCGGCGATCGGCATCACGACGCGCTCCGCGAGCGGGCCGTAGGTCTCTTCCCAGCGCGCGGAGTCGCCGTGCCCAAGGCGCATCGTGCGCACCTGCAGGTCCCACAGGCCGGGCAGCACCGTCATGCCCTCGGTGGATACGACCTGCGCGCCATCCGGCACCAGCACCTGGCCGCGCCCGCCGACCGCCAGGATGCGGTCGCCATCGATGACCACGACGCCATTCGCGATCGGCGGCCCGCCGTAGCCGTCGATGACCGTGCCGCCCGACAGCACGATCGTCTCCGCCTGCGCCGCCACGGCGGCCAGGCAGCACGCGAGCACGAGGGGCAGCCGGTTCACGCCGCGGGTTCCCGGACCGTGCCGTCGCGCAGGCGCATCTGCAGCTGCGCGAATGCCAGCGCCCAGCCGGTGCGCAGGCGGACCAGCATGCGTTCCCATTCCTCGCCGGCGGGGACGCCGCTGCCCATCACGCGCAGCATCCTCTGTCCCTTGCGCTCGTCGATCAGGAAATCCTCGACCAGTGCGCCGTCCGGCAGCGCCGGCCAGTCCGCGGTGGGGTCGTACAGCAGCTGCAGCCGCATGCCCGGCTCGAACTGCTCGATCGTCGCCTCGCGCCGCCCGAACAGCCGCGACGTCACGCAGTATCGCCCGCCGGCGCGCGGCTCGACCGCGGCTTCCGCGGCGTACCACAGCCGGAGCGCCGCCGGGTCGGTGAGCGCGTGCCAGAGCGCGCTCGCGCTCGCGGCGGTCTCGAATCCCTGCATGTAACCGCGCGCCTGTCGCCGCATGTCCGCCGCCCGGCGCCTCAGGCCGGGCCGGGGGCCGGCGCCTCGCGCCTGAGCTCGCGGTCGCGCCGCCGGCGCGCGTCCGCCGCGGAGACGACGTCGTCGCACTGCGCGCCGTCGCGCGGGTAGCTCGCCGCGCCGACGCTGACCGTCACGCGCTGCAGGCGCTCGCCGACCGGGAACAGGCTGCGGTAGACGTTGTTGCGGATGCGCTGCGCGACCGCCTCGGCGACCTCGGGCGTCGCTTCCGGCAGGAACACGATGAACTCGTCGCCGCCGTAGCGGGCGGCCATGTCGCTGGTGCGGACCGCGCGCTGGATCGCCCCGGCGACGGTGGTGATCGCGCGGTTGCCGGTCTGGTGGCCGTGCTCGTCGTTGAGCTGCTTGAGGTCGTCCATGTCCACGAGCAGGATGCCGTAGCCGCCGCGCCCGTTGCGCGCGCGCAGCTCGTGCTCGCGGTTCAGGACGGCACGGAACGTGCGCAGGTTCAGCATGCCCGTGAGCCCGTCGCGCTCGGCCATCTCCTCGATGCGCCGCCGCGCGGTCATGATCGTGCCCGCGAGCGCCTGCGTCAGATAGGCGACGAGGGCATAGGGGCCGAGCTCGCCGAACAGCCGCGCGAACAGCGCGGAAGGCGGCGGCAGCGGCCCTTCTCCGACGATCACCGACAGCCAGGCGAGCGCGACGCCCGCGAAGATCACGATCGCGCCCCGGCCGCCGAGCGTCATCGCCACCAGCACGATCGGCAGCAGGTAGAGGTTCACCATCGGGCTGCCCGAGCCACTCGTCAACATCGCCACGATCGTGATGAAAGCGACCATCGCCGCGGCGCCGAGCGCGATGCGCGCCCCGGACGCCTGTACCGGGAAGGCGCGCCAGCGGAAGGCGATGACGAAGAGCGCATACGCGGCGATGGCCGCGTACAGCCAGCGCGGCGTGGCCGGCGCGACCGGCAGCACCAGGCTGTAGAGCGCGACCACCAGGAGCACCAGCCAGTCCACGCGCGTGAGGCTCTGGAGCATGCTCGCGTGCTCGTCCCGCACCACCGCCGCCCGCCGCGTGCCCGGCAGCGGCGGCAGCGCCGGGCGATCCTGCATCGCGGTCATCCGGGCGCCGCCCTCTCGCGCTGCAGCGCGGACTCGATGCTGCCCCGCGTCTCCGGGCCCGCGAGCTCCGCGACGAGCGCCAGCGCGAAATCGAGCGCGGTGCCGGGTCCGCGCGAGGTGATGACGCCGTCGTCGCGGACGACGGCATCGGCGACCACGGTGGTCCTGCGCGCGTCCTTCAGGAACCCGGGGTAGCTGGTGGCGCGGCGCCCGTCCAGCACGCCGGCGGCCTCGAGCACCATGGGCGCCGCGCAGATGGCGGCGACCGGCCGGCCCTTGCCGCGGTGGCGCCGCAGCAGGTCCGCGATGCGCGGGTCGTTCTTCAGGTGCTCCGCGCCCGGCAGGCCACCGGGCAGCGCGATCATGTCGAAGTCCTGCTCGGCGAGCGCCGCGAGCGGGGTGTCGGCGGCGACGCGGATGCCGTGGGAACCGGTGACGGGGCTGCCGGCGAGCGATGCGACGACCACCTCGATCCCCGCCCGGCGCAGGATGTCGACGATGGTGACCGCCTCGAGCTCCTCGAAGCCTTCCGCCAGCGGCACGAGGACCCTTTTCACCGGTGGTCCGGCGCCGCCTGCGCGGCAATGAGCGCCGCCTTGCCGTGCTTCAGCCAGGCGAGCGCCGCGCGCACGTCCGCGTCGCGCTCGACCAGCGAGCCCTCGCCGGCCAGCGCCGCGGTCTCCTGCGCCGGCAGCACGATGTCGGGCTCCAGCCCGCGCTGGTGGATCGAGGCCCCGGAGGGCGTGTAGTAGCGGGACGTCGTGAGCTTGAGCGCCTGCCCGCCGCCGAGCGGCATCACGGTCTGCACCGATCCCTTGCCGAAGGTGCGGCGGCCGAGCAGCTTCGCGCGGCGGTTGTCGCGCAGCGCGCCCGCGACGATCTCGGACGCCGAGGCGGAGCCCTCGTTGACGAGCACGGCGATCGGCGCGCCCTGCGCGAGGTCGCCGGCGCCCGCCTCCATGCGGAAGCGCGACTCCTCCGAGCGGCCCTCGGCGGAGACGATCAGCCCGCGGTCGAGGAAGGCGTCGGAGACCTCGACCGCGGCTTCCAGCACGCCGCCCGGGTTGTTGCGCAGGTCGAGGACGAGGCCGCGCAGCCCGCCGTCGGCCTCCTGCCGCAGCGCGCGCAGCGCGCCGCCGACGTCGGGCCCGGTGGTGTCGCTGAACTGCGAGATGCGCAGGTACCCGATGCCCGGCTCGAGCATCTCGTGGCGCACGGAATGAACGGCGACGATCGCGCGTTCCACCGCGATCTCGATCGGCCGCGGCGCCGCCGCGCGGCCCACCGTCAGGTTCACGAGGGTGCCCGGCTCGCCGCGGATGCGGGCGATGGTGTCGGCGAGCCTGGCGTTGTCGACCGCCGCGCCGTCCACCGCGAGGATCGTGTCGCCGGCGCGGATGCCGGCCCGCAGCGCCGGCGAGCCGTCGATCGGCGAGATCACGACGATGGCGCCCGATTCCGCGGTGACCTCGACGCCGATGCCGGAATAGTTGCCCTCGGTCGCGATGCGCAGGTCCTCGAACTCGTTCTCGTCCATGAACGCGGAATGCGGGTCGAGCTCGCCGACCATGCCGCGGATGGCGTCCTTCACGAGCTCGTGGTCGTCCGTGCGGTCCACGTAGTCGGCATGGATGCGGTCCATGACCTCGGAGAGCAGGCGCGCGTCGCCGGGCTCGAGATCGGAGCCGCCGCGGTTGCCGCCCGCCAGCCACAGGACGCCCCAGGCGAGGGAGACCCCGAGCAGGCAGCCCAGCAGTACGGCGACCAGCGTGCGTCTGGAGCTCATGGACGAATATGGTACCCGCGCGGCAAGGGGCGCGACCATTCCCCGCGAAATCAGCCCGCCGTGGCCTCCGGCGAGTCCGCCGCCTCGTAGAGGGCGAGGTCTCCCAGCACCTCCGCGAGCGGCACCGGCCGGCCGATGGCGAAGCCCTGGCCGAAGTCCACGCCGAGCGACGCCATGCGGGTGCGCAGCGCGTCCGTCTCGACGAACTCCGCGACCGTCTCCATGCCCATGGTGTGGGCGAGCTGCGCGATGGCGCGGACCATGGACTCGGTACGCTCGTTGCCGGTCGCATCGCGCACGAAGGCGCCGTCGATCTTGAGGATCGACACCGGCAGCGCCCGGAGGTACGCGAGCGACGAGAGGCCTGTGCCGAAGTCGTCGAGCGCAAAGGAGCAGCCCAGCGCGCGCAGCTTCAGCATCAGCCGTTCCGCCCGCGCCAGGTTCGACACGGCGGAGGTCTCGGTCAGCTCGAAGCACAGGGTCTCGGGTGGCACCCCGGAGTCCCGGATGCTGCGCTCGAGGAACTCCAGGAACTCCTCCGACGCGATCGACGGGCCGGAGATGTTCATCGAGAAGCGCATGCCCCCGCCCTCGAGCACCCCGGCGCAGGAGGCGAGCGCCGCCAGCGAGTTCTTCACGACCCAGCGGTCGATCTCCGGCAGCAGCTGGTAGCGCTCCGCGGCGGAGAGGAACTTCTCCGGCGGCAGCAGCTCGCCGTCCTCGGCCACCATGCGCAGCAGCATCTCGAAGCGCGGCGCGGCGCGGTCCGCCTCGAGCGGCAGGATCGGCTGCGCGAACAGCGCGAAGCGGTCCTCCGCGAGCGCGGCGTGCAGGCGTTGCACGATGAGCACGTCCGTATGCCGGCGCATGATGCTCTGGTCGGCGTCCTGGAAGATCTCGGTGCGGTTGCGACCGCGGTCCTTGGCAGCCTTGCAGGCGATCTCGGCGTTCGCGAGGCCGTGGGCGAGCGGGTTCTGCGAATCCGGCAGCTGCGCCACGCCCACGCTCACCGAGACCTGCACGGTGCCCTCGCCGCGCACGTAGGTCTGCTCCGCGCACTGGCGGCGCAGCATGTCGGCGATCTGCTGGGCGAACTCCAGCGTGCAGTCCGGCAGGAACACGGCAAAGCGGTCGCCCGCGATGCGCGCCGACAGCGCGCCCGGACGGGGCTTCTTGCGCAGCACCTCCGCCACCTTGCCGATCACCTCGTCCCCGATGTGCATGCCGTAGTTGTCGTTCGTGACGTGCAGCCGGTCGACGTCGAGATACAGCACGCAGTCCGGCTTCGCCTCCCGGCGCGCCGCGAGCAGCGCCCGCACCTGGGTCTCGAACGCGGAACGCGTGAGCAGGGAGGTCAGGGCGTCGAAGTTGGCCTGCAGCGTCGCGGTCGTCTTTCGCGACAGCAGCTCCACGAGGCGCTCGGTGCGCGGGTCGAAGTTCGGGGCGTCCTCCTCGCGGAACATCACGAGGAAGCCGGCCACGCGCCCGGAGGCGTGACGCACCGGCGTGCACAGGATCTTGTAGGGCGGCAGCTCGATCGGGCGTTTCTTGATCTTGTTGATCACGAGGTTGCGCCGCTGCAGCTGCGCCCAGTTCAGCAGGTGGCGGTGGATCTTGGTCAGGATCTCGACCCTCGGCTTCTCGCCCATCGGCGCCTTGCAGATCGCCACGTTGCGCTCGGGCACGACCAGCGCGCCCAGCAGGCAGCCCAGGTGGTCCACGCAGGTCTGGACGAGGACGCCGAGCTCGTCCCCGTGCGCCTCGCCCTGCGGATCCTCCGGCGCGATGCGCAGCAGCAAGTCGAGGTCCTCGTCCCGCGAGCGCAGGTCGCGCGTGAGAAACCCGACGCTCGCCCGCGCTTCCAGCTCGCGCTGCAGGCACTCGAGGGCGGGCTGCACCAGCGATTGCACGAACGAATACGGCCGGTCCTCGCCGTCGCGCGTCAGCAGCGCCGCGATGGCGATGATCTCGCCCTCGCTGTTGCGCAGCCGGAAGACGTAGGCGGGGGCGCCCTGGTGGTCCTGGGTGAAGCCGTCGATGCGCGCGGTGGTCGCCGGCGGCGGCCTGGAGAGCGCCGCCTGGATCAGCGGCAGCGGATCGGGCCCGTCATAGCCCGGCGCGACCCAGAGCGGCGCGCCTTTCGCGTCGTAGAAGCCGATGCCGAGCGCGCGCGGCATGAGCATCCGCAGCAGGTGGCCGTACGGGTCGAGGTTCGGGCGCGCGCTCGAGAGGTGCGGCGGCAGTTCGTTGCTGGCGGGCGTGGCCACGATGCGAAGCAGACCCCCGGCCGGCGGACGCCCGGCCTCATAGCACAGCGTCGCCGAAAGGGGGGCCCGCCGTCTTTGACGTAATCGGCAGTTTGCGGGGCGGCCGCAGCCGCCATTTGCGCCCTGAAATCAGCGCCTTACGGAGCCGGACGGCGGAACCAGGGCACCGGGTCCACGGGCTTCGCGCCCTGGCGGATTTCGAGGTAGAGGCCGGGCTGGCTGCGCCCGCCGCTGTCGCCGACGGTCGCGACGACCTCGCCGCCCTCGACGCGGTCGCCCACCGACTTGAAGAGCTGCTCGTTGTGGGCGTAGAGGCTCATGTAGCCGCCGTGGTCGATGATGAGCAGGAGCCCCATGCCCGGCAGCCAGTCCGCGTAGGCGATGCGGCCGTCGTAGAGCGCGCGGACTTCCGTGCCGCGGCCGGCGTCGATCATGACGCCGTTCCACTTGAGGCCGCCGCCGCGTGCCTGCCCGAACCGCGCGGAAACCTTTCCGGGCACGGGCCAGGCGAGGCGTCCGCGCACCTTCTCGAATGCCTGCCCGCCGGCGGGCGGCAGGTCGCGCAGCGCCTTGCGCAGGTCGGCCAGCAGCTTCTCGAGCGCCCCGGCCTCGCGCTTGAGCTTCGCGATCGAGTCGCCCTGGCTCCGGATCTGCGCGTTCACGGCGCGCAGCGCCTTGTTGCGCTCCGCGCGCGCCGCGTCCACCGCCGCGAGCTGACGGCGGCTGTCGGCCTCGAGCGACGCGAGCCGCTCGCGCTCCATGTTCTCCGCGGCGAGCGCTTCTTCGAGCTTCGCCACCAGCGCCTGGATTTCCCGGATCCTGCCGGCGCGGGCGCGGCCCAGGTAGGAGTAATAGACCATCATGCGGCCGAAAGCCGCCGGGTCTTCCTGGGACAGCAGCAGTTTCACCTGCTCCTCGCGCCCGCCCATGTAGGCGGCGCGCAGCTGCGACGAGAGCGCCGCGCGCTGCTCGCGCAGCGTCCGTTCGTGGCGTTCGCGCTCGTTCGACAGCTCCTCGAGGCGCGCATCGCTCTCGGCGAGCCGCCTGCGCGCCTCCCGCAGGCGCGAGCGCGCGCCCCGGACGTTTTCCTCCGCATCGCGCAGCTGTCCCGTGAGCGCGTCGCGCCGGTCCGTGTCGCGGCGCATCGCGCGCTGCAGTTCCTCGATGCGCTCGCGGACCTGGCGCAGTTCCTTCTCCGGATCCTTGTCCGCCCCGGAGGACGCCGGCGCCACCAGCGCGAACAGCAGGCCGGCGGCCACGGCGAGCAGCCCGTTCCTGTACATAACTGTTTGTTTTTTCAGGTGATTTCCATCTGCCTGGCGGGCCCCGGGTGGCCCAGGACGGCGCTGATATAATGCGCGGCCGTTTTCAGACCCGGTCGCGCTACCGACCGCGACCCGCCCATGGACCAACTGCTCGATTATTTCATCAATCATCCGCTGCTGGCGGGCGCCGCGGTCGTCATGGCCGCGCTGGTGGCGGCCTACGAGATCCGCCGCCGTGGCGAGGGCTCGGCTGCGGTCGCGCCGAACGAGGCGATCCGCATGATGAATGCGGGCGCCGTGCTGCTCGACCTGCGCTCCGCCAATCACTTCAAGGACGGCCATATCGCGGGCGCCCGCAACCTGCCCGGCGATCAGCTGGCCTCCGACGTGAAGGCGATCGAGAAGTTCGCCGGCAGGAAGCTCATCCTCTACTGCGACAGCGGGACGACCACCGCGGCGGCGCTGCGCACGCTGTCCGGCGCCGGCATCCGCGACGCGGTCAGCCTGCGCGGCGGGCTCGCCGCCTGGAAGCAGGAGAACCTGCCGGTCGTCAAGGGTTGAGATGGCGGAGCCCGCGGTCACGGTCTACACCTCCGGGTTCTGCGGCTACTGCCTGCGCGTGCTGTCGCTGCTAGAGCGCCGCGGCATCCGCCACACCGAGGTCAGCGTCGAGGACCACCCGGGTTTGCGGGAGGAGTTGCTGGCGCGGAGCGGACGGCGCACGCTGCCGCAGGTGTACGTCGGCGAGCGCTTCATCGGCGGCGCGGACGAGCTCTGGGCGATGGATCGAAGCGGCGAACTTTCACGATTACTGCAAAGCGAGGAATGACGATGGCTGACGAGAAAGCGATTCCGGCGGGCGCAGGCGACGCGGCTCCCAACGGCCAGGGCCCCGCGGTGGCGCTCCAGACGGTCTACATCAAGGACCTCTCCTTCGAGGCGCCGAAGGGACCATTCCTGCCGGCGCAGCCGCAGGATCCCAAGATGTCCATGAACCTGAGCACGATGTCGAACCAGGTCGGCCAGGACGCGCACGAGGTCGTGCTGTCCGTGACGCTCGAGGCCAAGAGCGGCGACGCCGCCGTCTACCTGGCGGAAGTGAAGCAGGCCGGCGTGTTCGTGGTGCGCGGCTTCGGCCCGGAGGAGACCCGGCGCATCCTCGGCTCGTTCGCGCCGAACATCCTGTTCCCGTACATCCGCCAGACCGTGTCGGACGTCGTCAGCAAGGGCGGCTTCCCGCCGTTCCTGCTGCCGCACGTGAACTTCGACGCGCTGTTCGAGCGCTCGATGCAGGAGCAGGCCGCGCGCCAGGCGCAGCAGACGCCGCCGCAGCCAGGCCCG
Organism: Steroidobacteraceae bacterium; assembly: GCA_036555345.1. Taxonomy (GTDB): domain Bacteria; phylum Pseudomonadota; class Gammaproteobacteria; order Steroidobacterales; family Steroidobacteraceae; genus SCUD01. Next base: position 27,273 of record DATBLN010000061.1, read on the forward strand.
GCCAACTGAGGCGGCCCGTGCGGCCGATCGTCGTGCTCGGCGCCGGCTCCTGGGGCACGGCGCTCGCGATCCAGTTCGCGCGCGGCGGCGAGCCCACCGTGCTGTGGGGCCGGGCGGAGGACGAACCGGAGCTCCTCGCCCGCGCGCGGCGCAACGACCGCTATCTCCCGGGCGCGGCATTCCCGCCGTCGCTCGCGATCGAGCCCGACCTCGGCAAGGCCCTCGCGAGCGGCGAGGACGTGGTCCTCGCCGTGCCTTCGGGCGTGCTGCGGCCGATGCTGCAGCAGGTCCGGCCGATGCTCGGCCCGCGCGCGCGCGTCGCCTGGGCGAGCAAGGGCTTCGAGCTCGCGACCGGCAGGCTCCCGCACCAGGTCGCGCAGGAAGTGCTGGGCCCGGCCGTCCCGATCGCGGTGCTCTCGGGACCGACCTTTGCGCGCGAGGTCGGCGAGGGCCTGCCGACCGCGATCGCGGTGGCCTCGCCGGACGGGGCGTTCGCGCTCGCGCTCGCCGAGCGGATCTCCTCCGGCGCGTTTCGCGCCTACACGCAGACCGACATCGTGGGCGTCGAGATCGGCGGCGCGGTCAAGAACGTCATCGCGATCGCGGCCGGCGTGTCGGACGGCCTCGGTTACGGATCCAACAGCCGCGTGTTCCTGATCACGCGCGGGCTCGCGGAGCTGATGCGCCTCGGCGTCGCGCTCGGCGCCAGGCGCGAGACGCTCATGGGGCTCGCCGGGCTCGGCGACCTCGTGCTCACCTGCACGGACGACCAGTCGCGAAACCGCCGCTTCGGCCGCGCGCTCGCCGCCGGCAAGCCGATGGACGCGGCGATCGCCGAGATCGGCCAGGTGGTCGAGGGCTACCATGCCGCCAGGGCCGTGCGGGTCGTCGCGCAGAAGCACGGCGTCGACATGCCGATCTGCGAGCACGTGTACCGGGTGCTCCACGAGGGCGCTCCCATCCGCGAAGTGATCGAGTCGCTGCTGCAGCGGGGCGTCACCCCGGAGAACTAGGCGCGGCGAAGCCGAGCTGGCGCCAGGCCTCGAAGATCACGACCGCGGCGGCGTTCGAGAGATTGAGGCTGCGGTTGCCGGGAAGCATTGGCAAGCGGATCAGCCGGTCCTCCGGCCAGGCCGCGACCAGATCGGGCGGCAGGCCGACGCTCTCGCGGCCGAGCAGGAAGGCATCGCCGGCCTGATAGTCCACATCCGTGTGGCGGAGTCTGCCGGACGTTTCCACGGCGAAAACGCGCGCGCCCCCGAGTTCCGCCAGGCAGGCGGGCAGGTCGCGATGCTCCCGCAGCCGCGCGAGATTGCGATAGTCGAGGCCGGCGCGGCGCAGGCCCGCGTCATCCGTCGCAAAGCCGAGCGGGTGCACGAGGTGCAGCGTTGCGCCGGTGTTGGCGCACAGCCGGATGATGTTGCCGGCGTTCTGCGGGATCTCGGGCTCGAGCAGGATCAGGTGGAACATGGCCGTCAGCGTCGCCGCCCTAAATGGGATGCGTCCCCATTTATAATGATGCCGTGGCCGAGCAGTCCCGGGGTCCCGATCCTTCCCTCGCGCTGGAATTCTGCGGGCTGCGCTTCGCTTCCCCGGTCGTGCTGCTGTCGGGCTGCGTCGGATTCGGCGAGGAGTACACGCGGGTCGAGGGATTTTCCAACCGCGACGCCGGCGCGATCGTCCTGAAGGGCACGACCGGAAAGCCGCGGCTCGGCAACCCGCCGCCGCGCGTGACCGAGACGCCCTGGGGCATGATCAACGCCATCGGCCTGCAGAACCCGGGCGTGGACCATGTCGTGCGCGCGATCCTCCCGACGCTCGATTTCGGCGAGACGCGCTTCATCGCAAACGTCTGCGGCTCGACCATCGACGAGTACGCCGAGGTCACGCGCCGCTTCGACGATTCGCCGATCGACGCCATGGAGATCAACATCTCCTGCCCGAACGTCAGGGAGGGCGGCGTGCAGTTCGGCAACTACCCGGAGATGAGCGCGCGCGTGGTCGCCGCCTGCCGCAAGGCGACGAAGAAGCCGCTGATCACCAAGCTCTCGCCGAACCAGACCGACATCCGCGAGAACGCCAGGCTCTGCATCGAGGCGGGCAGCGACGGGCTGTCGGTCATCAATACGATCTCCGGCATGGTGATCGACCCGAAGACGCGCCGCGCGGTGATCGGCAACGTGCAGGGCGGGGTGTCGGGGCCGGCCATCAAGCCGATCGCGCTGTTGATGGTCAGGAAGGTGTACGAGGTCGCCGGCCCCGCGCGCGTGCCGATCATCGGCCAGGGCGGAATCGCCTCGGCCCCGGATGCCGTCGAGTTCCTGGCCGCGGGGGCCACCGCCGTCGGCATCGGCACCGCGCTCTTCTACGATCCGCTGGCATGCCGCAAGGTCAATGACGGCCTGGCGGCGTACCTGCGCGAGTCCGGCATCGGTTCCGTCCGCGGGCTGACGGGCGCGCCCGGCAGCGCCCTCGCGGGTCCGGATTGTGGCGGCAGCTAGGCCGCGCGCCACCTCCGGTCGCGGGCACTTTCAGATTCAATCGCTTAAGGTCCGCGCCCATTTCCGCGACCCGGCCGCGGGTCCCGCCCCTGCCAAAAAGAAGCCGGACTTATGTCGTTTGTGCGGTGCCAAAAGTAATGACGCGGGACGCGGCAGGTGCTATACACGCATGCACTGACGACACGGTGACCCAATCACCGGGCTTCAGGGGAACAAGAGGAATCAGCTCGACAGGGGACGCTTCCGCGGAAGCCGGGCAGTTCATTCCAGCTTCCGGTCTCGCCTGCCGGGTGTTTGTCAGCCAGTCGCCACGCGATGACGGGGAGGGTCGCGTGGCCACGCACATGGAGTCCCATCACGATGAAGAAGTTGCTAACCGCGGGGCTGGCGACCAGCGCTTTCGCGCTGTCGCTCGGCCTCACGTGGGCGAGCGCCCAGGAATCAGTATCGGTGAGCGCGGCCGACAAGAGGTCCAACCTCTGGTTCGTCGAGCTTTCCGGCAAACCCACGACTGACGGCGGAAGCGTCAGCCACCTCGCCGCCGAGAAATCCGCGTTCAGGAATGCGGCCTCGGCTGCGCGCGTGGAGTACTCGATCCGCCGGTCGTACAACGTGCTGTTCAACGGCTTCTCGGTGGAAGCGGGTCCCAAGGCGCTCGAAGCGATTTCCAGGCTGCCCGGCGTCAAGGCCGTGTACCCCGTCGAAATCGTGTCGCTGCCGCCCGAGGACCGCATGGTCGGCGGAGAAGTCCCCGAGCTCTCGACGGCGATCGCCATGACGGGCGCCGACATCGTGCAGGACCTGCTGGGCTTCGACGGGACGGGCGTGAAGGTCGCCGTGATGGATACCGGCATCGACTACGATCACCCGGACCTGGGCGGCTGCTTTGGCCCGGGTTGCCGCGTCGCATTCGGCACCGACTTCGTCGGCGACGATTTCAACGCCGACCCGACCAGCCCGTCGTTCAACCCGGTGCCGGTCCCCGATGACGATCCGGATGACTGCAACGGGCATGGCACGCACGTATCCGGCATCGTCGGCGCCAGCGGTGACGTCACGGGCGTCGCGCCGGGCGTGACCTTCGGCGCGTATCGCGTGTTCGGCTGCGAAGGCTCGACCACCTCCGAGATCATGATCTCCGCCATGGAGGCCGCGCTGGCCGACGGCGCCGACGTCCTCAACATGAGCATCGGCTCGGCTTTCCAGTGGCCGCAATACCCGACCGCCCAGGCCGCCAGCCGCCTGGTCTCGCAGGGCGTTGTCGTCGTCACCTCCATCGGCAACAACGGCACCTCCGGCCTCTATGCGGCCGGCGCGCCGGGCGTCGGCAAGAACGTGATCGGCACCGCGTCGTTCGACAATACGCACGTCACGCTGTCGACTTTCACGGTATCGCCGGACGACACGGTCATCGGCTACACCCCGGCGACCGCCGCCGCGCCGACGCCAACCAGCGGCACTGAGCAGCTGGCGCGCACCGGCACGACGACGACGGCGAACGACGGCTGCAATGCCGTGGCCCCGCCGGCGGGTTCATTGACGGACCGCGTGGCGCTGATCCGCCGTGGCACCTGCAGCTTCTTCGAGAAGGCGCTGAACGCCCAGACCGCGGGCGCGATCGGCGTGGTGCTGTACAACAACGCGGCGGGTTTCGTGAACCCGACGGTCGCCGGCGCGACGCCGATCACGATCCCCGTGGTCGCGGTCACGGCGGCGGAGGGCGCCTTGCTCGACGGCCGCATCGAGGCGGGCGACACGTTCCTGACCTGGACGGACCAGCGCGCCTCGTTCCCGAACCCGACGGGCGGCACGATCTCCGGCTTCAGCTCCTACGGCCTGGCGGCCGACTTGAGCTTCAAGCCTGACATCGCCTCGCCGGGCGGGTCGATCTTCTCGACGTACCCGATCGAGAGTGGCGAGTACGCGACGATTTCGGGAACGTCGATGGCCTCGCCGCACGTTGCGGGCGTCGCGGCGCTGCTGCTCGAGAAGCAGCCGACGCTCAAGCCGGCCATCGTCGCGGCCAGGCTGCAGAACTCGGCCGACCCGAAGAACTGGTGGGGCAATCCGTCCCTCGGCTTCCTCGACAACGCCCACCGCCAGGGAGCGGGCATGGTCGATGCGCCGGGCGCGGTGCTTGCGACCGCGCACGTCACGCCGAGCGACCTCGGGCTTGGCGAGAGCTCGGGCGGCCCGGCGACGCGGACGCTGACCATCAGCAACCGCAGCCCGCTGCCGCAGATCTACGATCTGAGCGCGGAAGCGGCATTGGCGACGGGACCCAGCACGTTTGCCCCGTCGTTCCTCGATGCCCCGGCGACGGTCGAGTTCAGCTCGGCTTCCGTCGTGGTACCGGCGCGTTCGTCGGCGTCGTTCGACGTCACGATCACGCCGAATGCGGGTCTGCTCGACCGCAGCATCTATGGCGGCTACATCAAGCTGACCCCGCAACTGGGCGGCTCGGTGCTGCGCGTGCCATTCGCGGGCTTCGTGGGCGATTACCAGGGCTCCATCCAGGTGTTGACGCCGACGGCGAACAACTTCCCCTGGCTGGCCAAGCTGGAGGGCCCGAACTTCGTCAACCAGCCGGCGGGCGCGAGCTACACGCTGGCCGGTGGCGACAACCCGTTCTTCCTCGCGCACTTCGACCACCAGTCGCGGCGCCTGAAGTTCGAGGTGTGGAGCACCAGCGGGCGGTTCATGGGGTATTTCGAAGACAACCACTACATGCCGCGCAACAGCGGTGCCTCATCGTTCTTCGCCTTCGAGTGGGATGGCACGACCAGCCGCGGCGCCGTGCCTGACGGCACGTACGTGGTCCGCATCTCGGTGCTGAAAGCGCTCGGCAACGTGTGGGATCCGGCGCACAACGAGTTCTGGGTGGCGCCACCGGTGACCATCGACCGGCCATAAGACGAACGGCAGTCACTGCCTCTGATCCGGCCCCCGCCAGCAATGGCGGGGGCCTTTTCTTTGGGGACAGGTACACATTTCGTGAGGCGAAATGTGTACCTGTCCCACTTATTCGATGCCGAGTTCCCGGAGCTTCCGCGTCAGCGTATTCCGCCCCCAGCCGATCAGCCTGGCCGCGTCCTGCCGTCGGCCCTGCACGCGCGCGAGCGCGGCGCGGGCGAGCGTGCGCTCGAAGCGCGCCTCCGCGACCTCGAGCAGCGGCGCGCCGCCCGCGGCGAGGTGACGCGCGGCCCAGGTCTCGAGCTCGCGGCACCAGTCATCCGGCGGCGGCAATTCCGCCCCCTCGCCCCCGAGGTCCGCCGGGATGTCCTCCTCGCGAATCTCGCGGCCCGGCGCCGTCACGGTGAGCCTGCGCGCCGCGTTCACGAGCTGGCGCACGTTGCCGGGCCAGTCGAACGCGACGAGCCTTTCGCGCGCGCCGTCCGTGAGCGTCTTCGGCTCGACGCCCAGCTCGCGCGCGGCCTGCGCGAGGTAGTGCGCGAGCAGTTCCGGGATGTCCCCGCGCCGGGCGCGCAGCGCCGGCGCGTGGATGCGGATGACGTTCAGCCGGTGGAAAAGGTCCTCGCGGAACCTTCCCTGCTGCACGCGGGCATCGAGATCCTGGTGGGTCGCCGCGATCACGCGCACGTCCACGCGCACCGGCACGTTGCCGCCCACGCGGTAGAACTCCCCTTCCGCGAGCACGCGCAGGAGCCGGGTCTGCAGCGCCGCGGACATGTCGCCGATCTCGTCGAGGAACAGCGTGCCGCCGTCTGCCTGCTCGAAACGCCCGCGGCGCTGGGACTCCGCGCCCGTGAAGGCGCCCTTCTCGTGGCCGAAGAGCTCCGACTCGAGGAGCTCCGAGGCGATCGCGGACGTGTTGAGCGCGATGAACGGACGGGAGGACCGGGGACTGTTCTGGTGCAGCGCCCGTGCGACGAGCTCCTTGCCCGTGCCCGACTCGCCGGTCACCAGCACGGAGAGGCTCGAGCGCGAGAGGCGCCCGATCGCGCGGAACACCTCCTGCATGGCCGGCGCCTGGCCGAGGATGCCGGGTATCGCCGCATTCGCCGCGCCCGCCCCACCCGCCTCGCCCTGCGTGGCGGCGCGCCGCACGAGCGCCACGGCCTCGTCGATGTCGAACGGCTTCGGCAGGTACTCGAACGCGCCGCCGCGATAGGCGGCGACCGCGTGGCCAAGGTCGGCGTGCGCGGTCATGACGATCACGGGCAATCCCGGATGGTCGCGCCGCACGCGCTCGAGGAGCGAGAGGCCGCCGAGACCCGGCATGCGCACGTCCGTCATCAGCACGTCGGGAAGCCCCGCGGCAAGGGCCGCGAGCGCGGCTTCCGCCTGCTCGAACGAGCGGGCGCGCATCCCCGCCTGGCCGAGCGCGCGCTCGAGCACCCAGCGGATCGAGGCGTCGTCGTCCACCACCCACACGTCAAGCGGCTCGTTCATGTCCGTTCTCCATCGGCAGCAGCAGTGAGAACACCGTCCGTCCCGGGCGGCTGTCGAACTCGATGATTCCCCCGTGGCGCGTCGCGATGTCCTGCGCCACCGCAAGCCCGAGGCCGGTGCCGCCCTCGCGCGCGGAGACGAGCGGGTAGAAGATCGTCTCGCCGAGCTCCGACGGCACGCCCGGCCCGTTGTCCTCGAACTGCAGCGAGGCGACCACGCGATGCCGTTCCGCGCCGATCGTCGCCTGGGTCAGCGCCCGGCTTCGCATCGTGATGGCGCCGCGCTCGCCCACCGCCTGCACGGCGTTCCTGGCGATGTTCAGCATCGCCTGCACCATCAGGTCGCGGTCGAGCGCGAGCGGCGGCAGGCTGGGGTCGTAGTCGCGCTCGATCGCGATGCCCTCCGGCGCCTCGGCGCGCGCCAGCCAGTACACGCGGTCAATCAGCTCGTGCACGTTGACCGGCTCGCGCCGGATCGGGCGTGCCGGGCCGAGCAGCGAGTCCACCAGCGCGCGCAGGCGGTCCGCCTCGCCGATGATCACGCGCGTGTACTCCTTCAGCCGCTCGTCCGGCAGCTCGCGCTCGAGCAGCTGCGCGGCGCCGCGCAGGCCGCCGAGCGGGTTCTTGATCTCGTGCGCGAGCTGGCGCGCCATCACGCGGCTGCCGCCCTGCTGCGCGAGCAGCGCCGAGTCGCGGTTCATGCGCGACGGCTTCGTGGTGTCCGCGATCTCGATGAGCACGAGGCCCGCGGCGCCCGGCAGCGGCGCGAGCGTGATGTCCACCTGGTAGCGCACGTCGCCGCGCGCCGCCGGCACGAACTCCAGCGCGCGCAGCGCGAGCGGCTCCGCGCTCTCGCGGCTGCGGGCGATGAGCGTCCCGATCGCGCGGCCGTCCTGCACGAGCGTGGCGAGGCCCCGGCCGGACGCCGCCGCCTGCCCGGTCGCGAGCAGGTCGGCGGCCGCGACGTTGAGCCAGTGGACGCGATCCTGCGCGTCCACGACGACCACGGCCGTCGACAGCTGGTCGAGGATTCCCGCGGGGTCGGGGCCGCTGGCCGGCGCGCGCGTCATCGCGCGCTCCCGGCCCGGCGGGCGGGGCGGTTCAGTTCGAGGGCGTGGGCGCCGGCGCGGGCGCCGGCGGACGCGGCCGCTGCGGGCTCTGCGGCGTGTTGATCGAGGGCTGGCGCACGTGGAAGCTGATCTGCTGGCTGGTGATCACGGGGTTGCCGGCCTGGTCGAGCACGCTCGCGCGCAGGAAGTGCGTGCCGCGCCCGAGTTCGGTGAGCTGAAGGCCGAGACCGCCATCCGCGACGCGGCGGTTGCCGTTGACGAAGAACACCAGCGTATGGTCCGGGCGCAGCGTCCCGCCGAGGTCCACCGCGACCGTCACCGTCGCATCCGCGCCGAAGAACACCTGGTCCGGCGTCGGCTGCACGATCGAGAGCGATGTGTAAGGCGACTCCTCCGGCTCCTCCTCCGCGCCGGATCCGGCATAGGCGCCGAGGTCCGACGGCTCCTGCTCGTAGGTGTTCGGGCTGACGATGATGACCCGCTCCGCGCCCGGCACGCCGGGCTGGTCCGAGTAATGGACGATGCCGTCCTTGTCCACCCACCGGTAGATCTCCTGGGGCAGGGCCGCCAGGGACAGGGTCAAACCGGCGAGAAGCAGGAGCATGCGCATGACCGACAGCATATCCCGCCGCCCGCCGGGCTGACAAAAGCGGCGGCCGGAACTGTGACCGCCGTGCCCCGGGTGTCCCGCGTCTCAGAGGCTGTAGTACATGTCCAGCTCGACCGGGTGCGTGGACATCCGGAAACGCGTCACCTCGGCCTCCTTGAGCGCGATGTAGGCGTCGATCAGGTCGTCGCTGAACACGCCGCCGCGCTTCAGGAAATCGCGGTCGCGGTCGAGATGCCCGAGCGCCATGTCGAGCGAATGGCACACCTCCGGGATGTTCTTCGCTTCCTCCGGCGGCAGGTCGTACAGGTCCTTGTCGGAGGCCTCGCCGGGGTGAATCTTGTTCTGGATGCCGTCGAGCCCGGCCATGAGCATCGACGCGAACGCGAAGTACGGGTTCGCGAGCGAGTCCGGGAAGCGCACCTCGATGCGCCGGCCCTTCGGGCTCGACACCCACGGGATGCGGATCGACGCGGATCGGTTGCGCGCGGAATACGCGAGCATCACCGGCGCCTCGAAGCCCGGCACGAGCCGCTTGTAGCTGTTGGTGCCCGGGTTCGTGAAGGCGTTCAGCGCCCTCGCGTGCTTGATGATGCCGCCGATGTAGTAGAGCGCGACGTCGGAAAGCCCCGCGTAGCGGTCGCCGGCGAACAGATTCTTGCCGTCCTTCTGCAGCGACTGGTGCACGTGCATGCCGTTGCCGTTGTCGCCCACGAGCGGTTTCGGCATGAAGGTCAGCGTCTTGCCGTGGCCATGCGCGACGTTCCACAGCGCGTACTTGAGCAGCAGCACCTCATCGCCCTTCTTGGTCAGCGTGTTTGCGGCGACGTTGATCTCGCCCTGGCCGCCGGTCGCCACCTCGTGGTGGTGCACCTCGACCTTGAGCCCGAGCTCCTCGCAGGCCTGGCACATCGCGGTACGCAGGTCCTGGAAGCGGTCCACCGGCGGCACCGGGAAGTAGCCGCCCTTCACGCCCGGCCGGTGGCCCAGGTTGCCGCCGTCATAGTCCGTCGCTGAATTCCAGGCGCCCTGGATCGAGTCGATGCGGTAGCTGCAGCCGTTGAGATCGTTGCCCCAGCGCACGCTGTCGAAGATGAAGAACTCGTTCTCGGGTCCGAACAGGCAGGCATCCGCGATGCCGGTGGACTTGAGGTAGGCCTCGGCGCGCTTCGCGAGCGAGCGCGGGTCGCGGCTGTAGCCCTGCATCGTGGTGGGCTCCACGACGTCGCAGCGCAGGAGCAGCGTCGTCTCCTCGTAGAACGGATCGATCATGGCGGTCGCTGCGTCCGGCATCAGGATCATGTCGGACTCGTTGATGCCCTTCCATCCGGCGATCGAGGAGCCGTCGAACATCTTGCCGTCGACGAAGAAGTCCTCGTCCACCATGCGCGTGGGAATGGTCACGTGCTGCTCCTTGCCGCGCGTGTCGGTGAAGCGCAGGTCGCAGTAGGTGGCTTCCTTTTCCCTGATCAGCTTGACGACGTCGGCGGGGGTCATGCGCAGCTCCGTCTTTCGTTGGCGATGTCTCGCGATCCCTTATTTGGTGCAAGGAGTATGCCAGAATGAGTTGCCATTGTTATCCTAAATAAATCAATCAATTAATTCATCCTGCCAACGCAAGAAATATCGTTGCTGCACTGTTATTGTGCGTCACGGCAGGCCCCCGCCCTGCGCTGGTGCGGCGATGCGGCTTTGCGCCGCCGCGGCCCCCCGCCACAATCGCCGCCCGATGCGCCTGAACAAGTTCATCAGCGAGCGTGGGATCTGTTCGCGACGCGAGGCGGATGCCTGGATTGCGGCAGGGCGCGTGACCGTCAACGGCAGGCCGGGAGAACTCGGGACGCGGGTGGCCGAGGGAGACGACGTTCAGGTGGACGGCAAGCCGTTGCCGGAGCGGCGCAGGGCCGTCTACCTCGCGCTCAACAAGCCGCGCGGCGTCACCTGCACGACCGAGCGTGACGTGCCCGGCAACATCGTGGACTTCGTCGGGCATCGCCAGCGCATCTTTCCGATCGGCAGGCTCGACAAGGATTCCGAGGGGCTGATCCTGCTCACGAACGACGGCGACATCGTCAACGAGATCCTGCGCGTCGAGCACGGCCACGAGAAGGAATACGAAGTCACGGTGGACCGGCCGGTGACGCCGGCTTTCCTCTCGATGATGGCCGCGGGCGTGCGCATCGGCGGCGAGAAGACGAAACCCTGCGCCGTGACCCGCACCGGCCCCGCGTCGTTCCGCATCGTGCTGACGCAGGGACTCAACCGGCAGATCCGCCGCATGTGCTCGGCGCTCGGCTGGCGCGTCCGGAGCCTGCGGCGCGTGCGCATCATGCACATCCGCCTGGGCGCGCTCGCATCCGGCCGCTGGCGGAACCTGACGGACGCCGAGATCCGCCCTCTGCTCGCGGCCACCGCCCTGCGCACGGCCTCGGCCTGAGCGCGCGGCCGCTATACTGGGCGGCCTCTCGCCGGACCCGCGACGAATGACGAAAACCCTGAAAATCCTGCGGCCGCCGCGCACCTTCCAGGACCTGATCCTGGCGCTGCAGAACTACTGGGCGGGCCAGGGCTGCGTGCTGCTGCAACCCTACGACATGGAAATGGGCGCCGGCACCTTCCACACGGCGACATTCCTGCGCGCGCTCGGCCCGGAGCCCTGGAACGCGGCCTACGTGCAGCCGAGCCGCCGCCCCACCGACGGGCGCTATGGCGACAACCCGTTCCGGCTGCAGCACTACTACCAGTTCCAGGTCGTCATGAAGCCCTCGCCCGGGGACATCGTCGACCGCTACCTCGGTTCACTCGCCGTGCTCGGGATCGATGCGCTCACGCACGACATCCGCTTCGTCGAGGACAACTGGGAGTCGCCGACGCTCGGCGCCTGGGGCCTCGGCTGGGAAGTCTGGCTGAACGGCATGGAAATCACGCAATTCACGTATTTCCAGCAGGCGGGCGGGCAGGACTGCCGCCCGGTGATGGGCGAGATCACCTATGGGCTCGAGCGGCTCGCGATGTACCTGCAGGGCTGCGAAAGCGTCTACGACCTCGCCTGGACCGAGGGCGGGGCCGGGCGTGTGACCTATGGCGACGTTTTCCACCAGAACGAGGTCGAGCAGTCCGCGTACAACTTCGAGCAGGCGGATACCGCCGCGCTCTTCGCCGAATTCGAGCAGCGCGAGAGTGCCTGCGAAAAGCTGCTGGAGGCGAAATTGCCCCTGCCCGCCTACGAACAGGCGCTCAAGGCCTCGCACGCGTTCAACCTGCTGGACGCGCGCAAGGCGATCTCGGTCACCGAGCGGCAGCGGTACATCCTGCGGGTGCGGGCGCTGACGCGCGCGGTGGCCGAGGCGTACTACGCAAAACGCGAGGCGCTCGGGTTCCCGCTCCTGAAGGCGGGCGGCGCATGAAGCGCCTCGATTTCCTCGTCGAGATCGGCACCGAAGAGCTGCCGCCGAAAAGCCTGCTGCCGCTCGCCGAGGCCTTCCGCGACGGCATCGCGGCGGGCCTCGATGCGGCGGGCCTGACGCACGGCGCCGCGCTCGCCTACGCGACGCCGCGCCGGCTCGCGGTGCTCGTGCGCCGCCTGCTGGACCAGCAGCCGGACCAGCGCATCGAACGCCGCGGCCCGCCGGTTTCCGCCGCGTACGACGCGGCCGGCAAGCCGACCAGGGCCGCGTACGCCTTTGCGGCGTCCTGCGGCATCGAGGTGAAGGAAATCCAGCGCCGCAGCGACGCGAAGGGCGAATTCCTGTTCTGCAAGCTGACACGGCCCGGCGCGCGGACCGCCTCGCTCCTGCCGGGCATCGTGCAGGAGGCGCTCGCGGCCCTGCCGGTCGCGCGGCGCATGCGCTGGGGCGCCGGTGATGTCGAGTTCGTGCGCCCCGTGCACTGGGTCGTGATGCTGCACGGCGACGAGGTCGTGCCCGGCGAGATCCTGGGCCTTCCGGCCGGGCGCATGACGCGCGGTCACCGCTTCCACGCCCCCAAGCCGGTCGCGCTGCGCTCGCCGGGCGTCTACCTGGCTTCGCTCGAGCGCCGGGGCCACGTGCTGGCCGATTTCGAGGCCCGCCGCGAGCGCATCCGCGCCGGGGCGCTGGCGGCCGCGGCGGCCGAGGGCGGCGAGGCTGTCATCGACCCGGCCGTGCTCGAGGAAGTGACGGCCCTCGTGGAATGGCCAGTCCCCATCGTCGGGCACTTCGACCCGCGTTACCTGGAACTGCCCCCGGAAGCGCTGGTCGCGACCCTCCAGGAGCACCAGCGCTATTTCCCGGTCCGGGGTGCCGATGGGCGGCTCCTGCCGCTCTTCGTCGCCGTGGCGAACATCGAGAGCCGGGACCCCGCCCAGGTGCGGGCCGGCAACGAGCGGGTCGTCCGGCCGCGCCTGGCGGATGCCGCCTTCTTCTACGAAACCGACCGCAAGACGCCGCTGGGCGCCCGCCAGGCGGCGCTTGGAACCGTCACTTTCCAGGCCAGGCTGGGGTCGCTGGCGGACAAGACCGCCCGGGTCATGGAGCTCGCGGGACAGATCGCCCGCGCCACCGGCGAAGAGCCGGCCCATGCCCAGCGGGCGGCGCAGCTCGCCAAGTGCGACCTCCTGACCGCGATGGTCGGTGAGTTCCCGGAGCTGCAGGGGGTCATGGGCCGCTACTACGCCCTGCACGACGGCGAGCCCGATCCGGTCGCCGCGGCGCTCGCCGAGCAATACCTCCCGCGCTTCGCCGGGGATGCCCTGCCCGCGACCGGCGCGGGCCTCGCGCTCGCGATCGCGGACAAGCTCGACACCATCGTCGGCATCTTCGCGATCGGCCAGAAGCCGACCGGCGCCAAGGATCCCTTCGGGCTGCGGCGCGCGGCGCTCGGCGTGCTCCGGATCCTGATCGAGACCGGCATCGCGCTCGACCTGCGCGCGCTGATCGCGACGGCGCACGAGCTCGTCGCCGCGGACATCGTGCGCCTCGGCGGCGACACGGCGATCCTCAAGGCGCTCTCCGAGGCGGGCCCGAGGACGCAGGTGGACGACGTCTACGACTACATGATGGAGCGCCTGCGCAGCTGGTACCTCGAGAGCAATGCCGGCATGACGACGGAGATGTTCGACGCGGTGCTCGACACGCGCCCCGCCTCGCCGCTCGATTTCGACGACCGCCTGCGCGCGCTCGCGGAGTTCCTGAAGCTGCCCGAAGCGGCCAGCCTCACTGCCGCGAACAAGCGCATCTCGAACATCCTGCGCAAGGCGGGCGAGCAGCCGAACCCGCGCGTGGACCCGGGACTGCTGACCGATCCCGAGGAACGCCGGCTCGCGACCGAGGTCGAGGAACTGCGCCAGGACGTCGAGCGGTTCGTGACGTCCCGCCGCTACGCGGAGGCGCTCGCGCGGCTCGCGGCGCTGCGCCCCGCGGTCGATGCCTTCTTCGACAAGGTGCTCGTGATGGCGGACGACGTGCGCCTGCGGGCCAATCGCCTCGCGCTCCTCGCCGCGCTGCAGAGACTGTTCCTGCACACCGCCAACCTGGCCCGGTTGCCCGGCTGAAAAGCCGGGTTTTCCGGATGCCCATAAGCATCGAGAACGAAGGCAAGCCGATGAGCGGGCGGGGAATGGCGTCCGCACCCACGCCGCGGGTCCCGGCGTGGCGCCAGTGGGCGCCCGCGCAGTGGCTCGGATCGGTCATTTTCACGACGCTGCTGTTCGCGGATTCCTTCGCGTGGGGGCTCGCGATCGTGCTCTTCGGCTGGCTGCCGTTTCGCCAGCTGTACGCCTTCGCGCGCGCCTGGGCCTGGTGGCACCTGTGGCTCGGAAAGATCCTGTGCGGGCTCGACTGGATCGTGGAAGGACGCGAGCACATCCCGCGCGAGGGCGCGCACATCTCGATGTGGAAGCACACCTCCGCGTGGGAAACGATCGCGCAGATGATCGTGTTCCCGCCGCAGGCCTGGGTCTACAAACGCGAGCTGTACTGGATCCCGCTGGTCGGCTGGGCGGCCTGGTGCCTGAAAGGCATCGCCATCAACCGCGGCGCCGGTCATCGCGCCGTCAACCAGGTGCTCGACCAGGGGCGCGAGCGGCTCGCCGCCGGGATCTGGATCCTCATCTTCCCGGAGGGCACGCGCGTCGAGCCGGGCCAGACCCGCAGGTACGGGATGTCGGGCGCGCTGCTCGCGTCGCAGACCGGCGCGCTGATCGTTCCCGTCGCGCACAACGCCGGCGACTTCTGGACGCGGCGGGGATTGCTCAAGCGGCCCGGCCTGATCCGCGTCGTCATCGGGCCGCCGATCGCATCGGCGGGACGCGATCCGCGCGAGCTCAACCGCGAGGTCGAGGCCTGGATCGA
>DATBLN010000075.1:0-16691 GCA_036555345.1 Steroidobacteraceae bacterium
AGCAGCGGCCGCCAGGCGGCGACGATCCCGGCCTGCACGCGGTCCGCGTGGCGCAGGTACTGGCGCACGGCGAGCGCGATCGCGAGCAGCGTCGCCGAGCCGAGCGCCGCCACCTCGGCGCTGCGCCAGGCGAGCGCGACGATCAGCTCAGAACCGGTGCTCGAGTCCAAGGCGGACACGCACGCGATCGTAGAGATCGCCCTGCTGGTACCAGCCCGCCTCCCAGGACAGGCCCCAGGCCGGCGAGCGCCAATGCACGCCGTTGACGGACACGCTCTTGTTGCGCGTCACCTGCACGACGCCCGGCGCGACGGTCTCGGCCTCCTCGCCGTAGCCGAGCCCGAGCGTGACGTGGCTGCCGTCGCCGTAGTCGTGCGCGACGCGGACCATGTGCCCGAGGCGCGCCGAGAGGCCGCTCGGGCGCGAGGCCGAGAGCGTGTAGGCGACGCGGAACCAGTCGGCGTACTGCTCGAGCGTGGCCGCGAGCGAGTCCACCTCGACCGCGGCGTAGCTCGCATGCCGCGCGCGCAGGCCGATGCTGCGGTCGCCCGGCAGCAGCCGGCCGACCTCCAGCACCAGGTTCCATTCGGGCAGGATCTCCGCGTCGGCGGTGGCGTCCAGCATCACGCCCCAGGACCAGTTCTTCCCGATGCGGTCCACGAGCCCGAGGTTGAGTTGCTCGTCGCGGGTCTCGAAGCGTTCCTCGGCGTGCGCACCCGCCAGCAGCCGCCGCGTGCCGGCGAGCGGATGGTCGAACAGGAGCGTGGCCGACTGCCACGCCGGCCGGCTGCCCGAGAGCTCCTCGCGCGCGAGGCTCGCGGAGACGCGCGTGCCGTGCTCGATGAGCCGTACGCGCGCGATCGCGGACTGCTTCTCGCGCGGCCACGCGCTCCCGGGAAACTGCCGCTCCGCCTCGCGGGCGAGCGCCTGCGCGCGCTCGAGCTCGTTCGCCGCCTCGAGCGCCGCGATGTTCGAGCGCCACACGTCCTCGTAGCCGGGCGCGACCGCGCGCGCCTGCTCGAGTGGCGCGAAGGCCTCGCGCGGGCGGCCGAGCGCGACGAGCGTCTGTCCCTGCCCGAGCAGCCAGTCGGCATTGCGCGGGTCGGCGGCCACGAGAATCTCGTACTCGGCGAGCGCCGCATCCGGCCGACCGGCACGTGTGCAGGCACGGGCGAGGTCGTAGCGCGCATCGGTATTCGCGGGATTCGCCGCGAGTTGCGCGGCGAGCGCCGCGTCGCAGGCGCTGGTGGATCCCTGTGCGGCCGCAGGCTTGGCCACGGCCAGCACGGCCGCGGCCACGGCGCCCATGACGGCGGACCGCGGGGCGTTCATCGCTTCGCCTTCCTCGGCGCCGGCTGCAGGCGCCGGCGGATGCGTGCGACGAGCTCGGCGGGACTGAAGGGCTTCGTCAGGTAGTCGTCGGCGCCGAGACTCATCGCGCGCACGGCGTCGTGCTCGCGCGTGCGCGAGGTGAGGATGATCACCGGCACCTGCTTCCACTTCGCGTCGCTGCGCAGCTTCTCGAGCAGCTCGAACCCGTCGGTGTAGGGCAGCATCACGTCGAGCAGGACGAGGTCCGCGGCCGGGCCGGCGGTGATCCGCTCCATCGCCTGGCGCCCGTCCGCGATGGTCTCGACCGTGAAGCGTTCCTTCTCGGCCAGGTAGCCGAGCAGGTAGGCCATGTGCGGGTCGTCCTCGACGATCAGCAGGCGTTGCGGTGCGCTAGACTCTGCGGCCATGCATGCGTTTCCGGTGCGCAGAATACTAGAACCTCGCAGGCATGGGGGGCGTGACCGGCGTCCCGGACGGGGCGGGAAATGAGCCTTTCCCCCGCGGAACGCATCGCCATGCTGGAGAAGGAGCTCGTGCGGCTGCGCGCCGCGCTCGCGCGGGCGCGGCAGGACGCGGAGGCCGCCGGCAAGGCCCGGAGCGAGTTCCTCTCGAACGTGAGCCACGAGATCCGCACGCCGATGAACGGCGTGATCGGCATGGTGCAGCTCTTGCAGGACACCGACCTCGACCGCCGCCAGCGCGAGTACGTCGAGGTGGTCCGTGCGAGCGCGGATGCGCTCCTCGTCGTCATCAACGACCTGCTCGACTACTCGAAGATCGAGGCCGGCAAGCTCGAGCTCGAGCGCGTCGAGATGGACCTCGCCGCGCACGTCGAGGAAGTGGCGGCGACGCAGGCCGCCGCCGCCGCGGCGAAGGAGCTCGAGCTCGTCGTGGACCTCGCGACGGACCTTCCGCAGCGCGTGCTGGGCGATCCCGGGCGGCTGCGCCAGGCGCTCGCGAACCTGGTCTCGAACGCCATCAAGTTCACGAAGGCGGGCGAGGTCGTCGTCGCCGTGCGGCGCGCGGGCGATGTGGGCGGCAATGTCCCGGGGGCCGCCGCGGCGGACCTGCTGCGCTTCGAGGTGACCGACACGGGCATCGGCCTCGCGCCCGAGGTGCTCGCGCGGCTCTTCCGGCCGTTCACGCAGGCGGACGCCTCGACCGCCCGGCAGTACGGCGGCACCGGCCTCGGCCTCTCGATCGTCAAGCGGCTCGCGGAACTCATGGGCGGCGAAGTCGGCGCGACCAGCGAGCCCGGCCGCGGCTCGACGTTCTGGTTCACGGCGCGGCTGCCGGTGGCCGCCGTCGAGGCGGCGGCGGCGGCGCCCGCCGCGGCCGCGGCCGAGGGCCGGCGCGTACTCGTGGTGGACGACAACGAGACGAACCGCCGCGTGATCGCGGAAATCCTGCGCGGCGGCGATTACGAGGTGGAGACGGCGGCCTCGGCGATCGAGGCGCTCTCCGTGCTCGAGCGCGCGGCGGGAACGGACTCGGGTTTCCAGGCGGTGCTCATGGACCACCGCATGCCGGGCATCGACGGGCTCGAGCTCGCCCGGCGCATCCGCGCGACGCCTGCCATCGCGGAGCTGCGACTCATTCTATATAGCTCCATCGACGACCGCTCCAACCGGCAGGAGCTGCGCGAGCTCGGCTTCGCGGGCCACCTGTCGAAGCCGATGCGCCGGCGCGAGATGCTCGCGACGCTCGAGCGCGTGCTCGCGCACGGCGGCCAGGAGTTCACCCAGCGGCTGCGCGCGATCGTCACGCGCGACCTCATCGTCGAGGAGCATCACCGGCGCGGGCGCACGGTGTTGCTGGTCGAGGACAACCCGGTCAACCAGCGGGTGGCGCAGCTCTTCCTGGAGCGCCTGGGCTGCGACGTCGTGCTCGCCTCGGACGGCGCGGAAGCGCTCGCGCGCCTCGAGGAGCAGCGCGTGGACCTCGTGCTGATGGACGTGCAGATGCCGGTGATGGATGGCCTGACGGCGACGCGGCGCATCCGCGAGGGCGGCCGCGGCTTGCCGGTCGTCGGCCTGACCGCGAACGCGATGGCGGAGCAGGTGCAGGAATGCCGCGAGGCCGGCATGGACGACGTGATTGCGAAGCCGCTCGAGCGCGGGCGGCTGGAGGCGGTGCTCGAGAAGTACGCGCCGCCCGTCGGCACCCGCACGGGACGGCACGTCGTGCGGCCCGCCGCCTCCGAGCGCACGACGGCGGACAAGCCGGAGATCGCGCTCGCGCGTTTCCGCGAGGTCACGATGGGCGACGACGCGCTCGCGCGCGGGCTCGTCGAGACCTTCGTCGCGAGCATCGGCCGGAACGTGCAGGATATCGAGGGCGGGATCTCGCGCGGCGATCGCGAGCTGGTGCAGCGCCTGGCGCATACGATCGTGGGCGCCTCGGCCAACATCGGCGCGTCGCGCCTCGAGGCGGTCGCGATCGCGATGGAGGCCGCCGCCAGGCGCGGCGACCTCGGGGCGGCGCGCGACGAGCTCCCGGCGCTGCAGAAGCGCTATGCTTCCGCCCGCGCGGCACTGGAGAAACTGATCTAAATGGGACGCGTCCCTTTAGAATCTAAATGGACGCGTCCCCTTTAAAAGGAGGCATGACATGAAGCTGGAGGTCAACGGCCAGGTGCGCGAGGTCGACGCGCCCGCGGACATGCCCTTGCTCTGGGTGCTGCGCGATCTTCTGCGGCTGACGGGCACCAAGTACGGCTGCGGGATCGCGCAGTGCGGTGCCTGCACGGTGCACCTCGACGGCGAAGCGATGCGGTCCTGCATCACGCCGCTCGCGATGGCCGAGGGCCGCAGGATCACGACCATCGAGGGCCTCTCGGCGAACGGGGATCACCCCGTGCAGCGGGCCTGGACCGAGCTCGACGTCGTGCAATGCGGCTACTGCCAGTCCGGCCAGATCATGGCGGCCGCCGCGCTGATCGCGACTGAGCGCAATCCGACCGACGCCGACATCGATTCCGCGCTCGCCGGCAACCTCTGCCGCTGCGGCACCTACCAGCGCATCCGCGCCGCGGTGCACCGCGCGGCCGAGCTCGCGCGCAAGGGAGGTGCCGCATGAACGCCGTCACCCTCTCGCGCCGCGACTTCATCGCGGCCGGCGCCGCGCTCGGCGGCCTGGTCATCGCCTTCTTCGTGCCCGGCGCGCGGCGCTTCGCGCTCGCGCAGCCCGCCAGTCCCCCGCTGCCGCCGCCGAACGCGTTCCTGCGCATCGGCGCGGACGACAGCGTCACCGTGCTGCTCGCCCATTCGGAGATGGGCCAGGGCATCTGGACCACGCTCCCGATGCTGATCGCCGAGGAGCTGGATGCGGACTGGACGAAGGTCCGCGTGGAGCATGCGCCGGTCGCGCCGGTCTATGCGCACACGGCATACGGTACGCAGATGACCGGCGGCTCGACCAGCACCTGGTCGGAGTTCGACCGCTATCGCCAGGCCGGGGCTCTCGCCCGGGCGCTGCTGGTTGCGGCGGCGGCAGAGCGCTTCGGCGCAGCCGCCGCGGACTGCCGCACGGAGAATGGCGTCGTGACCTGCGGCGCGAAGAGCGCGCGATATGGCGAACTCGCGGACGCGGCGGCGACACTCGCGCCGCCCGCTTCGGTCACGCTCAAGGACCCCGGCCAGTGGAAGCTGATCGGCAAGCCGACGCGCCGCCTCGACACGCCGGAGAAGATCACCGGCCGCGCGCAATTCGGCCTCGACGTGCACTTCGACGGGCTGCTGACCGCCGTCGTCGCGCGCGCACCCGCGTTCGGCGGCAAGGTGAAGGCATTCGATGCGGCCGCGGCGCGCGCCGTCGCGGGCGTGCGTGATGTCATCCAGGTGCCATCCGGCGTGGCGGTCGTCGCGGATCACTTCTGGGCCGCGAAGCAGGGCCGTGACGCGCTCGTGATCGACTGGGACGCCGGCCCGAACGCGAGCCTCGACAGCGACCGCCTGCGCGAGGAGTTCCGCGCACTCGCCGCGACGCCCGGCGCGGTTGCCGCGCAGGCCGGCGATGCCGCCGCCGCGCTCGCCAGGGCCGCCCGCGTCATGGAGGCCGAGTACGCCGTTCCGTACCTCGCCCACGCCACGATGGAGCCGCTCAACTGCGCGGTCCGGATCTCGGCGGACAAGTGCGAGATCTGGACCGGCACGCAGTTCCAGGGCGTCGACCAGCAGGTGGCCGCTGCGATCGCGGGGCTCAAGCCCGAGCAGGTCGAGATCCACACGATGTTCCTCGGCGGCGGCTTCGGCCGGCGCGCGACCCCGACGTCGGACTTCGTCGCCGAGGCGGTGCACGTGGCGAAAGCCGCGGGCACGCCCGTCAAGACCGTGTGGACGCGCGAGGACGACACGCGCGGCGGATATTACCGGCCCGCGTACCTGCATCGCCTGAAGGTCGGCGTCGGCGCCGACGGGCTGCCGTCCGCCTGGTCGCACACGATCGTCGGCCAGTCGATCATCGCCGGCACGCCCTTCGAGTCGGCGATGGTCAAGGACGGCGTGGACGTGACCTCGGTCGAAGGGGTGGCCGATTCACCCTATGTCAAGGACGTCGCCGATCACCGGGTGGACCTGCACTCGCCACGGACCGGCATCCCCGTGCTGTGGTGGCGCTCGGTCGGCCACACGCACACGGCTTTCGCCATGGAGTCGATGATCGACGAGCTCGCCGCCGCGGCCGGCCGCGACCCGCTCGAGTATCGCCGAGCGCTGCTCGCGAAGCACCCGCGGCACCTCGGCGTGCTGAACCTCGCCGCGGAGCGCGCCGGCTGGGGCGCGAAGCTGCCCGCAGGCCGTGCGCGCGGCATCGCCGTGCACGAGTCCTTCGGCAGCTGGGTCGCGCAGGTGGCGGAGGTCTCGGTCGAGGACGGCGCGCTGCGCGTGTACCGCGTGGTTTGCGCCATCGACTGCGGCATTGCGGTCAACCCCGACGGCGTCGTCGCGCAGATGGAGTCCGGGATCGCCTTTGCGCTGGGCGCCGTGCTGCACAGCCGCATCGACCTGCGCGAGGGGCGGCCGCAGCAGTCGAATTTCCACGACTACCGCGTGCTGCGCCTCGACGAGATGCCGAAGGTCGAGGTGCACATCGTGCCGAGCCGGGAGCGCCCGGGTGGGGTCGGCGAGCCCGGCGTGCCGCCCGTGGGGCCTGCGGTCGCGAATGCGGTGTTCGCGCTCACCGGCAAGCGCCTGCGCGACCTGCCGCTGCGCCTGGCGTCATAAATAAATGGGGACGCATCCCTTTTAGAAGGATGCGTCCCCATTCGATGTGGCTCGCGATCAGGCGAAGACGCTG
Organism: Steroidobacteraceae bacterium; assembly: GCA_036555345.1. Lineage (GTDB taxonomy): Bacteria > Pseudomonadota > Gammaproteobacteria > Steroidobacterales > Steroidobacteraceae > SCUD01. Next base: position 6,628 of record DATBLN010000075.1, read on the forward strand.
ACCGCGAGGAACTGCGTGACGGCTGCGGCCGCGAGCAGCAGGGGAATGGGCAGTCCGTCGTACAGGATCTTCGTGAACATCTTGAGCGCTCCTGGTGCGGCCATGATCGCGCGGCGCGCCCGCGCCGGCCCGGGCACGGTTCACAGTTCACCGGAAACCGCATGAAAACGGGCTCGCGGGAGCTTTTCAGGGCTTGAAAATCATCAACCAGAAGATGACGACGACACCCGCGAACGCGGGCCAGCCGAGCGCGAACCACCAGCGGTAGTAGACGTAATACAGCGGCGGCAGCGGCTGGCCGGCCGCGGACGCCTGTCGCGCGAGATCGCGCATCCGCAGCTGGAGCCACACGACCGGGATCCAGCAGGCGCCGACCATGACATAAATCGCGAGCGCCGCCACGAGCCACGGCATGGTCCATGGGAAGCCATGCAGCTGGACGAGCAGTGCGCCGGTCGCCGGCTGGATCACGACCGCGGGCGTCGTGAAGACCCAGTCGGCGAGCACGGCGCCCTGCGCCACCGCCGCGATCACGCGCGCATCCCCGGTGCGATGCGCGCGCCACAGGGCGAAAGCGGTGCCGAGCCCGGTGCCGAACAGCAGCGTGCTCGACAGGATGTGGATGAACTCGAGGAGCTGGTAGGCGCCGGACATCGGCAGCCATTCTAAAGGGGACGCACCCCTTTAGCGGATCGCGAACAGGGGTGCGTCCCCTTTATCGACAAATGGGATGCGTCCCCTTTATCGAACTTCAGCGGCAGTCCGCCTGGCGGATCTTCACCTTGCCGCCCAGGCGCTCGACCGGCCGGCAGTCCTTCTGCTCGGGCTCGACGCCCGCGACCACCTCCGCCTTGACACCCTCGTCCGCGAACGCGCGGACCGCGGCGCCCTGCATCAGCGCCGCCGACAGCAGCAGCACCGACACCGGCAGGCCCCGATACATCATCTTCGTGCTCATGACTCGTCTCCCTGGTTGAAAAATGAACATGTACGGAATGTACGACCCGGCACCCATCAGGCGGCGGTGCGGCGCTGCTGCGCGCGACGGCGCAGCTCCGCGTGCTCGCGGGCGGCCGCAGCCGCCTGCGCGTCGCCCGCGATCTCGAGCGCGCGGGCCGCGAGCTGCCAGTTGAACGGGCTCGCCGGCTTCGCTTCCGTGCGCTCGGCGGCGAGCGCGCGGGCGAGCCTGCCCTGCCCGGCTCGCAGCGCGGCCTCGATGCACGTGAGCTGGATCAGGTCGCGCTGCGCGTGGCTGCCGCCGATCACGCTCGCTCGGCTGCGGATGGGCAGCAGGAGCGCCGCGGCCCTGGCCGCGCGCTGTTCGGCCATCGCCACAATCGCCTGTGCGAGCGGCAGGCCGATGTCGCGCGTGTGGCGCCCGTTCGCGTCGGGCTCGCCCGCGCGCGCCCCGAGCACCGCCAGCATGCGCGCCACGTCGTCCCTGCGGCCGGCGGAGGCGTACGCGATGAGCGCGTGCACGTCGTTGAAGACGTAGAAGCCGCTCTCCGCCAGGCCCGCCCAGCAGTCCGCGAGCCCGGCCCAGCGGTTGGCGACGTCCAGCCCGCGCAGGCTCATGCGCCACAGCAGCTGCGAGGCGTCCACGAGCTCGAGCGCGACCGCGGTCGGCTTCGGGTGAATGACGCGGTCGTAGAGGTCGAGTGCGGCCTGCGCCTCGCCGAGGTCCAGGTAATGCAGCGCCAGGTGCCACCAGTTGTGGAACGAGAGCGCCGAGTCCTGCCAGTCGGGCGCGGTGGCCCGCAGCCACTCGATGCCGTCGTGCACGCGGCCATTCATCTCGAAGACATGCTCGACGGCGTGCACGGCCCAGGGGTCGCGCCGGTTCAGGTCGAGCGCGCGGCGGCCGACGTCCTCGGCGCGCGTGTAGTTGGCCGTCTCCTCGAGGCCGAACGAGTACATGCCGAGCAGGTAGCCATAGCCCGGCACGGTGTCGTTCCAGTGCGGCAGCGCCTGTGCGATGCGGTCGCGCAGCATCAGCGAGTCGCCCAGGTTGAAGTCCATGACGTGCGCGGCCTGGATCGCGAGCAGGTCGCGCGGATGCTCGATCGCGATCGCGCCGTAGAGGTTGACGGAGCGATCGAAGTCGCCCTCCATCCAGGCGCGCGCGGCGGCGACGTGCGCGCGCTCGCGCGGCAACGCGCGGCCGCCGATGCGCTCGAGCGCCGCGGCGCCCTGGCGGATGAGCTCGAGCGCGCCCTTTTCCGAGGACATGACCGCGAGGTCGGCCTTGAGCGCATGCGCCATGCCGAAGTCCGGGTCCTCGGCGAGCGCCGCGTCGACGGTAGCGAGCGGGTTGCCGAAGTAGCCGTGCGTCTGCTCGAGCGCCAGCTCGTAATGCGCGAGCGCCACGGCGCTCTGCGTCGAGACCGGCAATCCGCGGGAATCCTTCAAGGTCATGGGCAGTTCCTCCTGGGCGCGCATTTAAGAGATGGGCCGTGAGGGCGGCGTCTCGACAACCGTGAAAAAAGCGTGAAAACTGGCGGCACTGCGCGGAGGGAGCCGGTGGCGCTGCTTCAGTTCCAGTTGCTGGGTGGCTTGGAGTTTCGCGACCGGAGCGGCCGGCCGCTGCCGCTGACTGCCCGTAAGTGCCGGGCGTTATTGGCTTTTCTGGCACTTCAGCAGGGCGCGCCGCAGAGCCGTGAAAAGCTCGCGGCCCTGCTCTGGGAAGACGCCGGTGCGGAATCCGCCCGCGCCAGCCTGCGCCAGGCGTTGACCGCGATCCGCCGCGCCCTGCCCGAATCCGCGCGCGCCGTGCTCAACGCCGACACCCTGCAGGTGGCGCTCGAGACCGCCGCGCTCGACGTGGACGCGCTGCGACTGCAAGCGCTCCTGGCCGAGTCCACGTCCTCCTCGTTGCGCGCCGCAATCGCGCTCGCCTCCGGCGAGCTGCTGGAAGGGTTCGACGCGCGCTCGGATGCCTTCGACGAGTGGCTCGGCACGGAGCGGCGCGCGCTGCGTCGCGACCTCTCCTCCGCGATGCAGATGCTCGCGCGCATCTGCCGCGAAGCGGGCGACGCCACAGGCGAGATCGACGCGCTCAACCGCCTGCTCGCGCTCGAGCCGCTCAACGAGCCCGCGCACCGCGAGCTGATGGAAGCCTGCGCGCGCGCCGGGCGCTACACGGATGCGCTGCGCCAGTATCAGCAGTGCCGCGCGCTGCTGCGCCGCGAGCTCGACCTCGCGCCCGAGCCCGCGACCGAGGCGCTCTATCGCGAACTGATGAAGAGGCGGCGCGCCGCGACGGGCGCCGGGCCCGAGCCGCTGCCGGGCGAGGACACGGAGGCCGCGGCATCCGGGAATCCGGCCGTCGCGGCGCCCCCGGCGGCGACCGCGGCCGATGACCGCACGTTGCGCGCGGGCGTCGTCCTCGCGCTGCGCCTGCCCGGGCTCGTCGAGGAACGCCGCGCGATGGATGCCGAGGAGGCCCGTGAGTTCGCGCAGCGCTGCCAGCGCGCGTTCGACGAGTGCATCGCGGAGCACGGCGGCGTCACGGACCGGCTCTCGGGCGACCGGTTGAACGCCGCGTTCGGCCTCGATGCGCTCTCCGGCAACGAGCCCGGGCGCGCGCTGCGCGCCGCCGAGGCGCTGCGGCAGGCATTCGCCGGCAGCCACGCGGCGATCGGCATCGCGCAGGGCGCGCTGCTGCCGGCGCGTGTGAACGGCCCCTTCCCGCTCTCCGGCCGCGCGATGGTCGAGGCCGAGGCGCTTGCCGGGCGGGCGGCGCCCGGCGAGACGCTGCTGTCCGAGGACCTGCGCCGCGGCTTCGCGCCGCAGGCCGCGCCCTTCGTCGGCCGGCACGCGGAACTCGGCCTCATGGTCTCGCTGCTCGAGCGCACGATCGCCGCGAACCGCGGGCGCACGGTGCTCGTGCGCGGCGAGGCCGGCATCGGCAAGACGCGCCTGCTCGAGGCGCTCGCCGGGGCGGCCGCCGCGCGCGGCGTGAGCTGCCACCGCGTGCAGGTGCTCGACTTCGGCCAGGTCAAGGCGCGCCGGCCGCTCGCCGCGCTGTTCGCGGGCCTGCTCGGGCTCAGGCCTGACGCGACCGCGGAGGAGCGTGGCCGCGCCGTGCAGGACGCGATCGCCTCCGGCCGGCTGCACGCCGACAGCGTGCTGCACGCGAGCGGGCTCGCCGGCGCGCCGCTCTCCGCCGAGCAGGCTTCCATCGAGCGCATGGTGGACGGGCCGACGCTCGAGCGCGGCCGGCTCGAGGCCGTGCGGCGCCTGATCGAGACCGCCTGCGCGGAGGCCCCGCTCCTGCTGATCATCGAGGACCTGCACTACGCGGGCGGCGAGGAGGCCGCGCGCCTCGGCGAGCTCGCCGCCTCGGTGGCGCCGCAGCGCGCGCTGCTCGTGATGTCCACGCGCCCCGACGAGGATCCGATCGACGCCGCCTGGCGCGCCCGCGCGCGCGGCTGCCCGCTGACGACGCTCGACCTCGCGCCGCTCTCCGACGACGAGGCACGCGAGCTGGCCGCCGCCCACCCCGCGCTCCCGCCGGAGGTCGTCGCCGACTGCATCCGCCGCGCGCAGGGGCATCCGCTGTTCCTCGACCAGCTGCTGCGTGCCGCGGACGCCGGCGAGCGCGCGCTGCCGGGCTCGGTGCAGGCGCTGGTGCTCGCGCGCATGGAGCGCCTCGCGCCCGCGGACCGCCAGGCCCTGCTCGCGGCCTCGGTGCTCGGGCTGCGCTTCCCGCGCGAGGCGCTGGCCGCCCTCGCCGACGGCGCCGCGCCCGGCGCGCTGGTGGATGCGGGCATGCTCGAGGCCGACGGCGGCGAGATCGCCTTCACGCACTCGCTGGTGCGCGAGGCCGTCTACGAATCGCTGCTGAAATCGACGCGCCGCGAGCTGCACACGCGCGCGGGCGCCTGGTACGCGGGGCGCGACGCCAGCCTGCGCGCCGGTCACCTCGCCGAGGCCGGGGATCCCGGCGCGCCGCGCGCATGCCTCGAGGCCGCGGCGGCGGAGGCGGAGGCGTTCCGCCTCGACCGCGCGCTCGAGTTCGCCGCCCGCGCCGGCGCCCTCGCGCGGGACCCGGCGGACTTCTGCGCGGCGAACTGCCTGCTGGGCGAGCTGCAGACGCGCACCGGCCATACGCACGAGGCGATCGCGACCTTCCGCGAGGTCGTGGACCTGCGCCCGGACACGCTGACCGCGGTGCGGGCGCAGCTCGGGCTCGCCAATGCGCTGCGCATCGTGGATCGCTACGACGAGGCGCTCGCGGCGCTCGCCCGCGTGGAATCGCTGCTGCCGGGCGGCGACCGGCCCGAGCTGCTGGCGCGCATCTGGTCCATGCGCGGCAACATCCACTTCCCGCGCGGCGAGCTCGACGAATGCCTCGCCGCGCACCAGCGCGCGCTCGCGTTCGCGCGCCAGGCGAAGTCCGCCGTGGACGAGGCCCGCGCCCTCGGCGGCATCGGCGATGCCCGCTACCAGCGCGGGCAGATGCGCGCGGCGCGCGACGAGTACGCGCGCTGCGTGGAGGCGGCCCGTGCGCACGGCGCCGTCGGCCTGGCGCTCCCGCACGCGACGATGCTGGCGGTCACGCGCGCATTCTGCGGCGAGCTGCGGCAGGCGCTGGCCGACTGCGATGCCGTCATCGCCGAGTCGCGCCGTTACGGCGACCCGCGTTCGGAGTTGCTGGCGCTGGACGCGGCGGCGACCGTCGCCAACTACCGCCTCGACTTCGCGCGCGTGCGCACGGACTGCGACCGCGGCCTTGCGCTCGCGCGCCAGCTCGGCGCGCGCCGCTTCGAGGCGGAGCTCATGATGGTGCTCGGCCATGCGCTCGCCGAGCAGGGCGGCGCCGCGGACGCTCAGGTGCTGCTGCGCCAGGCCACGGCACTCGCCCTCGAGGTGGCGCCGACCTATTGCGGGCCGTGGTCGCTCGCGACGCAGGCGCTGTTCACCGCGAACCTGGAGCGGGCACGCGAGCTGCTCGCGCAGGGCGAGGCGCTGCTCGGGCGTGGCTGCGTCAGCCACAATCACCTGGAGTTCCGCCGCCTCGCGATCGAGTTCTGCCTGCGCCATGCCGACTGGCGCGAGGCGCGCCGCCATGCGGCGGCGCTCGCCGGCTACACGCGCGGGGAACCGCTGGTCTGGAGCGACCTGGTCGTGCGTCGCGCGGAGTGGCTCGCGGATCGCGCGGCCGATGCCGGCCGTGCGGACCTCGCGCCGCGCTGCGCGGCGCTCATCGCCGACATCGACGCCGCGGACTTCACCTGGCTGCGCCGCGGCCTTTAAAGGGGACGCGTCCCTTTAAACGATCGTGACTGACCTGCCTTGTAGCGGTGACATGAGGCTTTAGAGGGACGCGTCCCCTTCAAAAGATTCTAAATGGACGCGTCCCCTTTATAGCTACATCGTCACGTTGACGGGCGCGTTCAGCGTGAAACCGAGCACCGTGCCGGCCGGCAGCTCGACCTCGGTGCCGGTCTTCTTGGCGGCGGCCGCTCCGGCCGCGGCACCCAGGATGCCGCCGATGATCTTGCCCTTGTCGCTGTCCACCTGGTGGCCGATCACGGCGCCCGCGAGCGCGCCGCCCGCGATCTTCGCGGTGTCGCGTGCGGTGTCGCTCTTGGCGGCGACCTGCGTGACGCTGCCGCGCACCAGCGCGTCACTGCCGTCGGCGAGCGTCAGGTTGTCGAAGGTCAGCCCGAGCTCCGGCGTGCCGCCGATCTTCTTGCTGCCCGACACGACCGAGCTCACCGAGCCCTGCAGCAGCGCGCCCGCCTTCGCGATCACCTTGCCGTCCACGACGAGATCGGAGGTCAGGTAGGCCGAGACGCGGTCGCCCACGCGCGCGGTCTTGGTCGAGATCGCGGCCGGCAGCTCGACCGAGAGCGAGGTGCCCGCGGGTACCGTGTACTGCTTCGGCCCCGACGCGACCGGCTTCGGCGCGGGCGCCGGCGCCGTGGCCGCCGGCTTGGCCTTCGGCTTGGCGGTCGCCTGCGCGAGCTCGGCCTCGCGGCGCGCCAGCTCCTGCTCCTTCTCCTTGAGCGCGAGCTCCGCCTCGCGGCGGGCGAGCTCTTCCTCCTTGGCCTTCAGCTCGTCATCCTGTTCGATCTGGGCCTGCACCTCCGGCTCCTCGGAAGTCGGCGGCGTCTTGCTGCCGCAGGCGGCGAGCGCGAGAGCGGCCAGCACCATCGGCAGCAGCGCATGCGTCTTGGTCGGAATCATGGCTATCCTCTCCGTGAATCGGGCGTCCAGTTTACGGCTTCGGGAACTCGATGCGCTGACGGCGCGCCGCGAGCTCCGGCAGGCCTGCTTTCCATTCCCGCCCGCCACGGAGCCGTCGTCCATGGCCCCTGTTTATCGGACATTTCCCGGTGGTGGTCAATCGGGCGGGCGTCTCCCGGCGGGGACGGCTCTGCATGGCCATGCGGCCCGGACGGAGGACTCGCTCACGCTGCGGGCGCGTCGACCGTCCGCAGCCGGTATCCCAGCCCGACTTCCGTCAGGAGATAACGGGGCCGATGCGGGTCGGGCTCCAGCTTCTGTCGCAGGCCCTTGATGCAGACGCGCAGCCGGCGGCTGTCGTCGGTGCGGTCCGGCCCCCAGGCTTCGCGCAGCAGCTGTTCCTGGGTCACGATCAGGTCGGCATGGCGCGCGAGCGCCTCGAGCACGCGGTATTCGAGCGGCGTCAGGTGGATCTCGCCGCCGGCTCCCGATGCCTGGCGCCGGGCAAGGTCCACGCGCACGCCGCCGAGCGCGAGCGTCGGCGGCTGCGCGGCGCCGCTCGCGCCGCGCCGCAGCGCCGCGCGCACCCGCGCCAGCAGTTCCGGGGCGCTGAAGGGCTTGGTGACATAGTCGTCCGCGCCGGCATCGAGCGCCGCCACTTTCTGCGCCTCCATGGTGCGGGCCGACAGCACGACGATCGGGACCGGCGACCAGGCGCGCGTCTCGCGGATCACGAGCTGACCGTCCTGGTCCGGCAGCCCGAGATCCACCAGCAGGAGGTCGGGCTTGTGCGACCGCGCCTCGATGGCGGCCCGGGCCGCGGTATCGGCCTCGACCACGCGGAAGCCCTGCGATTCGAGCAGCACGCGCAGGACATTGCGGATCCCCGGATCGTCCTCGACCACAAGCACGCGGTGCATCGCCTCCGTCACGGGGTCCCCTCGGCCGCCGGCAACGTGAAGACGAAGCGCGCTCCGCCACCGGGCCGGCGCTCCGCGTGGATCGTGCCGCCGTGCGCGTGCACGACGGCCTGGCAGATCGCGAGGCCGAGACCAACGCCGACGACCGCGCCCTCCTCGTGGCCACGCTGGAACTTGTCGAACAGGCGCGCCGGGTCGCCCGGCGGCAGGCCGGGTCCGTCGTCCTCGACCGACACGCGCACGAGCTCCGCGTCCGGCACCGCGGCGATCCGCACCCGCGTGCCGGGCGGCGTGTACTTCGCGACGTTGTCCAGCAGGTTGCCGAACAGCTGCACGACGAGCGCCGCGTCCACGTGCACCGCGGGCAGGTCCGGCGGCAGGTGGACCTCGACCAGGTGCCGCGCCAGCTGCGCCTCGTGGCGATGCAGCGCGGCGCCGACCAGGTCGTCCAGCGCCTCCCAGTCGCGCCGCAACTGCACCTGGCCCGACTCGAACCGCACGAGGTCGAGCACGTTGGAGACGAGATCCGACATGTCGCGGGCGGAGCCCTCGATCGAGCTCGCGAGCGCCGCGCGCTCGGCGACCGGCAGCCTGTCGCCGTGGTCCGCCAGCGTGCTGGCGGCGCCGGCGATCACCGCGAGCGGCGTGCGCAGGTCGTGGGAAATCGAGGCCAGCAGCGTGTTGCGCAGCGACTCGCTCTGCGCCGCCATGCGCGCGGTCTCCGCCTCCTCCGCCAGCCGCGCGCGCTCGAGCGCGAGCCCGGTCTGGCCGGCGAACGTCTCGAGCAGGTGCAGTTGCTCCGGAAGCAGCACGCGCCGGCGGTTCTCCGGCAGCACCGCCAGCACGCCGAAGCCGCGCCGTGCGGGCTCGTCGGCACCCGCCTCCACGGCAGGCGCGAGCGGCAGGTACAGTCCGGGCGCCGCCGCGAGCGTGTCGGAACCGAGCCCCGCGCGGCGCCCGTGGTCGAGCACCCACTGCGCGATCGCGAGGTCGGCGCCACGGAACGACTTCGGCAGCGGCGGCTCGAGCGGGTAACGCAGCCGGCCAGCGGCGTCGGCCAGCAGCACCACGGCGCGACAATCGAACACCTCCGCCACGTGGCGCACGGCGGCCCGCGCGAGGCTCTCGGTGTCGCGCGTGGCGGCCAGCTCGCGGCTCATCGCATACAGCAGCGCCGTGCGCCGCTCGCGCGCCCCCGCGACGCGGTTCTGCTGGCGCACGTTCGCCATGAGGTTCGCGATCACGAACGCGACCACCAGCATCACGATGAACGTCACCAGGTACTGCACGTCGGCGACCGAGAAGGTGTAGCGCGGCGGCACGAAGCAGAAGTCGAAGGCCAGCACGTTCGCGATCGCGGTCGCGACCGCCGGCCCGCGGCCCAGGCGCAGGCCCGCGATGGTGACGCCGAGCAGGTACATCATGACGACGTTCACGAGCTCGAAATACGGGAACATCGCGAACGCGACCGCGGTCGAGACCGCGGTGATCGCCATCGCCCAGCCGTAGCGGTCCCAGCGGACCGGTTGCACGAACTCCGCGCCGTTGCGCGGCGCCCTGCCGGGCCGGCGCGCGGTCCCTTCGTCCGCGGCGATCGTGACGACGTCGAACCCGCGGGCCCGCCGCACGAGCTCGGTGGTGGTCGAGGGCCTGAGCCAGGCGCGCCAGCCGCGGCGCTTGGCGGCGCCCACCATGACGCGCGTCACCTTGCGCGTCTGCGCATACTCGAGGAGCGCCTCGGCGGCGCTCGGTCCGTCGAGCGTGACGGTCTCGGCGCCCAGCGATTCCGCCAGGCGCAGCAGCTCGATCCGGCGGTTGCGCTCGTGCTCGGGCATGCGCAGCAGCGGCGGCGTCTCGACGTAGACGACGGTCCAGCTCGCGTCCAGCGCGTCCGAGATGCGCTTGCCGGCGCGGATCACCTGCTCGGCCTGCTCGTCCGGGCCGATGGCG
>DATBLN010000079.1:0-13690 GCA_036555345.1 Steroidobacteraceae bacterium
TTACCGCACCATTTCACCCTTGCCGTCGTGCTCGCGCACGCTTGGGCGGTGTGTTTTCTGTTGCACTTTCCGTGGGCTCACGCCCCCCAGGCGTTACCTGGCGCCGTGCCCTGTGGAGCCCGGACTTTCCTCCGTTTTCGCAAGAAAACGGCGATTGCCTGGCCGACTCCGGATGCCACCTTAGACCGAAGGCCCGCGCGCCTCAAGTGCTTTCGCGCGCGGGTTTTTCCGCGATTTCGAGCGCGCGCGCGTAGGCGTCGTTGCGCCGCGCGCCGGTCAGCTCGCCGGCCACCGCCGCGGCCGCGGACGGCGGCAGGAACCTGAGCAGCACCGCGAGCGTCTCGTCGAGGCGCGCCGCATCCTGCGCCCGCGGTGCCGCCGCCTCGACCACGATCACCGCCTCGCCGCGGCGCAGGTCGGGGTCGGATTGGGCGCGCTGCGCGAGCTCGGCGAGGCTGCCGCGATAGAAGGTCTCGTGCAGCTTGGTCAGCTCGCGCGCGATGCAGGCGCGCCGCTCGCGGCCGAGCGCCGCCGCGAGGTCGGCGAGCGCGGCGGCGAGGCGATGCGGCGCCTCGTAGATCACGAGCGTGTGCGGCAGGGCGGCGAGCTCGGCGAGCCGCGCGCGGCGCGCGCCCGCGCGCGCGGGCAGGAAGCCCTCGAAGCAGAAGCGCTCCCCGGGCAATCCCGAGGCCGAGAGCGCGGCGATGGCCGCGCAGGGCCCCGGGACCGGCGTCACGGTGATGCCCGCTTCCACGGCCGCCCGCACCAGCGGGTAGCCCGGGTCGCTCACGAGGGGCGTGCCGGCGTCCGAGACGAGCGCGACGTTTTCGCCGGCCCGGAGGCGCGCGACCAGCTCGGCGGCACGCGCCCGCTCGTTGTGCTCGTGCAGCGAGAGCAGCGGCCGCTCGAGCCCGAGCTCGCGCAGCAGCCTGCCGCTGTGGCGCGTGTCCTCGGCGGCCACGACGCTCGCGGCCGCGAGAATCTCGCGCGCCCGCGCGGAAATGTCGCCCATGTTGCCAATGGGCGTCGCCACCAGGTAAAGCACGCCGGGCTGCGCCACTATAATGTCCCTCCCCGACCGCGCCGGGCGGCCGGGTGATCCTCTCCAAGGGCCGCCGCCGATGCAAGCGAATGTACCTGCCCTGCGCCTGGCCGCGGCCTGCCTCGCCGCGGCGCTCGCCGCCGCCTGCCAGATGGCGGGCCTCGACCGCATGGGCGGGCGCGAGGGAGCCGCCGAGCGCGGCGTGCGCCTCGCGCGCCAGGGCGAGCACGCGGCGGCGGCGCGCAGTTTCGAGCTCGCGGCCCGGGACGCCGTCGAAACCGACCGCAACCGGCTGTGGCTCGCGGCCGCGGCGGAGTGGATCGCAGCCGCCGACGTCGGCGCCGCCGAGGTGGCGATCGGCATGCTGGCGCCGCCGATCTCGGAGGCGGACACGCGCGAGCGCCTGAGGCTGGACGTGGAGATCGCCCTCGCGCGCGGCGACCGCGCGCGCGCCGCGTCGCTGCTGCGCGGGCTGCCCGAGGCCGGCGACGCGTCCGCGCTCGCGACGCGCGCGCGCGTGCACTTCGGGGAGCTGCGCATCGCCGACGGCGTCGCGGCGCTCGTCGCGCGCGAGGCGCTGCTCTCCGACCCGGCCGAGCGGCTCGCGAACCAGCGCCTGATCGTGGATGGCATCGGCGGCGCGCTCGAGCGCGGCGGCAGCGCCCGCGCGCCCGACTGGGCCGACGCGACGCTCAACGGCTGGCTGGAGCTCGGGCGCATCCTCGCGGACGCGCGCGCGGGCGCGCTCGGCACGCAGCGCCGCCTGCAGACCTGGCGCGAGCGCTTCCCGGCGCACCCGGCGAGCGAGGCGCTCTGGCGCGGCGCCGCGGAGCGTCCCGCGGCCTCCGGGAATCTGCCGCGGCAGGTCGCTCTGCTCCTGCCGCTGTCCGGGCGCGCGGAAGCCGCGGGACAGGCGGTGCGCGACGGGTTCCTGGCCGCCTATTACGACCACGGCAGCGCGGCGCGCCCGCGCGTGCGCGTCTACGACGTCGCCGCCCGCGACGCCCCGTCGGCCTACCTGCAGGCGCTCGCGGACGGCAGCGACTTCGTGGTCGGCCCGCTGACGCGCGAGGAGGTCGCCTCGCTCGCGACGCTCGCGGACGGGCGCGCGACGACGCTCGCGCTCAATTTCCTGCCGGACGGCGTCGCGGCGCCCGACCGCTTCTACCAGTACGCCCTGTCGCCGGAGGACGAGGCGCGCCTCGCCGCGCGGCGCATCGTCGCCGACGGCCGCCTGAGCGGCGTCACGCTCGTGCCGCAGTCCGACTGGGGCCGGCGCGTGCACGCGGCGTTCGCCGCGGAGCTCGCCGCGGCCGGCGGCACGATCGTGGACCAGGGGGACTACGCGCCCTCGACGGTGGACTTCAACGACATCCTGAGGCGTCTTCTGCGCACCACCGGCCAGCGCGGCAGCACGCCACGTCCCGACGCGCAGTTCATCTTCGTCGCAGCGCAGCCGGTGCATGGCCGGCTGATCCGCACGCAGCTGCGGTTCAACTACGCGAGCGCGCTGCCCATGTACGCGACGTCCGATGTCTTCGACGGGGTCGGCCCGGGCACCGTGGACCTGGACGGCGTGACCTTCCCGGACATGCCCTGGGTGCTCGACCCGTTCGGCCCGGCGGCGGCCGCGCGCGAGGCCGCGGAGCGCACTTTCCCCGGCCGCACCGGGCAGCTCGGGCGCCTGCACGCCTTCGGCTATGACGCCTTCCGCCTGATCGGCGAGCTGCGGCGACTGCAGGGCGGCGGCTCGACGCCGTTGCCCGGCCTGACCGGGCGTCTGTCCGTGGACGGCGCCGGGCACGTGCGGCGCGAGCTCGACTGGGCGCAGGTCGTCAACGGCCGTCCGGTGTCCCCGCCACCGCCGCCCGTGGTGACGCCGCCCGCGACGTGAGTGCCCCGCACCTCGAGGCGGGCCGCGCGGCGGAGGCCGCGGCGGCCTCCGCGCTCGAGCGGCAGGGATTCCGGATCCTGCGGCGGAACTTCCGCGCGCGCGGCGGCGAGCTCGATATCGTCGCGCGGGACGGCGAGGTGCTCGCGATCGTCGAAGTGCGCTACCGGGCCGGTGGCCGTTATGGCGGCGGAGCGGACAGCGTCACCGCGGCGAAGCGCAGGCGCATCGCGCTGGCTGCGCGCGTGCTGCTCGCCCGGGAACCGGCGCTCGCGCGCCTGCCCGCGCGGTTCGACGTGGTGGAGGTCTCGGGACCGGCCGCTGCCCTCGAGTGCCGCCTGATCCGCGACGCGTTCCGCCTGTGAAATAGAGGGGAAATAAAGGGGACGCGTCCCTTTATCCGGCGCCTCGCACGTTCTCGCGCGTGCACTTGAGATAAAGGGACGCGTCCCCTTTATTTCCCCTCTATTTCACGACGCGCAGCCGCGGGCGGCTGCCGGTGTCGTCGGGGACCGGCGCCGGGGGCGGCGAGTCGCCGTCGTCCTGGAACAGCATGCCCTGGCCGGTCTCGCGCGCGTAGATGCCGAGCACCGCGGCGACGGGCACGCGCACCTGCTGCGCCACGCCGCCGAAGCGCGCGGCGAACTCGATCCAGTCGTTGCCGAGCTTGAGGTCCTGTGCCGCCTGCCAGCTGACGTTCAGCGTGATGCGCCCGTCCCGCACGTAGGCCTTCGGCACCTCGGTGCCGGCCAGGCCTGCGTCCACCACGAGGTGCGGCGTCTGGCGGTTGTCCGTCATCCACTCGTGCATCGCGCGGATCAGGTACGGCCGTCGCGACGTCTGCTGCGCGGCCATGGGCTCAGGCGCTGCGCGGCGACGCGGGCTTCACTTCACGTCCTTCCAGTATTCCTTGTACAGGAAGTACGCGAACCCCGTGAACATGAGCAGGAACAGGATCACCCACACGCCGAGCGCCTTGCGCTCGGCCTTGGCGGGCTCGGACACGTACTCGAGGAAGGTGACCGTGTCGCGGACGAAGCCGTCGAACTCCTCCGCGGTCATCTCGCCGGGCGCGCCGGCCTCGAGCGCGACGAGGTGCGGCACCGGCTTGCCGTCGGCGCCCGCGCGCTCCTCGTACCTCGGCCGCTGCTCGCCCTGGCGCGTGGCCAGCACGTTCGGCATCACGGTGTTCGCGAGCAGCGCGTTGTTCGCGCCGGTCGGCCGCGACGCGTCGACGTAGAACGACTTCAGGAAGGTGTAGACGTAGTCCACGCCGCGGCTGCGCGCGATCAGCGACAGGTCCGGCGGCGCGTTGCCGAACCAGATGCGCGCCTGTTCCGGAGGCATTGCCGAGCGCATCGGGTCGTAGATGCGCTCGCCCGTGAACATCAGGTTGTCGCGCAGCTCCTGCTCGGTCAGGGCGAGGTCCTCGGCGAGCTGGCTGTAGCGCATGTACTGCAGCGAATGGCAGCCGAGGCAGTAGTTGACGAAGTTGCGCGCGCCGCGCTGCAGCGACGCGAGGCTCCCGACATCGGTGTGCGCCTTCGCCAGCGGCCAGCCCGTGGCCGCGGACTGCGCCGCCGCGGCGAAGCCGAGCGCGAGGATCGCGGCGAGGCGGACCATGGCCCTCACATCGTCACCCGCGTGGGCTCGGGCTTGTGGCTGTCGATGCGCGTGTACCAGGGCATCGCCAGGAAGAAGATGAAGTAATAGGCCGTGCCGATGACCGACAGGGTCTTGAACGGCTCGACCGCGGGCTTCAGGCCGCAGTAGCCGAGCAGGATGAAGGTCGCCGCGAACAGCATCAGCGCGACCTTGTAGACCGGGCCGCGGTAGCGGATGGACTTGACCGGCGCGCGGTCGAGCCAGGGCAGGAAGAACAGCAGCAGGATCGCGGCGAACATCACGAGCACGCCCCAGACCTGCGTGCCCGCGAACGCGGGCACCGCGCGCAGCATCGCGTAGTACGGCGTGAAATACCACACCGGCGCGATGTGCTCGGGCGTCAGGAGCGGGTTGGCCGGCTCGAAGTTCGGCGCTTCCAGGAACAGGCCGCCCAACTCCGGCGCGAAGAACACGACCGCCGCGAACAGCACCATGAACACGCCGAGGCCGAAGATGTCCTTGACCGTGTAGTACGGATGCATCGCCACCGCGTCGAGCGGGCGCCCGTCCGGGCCCTTGTTCTTCTTGATCTCGATGCCGTCCGGGTTGTTCGAGCCCACCTCGTGCAGCGCGAGCAGGTGCGCGACCACCAGGAAGATCAGGACCAGCGGCAGTGCGACCACGTGCAGCGCGAAGAAGCGGTTCAGCGTGATGTCCGAGATGAAGTAGTCGCCGCGGATCCACTCCACCAGCGCGTCGCCGATCAGCGGGAAGGAGCCGAACAGCGACACGATCACCTGCGCGCCCCAGTAGGACATGTTGCCCCAGGGCAGCAGGTAGCCGAAGAAGGCCTCGGCCATCAGCGCCAGGTAGATCAACACGCCGAAGATCCACAGCAGCTCGCGCGGACTGCGATGCGAGCCGTACAGGAGCGCCCGGAACATGTGCAGGTAGACGACGATGAAGAACGCCGAGGCGCCGGTCGAGTGCAGGTAGCGGATCAGCCAGCCCCATTCGACGTCGCGCATGATGTACTCGACCGAAGAGAACGCGTCGGCCGCGGAGGGCTTGTAGCTCATCGTCAGGAAGATGCCCGTGACGATCTGCAGCGCGAGCACGAAGAGCGCGATGGAGCCGAAGTAATACCAGACGTTGAAGTTCCTCGGCGCCATGTACTCCGACATGTGCTCCTTCCAGAGCGCCGATATCGGGAAGCGCGCGTCGATCCACGCGCCGAGCGCCGCGAGCCTGCCGGTTCCGGCCGGCGCCGCATGCTCCGCCATCAGGCGACGCTCCCCTGGTCCAGGCCGATGAGGATGTGGCCGGCGCCGGTGAACGCGTACGGCGGCACCTCGAGGTTGGTCGGCGCCGGCACGCCGCGGAACACGCGGCCCGCGAGGTCGAACTTGGAACCGTGGCAGGGACAGTAGAAGCCGCCCGGCCAGTCGCCCGGGCTCGAGGTGGTGAGTTCCGCGTCACCCGGCTCGAAGCGGCTCATCGGCGCGCAGCCGAGGTGCGTGCACACGCCGAGCACCACGAAATACTCCGGGTTCACCGCGCGCGCCTCGTTCTTCGCGTAGGCGGGCTGCCGCGAGCGCTCGGACGCCGGGTCGGCGAGGAAGCCCGCAACGGACGCCAGCCGCCCGATCATCTCCGGCGTGCGGCGCACCACCCAGACCGGCTTGCCGCGCCACTCGATCTTGAGCATCGCGCCCGGCTCGAGCTTGCTGATGTCGATCTCGACCGGCGCGCCGAGCGCCTTGGCCCGGGCGCTCGGTTTCCAGGACGCGAGGAACGGAACCGCCGCGAATGCGACACCGACGGCACCGGTCAAGGTCGTGGCGGCGGTCAGGAGCTGTCGCCGGCCGCGGTCAATGGCTTCGCCCATCGGTTCGGTTTTCGTTCGTGGCAGGAGTTGCCGCATTATACAGGCGCCACACGGAGGTTGCCGACACCCATGACCGGACAATGGGGCTGGTTGCGCTGGATTTCACCCTGGGTCGCGCTCGGCCTCGCGGCGGCGCTCGCGTTCGTGCTGCTGCGGCCGCCGGCCAAGGCGCCGGTCGCGCCCGCACCGCCCGCGGCGGCGCCCGAGGCCGCGGCGCCGCCGCTGCCCGAGACCGATGACGCGGCCGCGCCCGCGGCACTGCCGAGCTTCGCGGACGCGGTCGCGCTCGCCGCGCCGGCGGTGGTCAACATCTTCACCGAGCGGCGCGTGGTCGTACGCAACAGCGCCCTGCCCCCGCAGTTCGGGCAGCTGTTCGGCGACGTCTGGCCGGAGTACCGCGAGCGCGTCGAGCGCAGCCTCGGCTCCGGCATCATCTACGACGTGAAGGGCCACGTGGTCACGAACTACCACGTGATCGCGCAGGCGACCCAGATCAACGTCCAGCTGCAGGACCGGCGCGTGGCCCGCGCGACGCTCGTGGGCGTCGATCCCGACACCGACCTGGCCGTGCTCAGGATCGATGTCAGGACGCTGCCGATCATGACGTTCGGGCGCTCGAGCCGCCTGCGGGTCGGCGAGCCCGTGCTCGCCATCGGCAACCCGCTCGGGCTCGGGCAGACCGTCACGCAGGGCATCGTGAGCGCCACCGGCCGCGGGCAGCTCGGCGTCACGACCTTCGAGAATTTCATCCAGACGGACGCCGCGATCAACTTCGGCAACTCGGGCGGGGCGCTCATCAACGCCGAGGGGCGCATGATCGGCCTCAACAGCGCGATCGCGGGCCGTCAGGCCGGCATCGAGGGCATCGGCTTCGCGATTCCCGCCGACCTGGTGCGCGGCGTGGTGGACGCGATCCTGCGGGACGGGCGCGTGGTGCGCGGCTGGATCGGCGTCATCCCGCGCGACCTCGGCCCGGCCGAGTTCGCGCAGTACGGCATGCCCGAGGGCTCCGTGCTGGTGCGCCAGGTCTACCGCGACAGCCCGGCGGGCCAGCAAGGCGTCACGCCCGGCGACGTGATCACGCAGGTCAACGGCGATCCGCTGCGCGGCGCCCAGGACCTGCTGTCGAAGATCGCGATGCTGCGGCCGGGACAGGGCGCGCGGCTCAGGATCTGGCGCGGCCCGCCGCTCGAGCCCGAGGTGCGCGAGCACAACGTGCGCATCCAGGTCGGCGAGCGGCCTCCGCAGGCGATCACCGACCGCTCGTCCTGACGCTCAGGTCCGCGGACCCGGCACGCGGCGGATGTCCGCGCCGAGCTGGCCGAGCTTCTCCTCGATGCATTCGTAGCCGCGGTCGATGTGGTAGATGCGCTGCACGTCGGTGGTGCCCTCCGCGACCAGGCCCGCGATCACGAGCGAAGCCGACGCGCGCAGGTCGGTCGCCATGACCGGCGCGCCGGACAGCCGCGGCACGCCCTGGATCACGGCCGTGTGGCCCTCGATGCGGATGTCGGCGCCGAGCCGGCGCAGCTCCAGCATGTGCATGTACCGGTTCTCGAAGATCGTCTCGACGATCGTGCCGACGCCCTCCGCGACGCAGTCGAGCGCCGCGAACTGCGCCTGCATGTCGGTGGGGAAGCCGGGATGCGGCGCGGTGCGGATGTCCACGGCGGCCGGCCGGCGGCCCCGCATGTCGGCGGCGATCCAGTCCGGCCCGACCTCGACCCTCGCCCCGGCCTCCCGCAGCTTGGCGAGCACGGCGTCCAGGTGATCGGCACGCGCGCCGCGCACGCGCACGCGCCCGCCGGTGATCGCGCCCGCGACCAGGAAGGTGCCGGTCTCGATGCGGTCCGGAAGGACGTCGTACTCGCAGCCGCCGAGCCGTTGGCGTCCCTCGACCACGATGGTGTCGGTGCCGGCGCCCGTGACCGACGCGCCCATCGCATTCAGGAACCCGGCGAGGTCCACGACCTCGGGCTCGCGCGCCGCGTTCTCGATGATCGTGCGTCCCTCGGCGAGCGCGGCCGCCATCATGAGGTTCTCGGTGCCGGTGACCGTGACCGTCTCGAGCACGATGCGCGCGCCTCGCAGGCGGCCCGCCTTCGCGTGGATGTAGCCGCCCTCGATCGCGACCTCGGCGCCCATCGCCTCGAGGCCGGCGACATGCAGGTTCACCGGCCGCGCGCCGATCGCGCAGCCGCCGGGCAGCGAGACCCGAGCCTCGCCGTGGCGCGCCACCAGCGGCCCCAGCACGAGGATGGAGGCGCGCATGGTCTTCACCATCTCGTAGGGCGCGACCGGCGTCGTGAGCGCGCGCGCGTCCACCTCGACGCGCATGCGGTCGCCGACCGTGACGGCGACGCCCATCTGCCCGAGCAGTCCGATCATGGTGGTGACGTCGTGCAGGTGCGGGACATTGCCGACCGTGACCGGCGCGTCCGCGAGCAGCCCCGCCGCGAGGATGGGCAGCGCCGCGTTCTTCGCGCCCGAGGCGCGCACCTCGCCCGCGAGGGGCCTGCCGCCGGTGATCTGCAGCTTGTCCACGGGAGGACCCGGCTCAGCCGGCGCCGCGCCGCGCCCACTCGGCCGGCGTCGGCGTCTCGAGCGAGAGCGCGTGGATTTCGCCGCCGACCGCGGCGCCGAGCGCCTGGTAGACCAGCCGGTGGCGCTGCATGGTGCGCTGGCCGTCGAACTGCGGCGCGACCACCAGCGCCTCGAAGTGCACGTTGTCGTCCGACCGCACCTCGACCCTCGCGCCCGGCAGGGCCGCCTCGATCCGCCGCTGGATGTCCTCCGGTGTCACACCGGCATTCTACTGGTGCCGGGTCGTACATTCGTACATTTGCCGGAGGCGACAGCCGGGCAAATGTACGAATGTACGACCCGGCACCATTCGGGGATATCATCGCGGCAGCATGAACGACGCCGCCGACAGCCAGCGCCTGATCGAGCGCGGCCGCGAGGCGCTCCGGGTCGAGGCGCAGGCGGTGGCCGCGCTCGTGGAGCGCCTCGGCGCCGACTTCGCCGCCGCCTGCCGGCTGCTGCTCGGCTGCCGCGGGCGCGTGGTGGTCTCCGGGATGGGCAAGTCGGGCCATGTCGGCCGCAAGGTCTCGGCGACGCTGGCCTCGACCGGCACGCCCTCCTTCTTCCTGCACCCGGCCGAGGCGAGCCACGGTGACCTCGGCATGCTCGCCAAGGGCGACGTGGTGCTCGCGATCTCCTACTCCGGCGAGACCACCGAATTCCTGACCATCCTGCCGATCATCAAGCGCATGGACGTGCCGCTCGTCGCGATGACGGGCAACGCGCAGTCGACGCTGGCGCGCGAGGCGGACGTGCACCTCGACGTCGGCGTGCCGGCCGAGGCCTGCCCGCTCAACCTCGCGCCGACTGCGAGCACGACGGCGACTCTCGCGATGGGCGACGCGCTCGCGGTCGCGCTGCTCGGCGAGCGCGGCTTCACGGAAGCGGATTTCGCGCGCTCGCACCCGGGCGGCGCGCTCGGCCGGCGGCTGCTGCTGCACGTCAGCGACGTCATGCGCACCGGCGCCGACCTGCCGAGGGTCCGGCCCGAGACGCCGCTGCCGGAAGGCCTGCTCGAGATGTCGCGCAAGCGCCTCGGCATGACGGCGGTCGTGGACGCGTCCGGCCGCGTGCTCGGCATCTTCACCGACGGCGACCTGCGCCGCGCGCTCGACCGGCGGGTGGACATCCAGCAGAGCCGCATGGCCGACGTCATGACCCGGGGCGGCCACTCCATCGGCGCGCAGGAACTCGCGGCCGAAGCGGTGCTGATGATGGAGAAGCACGCGGTCAACGCGCTGCTGGTCAAGGACGCCGACGGCCGGCTGATCGGCGCGCTCAACGTGCACGACCTGCTGCGCGCCGGGGTGATGTGACCTCGCCATCCGAAGTCGTGCTCGTCGTCCTCGACGTGGACGGCGTACTGACCGACGGCCGGCTCTGGTTCGGCCCGGACGGCGAGAGCCTGAAGGTCTTCGACGTGCGCGACGGCCACGGCATCAAGCGCCTGCTCGAGGCCGGCGTGCGCGTGGCCATCATCTCCGGCCGGCGCTCGGACGCGGTGACCGCGCGCATGCGGGAACTCGGCGTGAAGGACGTGGCCCAGGGCGTCGGCGACAAGGCGCGGGCGCTCGCCGAACTCCTGCGCCGCGAGCGGATCGAATCCCGGCATGTGGCCTGCCTCGTCGACGACACGCCGGACCTCGGGCTGATGGCCGCCGTCGGCCTGCCCGCCGCCGTCGCGGACGCGCATCCCGAGGTGCTGACGGCGGCGCGGCACGTGACGCGCTCCCGCGGCGGGCGCGGCGCGGTGCGCGAGTTCTGCGACTGGCTGCTCGCGGCGCGGAGCGCGAAGCGGTGATCCCGCGGCTCCTCCTGCTCGCCGCGGCCGTCGCGCTCTTCGCCACGATCGTGCAGTGGCAATGGCTCGGGCGCGAGCCCGCGGGACCGGCGACCCCGCCGGTGCGGCCCGGCTACTACCTCACCGGCGTCGACCTCGAGGAGTTCGGCGCGGACGGCCGGCTGCGCATCGGGCTGCAGTCGGCGCGCGCGGACGAGGACGCGACGGGCGGCATCGTGCGGCTCAGCGACGTCGCCGTGAACTACCACTCCCCGGCTGGCCAGCTGTGGGTGCTCACCGCGAACGAGGCGCGCGTGCCGCAGGGCGGCCGCGTGGTCGAGTTCGAGGGCGACGTGCTGCTCGCCGGCACGCCGGCCGGGCGCGCGGCCGCCGCGGAGCTCCGCACCCGGCGGATGCTGCTCGACACGGTGGCCGAGCAGGCGCAGACGAAGAGCGAGGTCGAGCTGGCCTTCGGCCGCCACCGGATCACCGCGCAGGGGATGCGCGCCGACTTGAAGGCGGGGAGCCTCCGGCTAGAATCCGAAGTCCATGGCCTGTTCAATCCGTAATGCCGCGCTGGCGCTGGCCCTCGCGGCAGCCGCGGCGGCGGCGGAGGAGCGCAGCCAGCTGCCGATCAAGGTCGAGGCGCTCTCCTCGGACTTCGACTACCAGGACAGCGTGCTGGTCTTCAACGGGATCACCATCTCGCAGGGCGACGTCCGCATCACGGCCGAGCGCGCGCGCGCGAGCGGCCTCAACTTCGAGGACAGCAGCTGGGAGTTCAGCGGCGACGTGCGCATCATCATGACGGACTCGAGCCTCGCCAGCGATTCCGCCCGCGTGCGCTTCGCCGGCGGGCAGATCCAGAGCGCGACCGTGACCGGCGAGCCGGCCGCCTTCGAGCAGAAGCGCGAGGAGCAGCTGGCGCAGGGCCGGGCCAACCGCATCGACTACGACCTCGGCCGCGGCATGGTGGAGCTCGCGGGCGACGCGTGGCTGACCGACGGGCGCAACGAGATCAGGAGCTCGACGCTCGTCTACAGCACGGCCAACCAGCGCGTCGTCTCGCGCGAGCCGGTCACCTTCACGATCCAGCCGCGCGAGGCGCCCGCGGCGCCGCCCGAGGCCCCGCCGCCGGCCGGACCACGGCCGCCGGAATGAGCGTCCTCTCCGCCACCGGTCTCGAGAAGAGCTACCGGAAGCGCCAGGTCGTCCAGTCGCTGTCGCTCGAGATCTCGAGCGGCGAGGTGGTCGGCCTGCTCGGCCCGAACGGCGCCGGCAAGACCACCGCCTTCTACATGATCGTCGGCCTCGTGCCCTGCGACGGCGGGCGCATCCTGCTCGACGGCGAGGACATCACGCGCCTGCCGATGCACGCGCGCGCGCGCCGCGGCCTCGGCTACCTGCCCCAGGAGGCCTCGGTGTTCCGGCGCATGACGGTCGCCGAGAACATCCGGGCGATCCTCGAGACGCGCGAGGGCCTGGACGACACGCAGCGCGAAGAAGCGCTCGAGCGGCTGCTCGAGGAGCTGCACGTCGGGCACCTGCGCGACCACCTCGGCATGAGCCTCTCGGGCGGCGAGCGGCGGCGCGTCGAGATCGCGCGCGCGCTCGCCGCGGAGCCCGCATTCATCCTGCTCGACGAGCCATTCGCGGGCGTCGATCCGCTCTCGGTGCACGACATCCAGCGCATCGCCCGGCACCTCGCCGAGCGCGGGATCGGCGTGCTGATCACCGATCATAACGTCCGGGAAACGCTGGGGATTTGCGGACGCGCCTACATCGTCAACCAGGGCTCGATCCTGGCCTCCGGAACCGCCGACGAAATCCTTGCCAATCCGGAGGTGCGCAAGGTTTACTTGGGCCAGGACTTCCGGCTCTGACCGCGCGGCATCCGCCGCGGGCACGGCCGCCGATCCCCGAGGCCGCGGCCCCCGCATGATGAAACCCAGCCTGCAGTTACGCCTCGGCCAGCAGCTGACGATGACGCCGCAGCTGCAACAGGCCATCCGGCTGCTGCAGCTGCCGACCATCGAGCTCCAGGCCCAGGTCCAGCAGGCGCTCGAGACCAACGTGATGCTCGAGACCGAGGAGGAGGCCGAGCCGACCACGACGCTCGAGGCGCTGGCGGGCGAGCGTCGCGAGGACGCCGAGACCGGCGAGGCGGCCGAGGACGAGGTCGTCGTCGAGATCGGCGAGGAATGGACCGAACCCACCGCGGCCGAGTCCGAGGCGCCGTGGAGCCGCCCGGGCGAGGGCGAGGCGGAACTCGCCGACGAGTCCGGCCACACGCTCCAGGACCACCTGCTCTGGCAGCTGGAGCTCGCGCACCTGGGGCCCGACGCGCTCGCGATCGGGCGCGCCCTCATCGACGCCATCAGCGACGACGGCTATCTCACGGAGACGCCGGAGGCGATCGCCGCGGCGGTCGCCCCGGACGTGCAGACCGACGCGGCGGGCGTCGAGTCGGTGCTCGCGATCGTGCAGCAGTTCGATCCGGCGGGCGTCGGCGCGCGCTCGGTCGCCGAGTGCATCGAGCTGCAGCTCGCGCAGCTCGACCCCGCGACGCCCGGGCTCGCCGCCGCGCGCACGCTCGCGCACCGCCACCTGGAGCTGGTCGCGAACCAGCAGTTCGCGCTGCTGCAGCGGCAGATGCACTGCAGCCACGAGGAGCTTGACGTCGCGCTCGCGCTCGTGCGCAGCTGCCACCCGCGCCCGGGCGCCGCGTTTCAGGCCGGCCGCACCGAGTACGTGGTGCCCGACGTGTTCGTGCGCCGCACGCCGCAGGGCTGGACCGTGGAACTCAACTCCTCCGCCCTGCCGCGGGTGCGGGTCAACGAGTCCTACGCGAACCTGGTGACGCGCGCGCCCGACCACGCCGTGCTGCGCACGCAGCTGCAG
>DATBLN010000099.1:0-15269 GCA_036555345.1 Steroidobacteraceae bacterium
GCGCTGATCGACACCGGCTCGCGCATGGACGACGTGATCTACGAGGAGTTCAAGGGCACCGGCAACAGCGAAATCCACCTCGACCGGCGCATCTCCGAAAAGCGCGTCTACCCGGCCTTCAACATCAACCGCTCGGGCACCCGCAAGGAAGAGCTGATCACCGCGCCGGACGAACTCGCCAAGATCTGGATCCTGCGCAAGCTCCTGCACCCGATGGACGAGCTGGCGGCGGTCGAGTTCCTGCTCGACAAGATGAAGGACACCAAGACCAACTCGGACTTCTTCGAGTCGATGAAGCGCGGATGAGCGGGGCGCTGCGCCACCTCGGCCGGGTGGACCCGGTGATGGCGCAGCTGATCCGCCGCGCGGAGCCCTGCACGATCGCCCCGGTCCGCGGGCGCAGCCCTTTCGAGGCGCTGGTGCTCGCGGTCGCGCACCAGCAGCTCACCGGCAAGGCGGCCCAGACCATCCTGGGACGCTTCTACGCTTCCTACGGGCTCGACTGCTGCCCGGGTCCGGAACGGCTGGCCGCGACGCCCGACGAGCAGCTGCGCGGCTGCGGCTTCTCGCGCGCCAAGGCGGCCGCGCTCAAGGACATCGCCGCGAAGACGCTCGACGGCACCATCCCGCCGCGGCGCGCGCTGGCGCGCATGAAGGACGAGGCGATCATCGAACGGCTCATCGAGGCCCGCGGCGTCGGCCGCTGGACGGTCGAGATGTTCCTGATGTTCACGCTCGGCCGTCCCGACGTGCTGCCGGTGGACGACTACGGCGTTCGCCTGGGCTATCGGATCGCCTACGGCAAGCGCACGCTGCCGAAGCCGAGATCGCTTGCGAGGTTCGGGGAGCGCTGGGCGCCGTACCGGACCACGGCGGCGTGGTATCTCTGGCGCGCGGTGGATCTCGAGCGCGAGACGCGAAAGGCAGCGAAAGACTGATCGACGCTCAGCGCCTGCCCTTCTCGACCGGCTCGAGCGACCGCAGGTAGACCCAGATCGCCTTCAATTCGGTGTCGCTCATGCTGGCGTAGGCCTGCCACGGCATGTATTCGGAGAGCGCCCTCCCGTCCGGACGCCTGCCCTCGCGCAGCGCGCGGATGAAGTCCGCCTCGGTCCAGTCTTTCAGGCCGGTCTCGTGCGGCGTGAGATTCGCGACGATCGGCATCCCGGGATCGCCCGGCACCTTGCCCCCCGCGAGCGTCGCGCCATGGCAGCCGCGGCAGGCCTGCGCGAGATGGGCGCCAAACTCGACGCTCACCGCCTCCTCCGGCGGCAGCGGCGCGTGCGGCGCCATGTGATCCACCGTGGGCGCGAGCAGCTCGATCTTGCCGAGCGCCATCATGATCCTGAGCATCGGTCCAAGGCGGGTCGTGCCCGGCTCGTTGTCCACGGGTGGACGACTGCGAATGTAGGCGACGATATCGGAGAGCTCGCGGTCCGACAGGTTCATGTAGTCGATCGCCGGCATCGTGGAGGTGCGGCCGCCACCGCGCAGTCCGTGCCGCACCGCGTGGTCCCAGTCCGAAGGCGCAAAGGCGCTGGTGACGCCGCCCTTGCCCGAGGTCAGGTTGGGCGCCACCCAGTGCCCGACCATGGGTTCGGCCACCAGCACCCTGCCCGCAAAATCAGCTCCGTGGCAGGCGTTGCATCCCAGGCGCGTCTCGATGACCCGCTTGCCGCGCTGCAGCGCGCGTTCGAGCGCCACGGACGGCAGGTCCACCCCGGCGAGGGGATCGTCCGCGGGCGCGCCCGCAGCCAGGCGCTCATCGCGCAATGCCGCGACCTCGGCGTCGGTCAGCGGGAAGGGGATCGGGAAGGAGGCGTCGTGCGCCGTCCACTGCCGGTCGTAACGGCTGCTGGCGACCCACGATGCCAGCGCATAGCCAAGGATTGCGACGGCCGCAATCGAGCCGAGCACCCATCCGAGCATGCGCAGGAACTTCTTCATGGTTCTGGATCCCCCGGCGGCGGACTATATACGAGAATTGCCGACAATCAGCGCCAACGCGGCGCTTCTCATCGGATGCAGGCGTGGTAGCTTGATCGGGCAATGGCGAGGGAGGGATCCATGGGACGGAAACCCTGGGCAATCGTGGGCGCGGCGTGCAGCGTTGCGGTCGTCACCGGCGCGGCCGCGGCATCGGACGGCGAGGACAGCCGCGCTGCCGCCGCCGTGTCCGACCTGGCCAGGGCCACCATCGAATGCCATGCGAATTACGGCCGCAGCGGCCCGCTGACCGGCGACGTCGAGATCGACGTGAGCGTGGCCGCCGACGGGCGCGCGACCTCGGTCACGACGCCCGCCGGCACTCCTGATCGCCTGGCCGCCGCCGCGCAGTGCGTCGGCGTGCGCCTCAAGTACCAGCCAGCGCTGCACGAAGGGCAGCCGGTGGCCGACCGGCTCGTGCTGCGGGTCGAGTTCCCGACGCTGCCCGAGATCCGCGGCGACCTGCGCCGCGTCGTGGACTACTGCCACGCGCCGTGGACGCTGGAGGACCTGATGGAAGGCAATGTCAACATGATTGCCCGCGTCGGTACCGACGGGAAAATCAAGGAGCACCAGCTGCCCGCCGGCATGCTGCCATGGATGACGGATGCCACGAAGTGTGTCGTCGAGCGGCTCGAGTTCTACCCGGCACGGCTGCGCACCACGCTGGTCGAGTCCTGGGTGCTGGTGCCGCTCGAGTTCAACCTGTCCTACAACAGGCACTTCGACGCCGAGGTCGAGCCGCCGCGACCGCGGTCCGACGAGGCCGCGATCCTCGCCGCGTACCGGAAATGCTACCCGGCGGACCAGACCGCGATGGTGACGATCCAGTACCGCATCACGGTCGAAAAGACCGGGCTCGTGCGCAAGGCGGAACTCGTGGAATCGAGCGGCAACGCGGCGCTCGACGAAGCGGGCGCCTGCATCCTGCGCCTGGTCCGGTTCGCGCCGGCGCGCCGCAATGGCATCAACGTGCGGTCGACGCTGAACTGGCCGCTGCTGGTGCGGCCGGCCGGCTAGGCATTCGCCTCGGGGAATTCCTCGTCCAGGACGCGGACGATCTCCTCGTCCACGCGGTCGCGGAACAGCGCGAGCAGGAAGCCGAGCGTCGCTTCCACGACGATCTCGTCCTTGCCGACGGTGATCGTGCCGTTCACGTTCGGGTGCTCGATCGACAGCACGTTGCCGTCCCAGGCGCACTCGGCCTCGAACTTCCTGCCGAGCGCCCTGGCGACGCGCTCGACGCGCTCGCGCGCCGCCTTGGGCGTGAGTTCATGCGGGCGGCGCAGGTGGATCCGGCTCATCGCGAAATTATAGCGGCGCGCCACGCGGCGCGATGGCGCGCCAGCCGATGTCGCGGCGGAACTGCATCCCGTTCCAGCACAGCCGGTCCACGAGCGCGTACGCGGCGCGCCGGGCATCCGCCACGTCGTCGCCGAGCCCGACCGCGCACAGCACGCGCCCGCCCGCGGTGACGATGCGCCCGCCGTCGCGCTTCGTCCCGGCGTGAAACACCTTGCCCGGCAGGGCGGCGGCCTCGTCGAGCCCCGCGATAGGATCGCCGAGACGCGGCGCGTCCGGGTAGCCCTCCGCCGCCAGCACGACGCCGAGCGCGGGGCGCGGGTCCCATTCGGCGCGAGCCGCATCCAGCCGGCCCGCGAGCGCGGCCTCGCAGAGACCGACGAGGTCGCTTTGCAGGCGCGCCAGGATCGGCTGCGTCTCCGGGTCGCCGAAGCGGCAATTGAACTCGAGCACGTTCGGCGTCCCGTCCGGCGCGATCATGAGCCCCGCGTACAGGAAGCCCGTGTACGGCATGCCCTCGGCGGCGAGCCCGGCGAGTGTCGGCCCGATGACCTCGCGCATGATGCGCTCGTGCAAGGCAGGCGTGACGACGGGCGCCGGCGAACAGGCGCCCATGCCGCCGGTGTTCGGGCCCTCATCGCCGTCGCGCAGCCGCTTGTGGTCCTGGGAGGTCGCGAGCGGCAGCGCGTGCCGGCCGTCGGCCATGACGATGAAGCTCGCTTCCTCGCCCGCGAGGAATTCCTCGACGACCACCGTCCTGCCGGCCTCGCCGAAGGCTCCGGCGAACATGCGCTCCGCGGTTCGCACCGCTTCCTCCGCAGTTTCCGCGATGACGACCCCCTTGCCGGCGGCGAGCCCGTCGGCCTTCACGACGATGGGCGGGCGCTGCGCGCGGATCGCGGCGGGATCGAAGTCCTCCCGCGTGAATGCCGCGTAGCGCGCGGTCGGGATGCGGTGGCGGGCGAGGAACTCCTTGGTGAAGCGCTTGCTGCCCTCCAGCCGGGCGGCCGCCTGCTTCGGCCCGAAACAGGGCAGGCCCGCGGACTCGAACGCGTCCACGACGCCCGCCACCAGCGGTCCCTCCGGGCCGACAACCGTGAGGCGTACGCTCTCGGCGCGCGCGAGCGCGACGAGGGCGGGAATGTCCATGGCCGGGATGTCCACGTTGCGGCACTTCGGCTCCGCGGCCGTGCCGGCGTTGCCGGGCGCGACCAGCACGCCGGTGACGCGCGGCGACTGCGCCAGCTTCCAGGCCAGGGCGTGCTCGCGGCCGCCGCCGCCGATCACCAGGACCTTCATCGCCCGCTCAATGGCGGAAATGCCGCATGCCGGTGAAGACCATGGCCACGCCGCGCTCATCCGCCGCGGCGATCACCTCCGCATCGCGCATCGAGCCACCCGGCTGGATCACGGCCTGGATCCCGTGCTCGAGCGCGGCATCCAGGCCGTCGCGAAACGGGAAGAATGCGTCGGAGGCCATCACGCAGCCCTGGACCTCGAGCCGCGCGTCGGCCGCTTTCATCGCCGCGACGCGCGTCGAGACCACGCGGCTCGTCTGCCCCGCGCCGATGCCGACCGTGCGGCCGTCCTTCGCGAACACGATGGCGTTCGACTTGACGTACTTGCAGACGCGCCACGCGAACAGCAGGTCGGCGGTCTCCCGCGGCGTCGGCGCGCGCCTCGTCACGACCCTGAGCGCTTCCGCCGTCACCCGGCCGTCGTCGCGCGTCTGCGCGAGCAGGCCGCCGGCGACGGACCTGTACTCGATGCCCGCGGGCGAGCTGCCGGCGAGCGGGCCGGTCTTCAGCACGCGCACGTTCTGCTTCGCCGCGAAGACGCCGAGCGCATCCGGCGCGTATTCCGGCGCCACGACCACCTCGACGAACTGCCGCTCGACGATCGCGGCGGCGGTGGGGGCGTCGACGCCGCGGTTGAAGGCGATGATCCCGCCGAAGGCCGAGGTCGGGTCGGGTTCGTAGGCGCCGAGATAGGCGTCCCTCGGCGACGCCGCGAGCGCCACGCCGCTGGGGTTGGCGTGCTTCACGATCACGCAGGCAATGCCTTCGAACTGGCGCACGCACTCGAGCGCGGTGTCGGCGTCCGCGATGTTGTTGTAGGAAAGCTCCTTGCCCTGCAGCTGCACGGCGGTCGCGATCGAGGGCGCCGTGCAGGCAGGGTCGGCGTAGAACGCGGCCTGCTGGTGCGGATTCTCGCCGTAACGCAGCTCCTGCAGCTTGCACAGCCCGGTCACGAACGAATCCGGCCAGCCGTGGGGCGACGATTGCTCGCGCAGCCAGCCCGTCACCGCGGCGTCGTAGAGCGCCGTGTGCGCGAAAGCCTTCGCGGCGAGGCGGCGGCGGGTCGCCTCGGTGGTGCCGCCGCCCGCGAGCTCCGCGAGCACGGCCGCGTAATCCGCCGGGTCCACCAATACGGTCACGCGCGCGTGGTTCTTCGCCGCCGCGCGCAGCATCGCCGGCCCGCCGACGTCGATGTTCTCGACGCCGTCCTCGTAGCGGCAGCCGGGCCGGGTCACGGTCTGCACGAACGGATAGAGGTTGACGACCAGCAGGTCGATCGCGCGGATGCCGTGCTCGCGCATGACGGCGTCGTCCACGCCCGCGCGCCCGAGGAGCGCGCCGTGCACCTTCGGGTGCAGCGTCTTGACGCGCCCGTCCATGATCTCGGGAACGCCGGTCTCGGCGGACACCTCGGTGACCGGCAGGCCCGCGGCTGCGAGGGCCCTGGCCGTGCCGCCGGTCGAGAGCAATTCGAAGCCGAGCGCGGCGAGTTCGCGCGCGAATTCGACGATGCCGGTCTTGTCGGAAACCGAAAGCAGCGCCCGGCGGGCGCGCGGGGCCGTCATCGGCTCAGGCGGACAGGCCGTATTCGCGCAACTTCTTGCGCAGCGTGCCCCGATTGATGCCGAGGATGTTCGCGGCGCGGCTCTGGTTGCCGTGGGCGTAGTCCATCACGGCCTGGAACAGCGGCATTTCGACCTCGCGCATGACGAGTTCGTAGAGGCGCCCCGGCCGGTGGCCGTTCAGGCTGTCGAAATAGGTGTTGAGGGCCTGCTCGGTGTGGTCGCGCAGCGGGATATCGCGCGCATGCCCGTTGATCGGGCGGGAATATTGCGGACGGCGCGGCGCCGGCGCCCTGGTCTTCGCGGTCATGCCAACTGTTCCCCGCCTGTCGCCCTGACTGCATCGCTCAGGCCGCGCGGGCAACCTGCCTCGCGAGGCCCGAAAGGAAAGCGCTGACGAGCGACAGCTGCTCCGTCGCGCTTTCCGTCGTCAACAGCCCGGCGGGCAATCTGCCGATTTCCGGATGGAAGCGGCAATACCAGCCGAGATGTTTGCGCGCCACGCGGACACCTTGCGACTCGCCATAGAACGAGTAAAGCGCCCCGAGATGCGAGGTCATGATATCACGGACCTCGTCGAGTGAAGGCGATGCAACTTCCGTTCCGGCGAGTCCCGCGCGCAGTTCGCGGAAGATCCACGGCCGTCCCTGCGCGGCGCGGCCGATCATCGCGCCGTCGGCGCCGCTTTGTTCCAGCGCCTTCAAGGCCTTGCCGACGGAATCGATGTCGCCATTCACGAAGACGGGAATCCCGACGGCGTGCTTGACAGCGCCGACGGTCTGGTATTCGGCCTCGCCCGCAAAGAAGTCCTCGCGCGTGCGCCCGTGCACGGCGAGCGCCGCCACGCCTTCGCCCTCGGCGATGCGCGCGATGGCCACGGCATTGCGGCTGGCGCGGTCCCAGCCGGTGCGCATCTTGAGCGTGACCGGCACGCGCGCTGCCTGGACGACGGCTGCGAGGATGTCGCGCACCAGGCCCTCGTCCCGCATGAGCGCCGAGCCCGCCGCGCGGTTGCAGACCTTCTTCGCCGGGCAGCCGAAGTTGATGTCGATGACCTGGGCGCCGGCTTCGACGTTGCGCGACGCCGCATCCGCCATCATCGCGGGGTCGTAGCCCGCGATCTGGACGACGCGAGGCTCGGGCTCGCCCTCGTGGTCCATGCGCAACCGCGACTTGGACGTATTCCACAGCCGGACATCGGCGGTGACCATCTCGGACGCCGCGATGCCGGCCCCGAGGCGCCGGCACAGCCGCCGGAACGGCCGGTCGGTGACGCCCGCCATCGGCGCGAGCGCGAGCGGCGCCGCGAGCAGGAAGGGGCCGATCTTCACTGGGCCGCGGTGGTGATCTGGTTGGCGCAGCGCACGCCGCCGTCCACCGGCAGGCAGATGTCCATTTCGAAGCCGACCGCCTCCTGGCCCGGGTCCACGATGCGGATCTCCGCGTCCGCGCGCTCGCCGGGCCCAAGCAGCTTCGAGGAGGTCTCGCCGGGAAGGTAGTCCCCGGGCTCGATGTCGCGCACTCCGAGCGTCGCGCCGAAGCGGTCCTGCAGCGCCAGGCGCAGCAGCGGGAAGGGCTGGGCGAACTTCGCGCGGTTGACGATGCTCGCGCGCAGCAGCAACCGGCCCTGCTGGCCCGGATCGCTGGCCGCGCCCCACTGGCGCAATTCGTAGGCCGCGAGATCCGTGGGCGGGCTCAGGGGCTGGCCCAGCAGGTCATAGGCCTGCGCCAGCAGCGGGCCGATGCCGGGACGCTGGGCGAGCGACAGCCGCTCGCCGTGCACGACCTGCGCGGCGAAGACGACGAGCAGCGCGGCCGCGGCCGCGATCCAGGGCCAGCGCGGGCCGCCGGCCGGGTCTTCCGGCGGCCCGAAGTCCGGCACCGCCGTCGCGCGCACGGCCGCCTCCTGCGCGAGGCGCTGGCGCATCTCCTCGGGAATCAGGATGCGCGGCGCCGTGTAGGCGCTCGTCGGCGACTCCTGCGTGGATTGCGGCGCCGACTCCAGCACGACCTCTTCGGCCACCGGCTCGTCGGGCTCGTCCAGTTCCTCGAGCACGACGATGGGGTATTCGTCGGTGCGCTCCAGGTCATCGCCGCGCGCCGGCCGATGCTCGTCGTTGCCCGCCGGGCCGTCGGCGGCCGTCATCCGGGCCGCGACCATGGCGGGGTCGAACTCCCCGATGGTTCCTTCCTGGACCACGAACAGGCGGTCGAGATCGCCGGCATCGCCGTGGAACTCCAGCGACGCGCCCTCCGCGTCCGGTGAAGCGGGCGCGGCAGGCTCCACCGGGCGCTCCGGCGGGGCATCCTCCGGCAATGGCTCGGGAAGCGCCGGGATCTCATTCGCCGACGACAGCTCGATGTCCTCGCCGCCGGGGAGCTCCTC
Source organism: Steroidobacteraceae bacterium (assembly GCA_036555345.1). Lineage (GTDB taxonomy): Bacteria > Pseudomonadota > Gammaproteobacteria > Steroidobacterales > Steroidobacteraceae > SCUD01. The sequence goes on from DATBLN010000099.1 coordinate 8,535, forward strand.
GACCGTCATCGAGTCATCCGGCGCCGGCGCATCGGCCGGCCCGTCGTCGGCCTGGAACGGCTCCTCGCTCAGGTTCTCGAGCGCATCGAAGCTGCGCGCGCAGACGCCGCAGCGCACCTTGCCCTGCGCCGCGCGCAGCACCTCTGCGGTGACGCGAAAGACCGTCGTGCAGTCAGGGCACTGGGTGTACACGGCTACTCCACGCGCCGGCGGCCGGCGAGCATCGTCCAGCCGTCGCGGCGCGCCGCGGGTTCGATATCAAACCACGGTCCATAGGCCCGCGTCACTTCCGGCGCCTGCGCATCGAGGAGTCCCGCGAGCGCGATGGCGCCGCCCGGAGCGCAGAAGCGGGCGAGCGCGGGTGCGAGCTCCACGAGCGGCCCGGCCAGGATGTTGGCGAGCACGACATCGAAAGGGCCGTGGATCGACGCGGTGCCGGCGGCGATCGTGAGCCCGGCTTCCAGGCGGTTGCGCTTCGCGTTCTCGCCGGTCGCCTGCAGCGCCTGCGGGTCGATGTCGAAAGCGGTTGCGGCGGCCGCCCCCAGCTTCAAGGCGGCGAGCGCGAGGATGCCCGAGCCGCAGCCGTAGTCGAGCACCCGCCGCCCCGCGAGCGGCAGTCCGTCCAGCCATGCGAGGCAGAGCGCCGTGGTCGCATGCGTGCCGGTGCCGAAGGCGAGCCCCGGGTCGAGTTCCAGCACGAGCGCGTCCGCGGCCGGCGCGCGCTGGCCGCCCGGGCAGACCCACAGCCGCCGGCCGAACCGCATCGGCCGGAAATCCCTGAGCCACTCGCGCTCCCAGGCGCGGTCCGCCAGTTCCTCGATCCGGATCGAGCTTTCCGGCAGGCCGAGCACCGCCGTCAGCACCGCCGCCAGCATGCGCGGATCCGCGGCCTGCCCGAAGAGCGCGAGCAGCCGCAGCTCGGGCCAGAGCGGCATCTCGCCGGGCGCCGGCTCCAGCACCGGATGGTCGCCGCCGTCGGTCAGCGACACGGCGGTCGCGCCCAGCGCCAGGCAGGCCTGTTCCGCCGGGCCGGGATCCGCGCGGCCGAGGTCGATGACGAGCTGGTGGAACGGCACGCTACTTGAGGCCGAGCCGGCGCTCCAGGTAATGGATGTCGAGCCCGCCCTGGCGGAACGCGGAGTGGCCGAAGATCTCCTGGTGCAGCGGCGCATTGGTCTTGATGCCTTCGACCACCATCTCGGACAGCGCGTTCTTCATGCGCGCGAGCGCGGCTTCGCGGTTCTCGCCCCAGGTGATGAGCTTGGCGACCAGCGAGTCGTAGAACGGCGGCACGTTGTAGCCGGAGTACAGGTGGCTGTCCACGCGCACGCCCGGGCCGCCCGGCGCGTGCCAGAGCCGGACGGGCCCGGGCGAGGGCGCGAAGGTCTTCGGATCCTCGGCGTTGATGCGGCATTCCATCGCCCAGCCCCGCAGCACGATGTCCTGCTGCTTGAATGGCAGCGGCTCGCCGGCGGCGATGCGCAGCTGCAGCTTGACGAGGTCCACGCCCGTGACGAGCTCGGTGACCGGGTGCTCGACCTGCACGCGCGTGTTCATCTCGATGAAGTAGAAATTGCCGTCCTCGTACAGGAACTCGAGCGTGCCGGCGCTGCGGTAGCCGACCGCGGCGCAGGCGGCGACGAGCTTCTCGCCCATCTCGGCCCGCTGCTTCGCGGTGATGCCGGGCGCCGGCGACTCCTCGATGATCTTCTGCCGGCGGCGCTGCAGCGAGCAGTCGCGCTCGCCGAGCGAGACCACGCTGCCGTAGTGGTCGCCGATCACCTGGAACTCGATGTGGCGCGGCTTCTCGAGGAATTTCTCCATGTAGACCATGTCGTTGCCGAACGCGGCCTGGGCCTCGGCCTTGGCGACGTTGATCGCGTTCACCAGCGTCGCGTCGCTGTGCACCACGCGCATGCCGCGGCCGCCGCCGCCGCCCGAGGCCTTGATGATCACGGGGTAGCCGATCTGCCGCGCGAGGCGGAAGCACTCGTCGGTGTCCGCCGGCAGCGGCCCGTCCGACCCCGGCACGCAGGGCACGCCGTGCTCCTTCATGACGCGGATCGCCGAGACCTTGTCGCCCATCAGGCGGATGGTCTCGCTCTTCGGGCCGATGAACACGAAGCCGCTGTTCTCGACGCGCTCCGCGAAGTCGGCGTTCTCGGACAGGAAGCCATAGCCCGGGTGGATGCCGACCGAATCGGTGACCTCGGCCGCGCTGATGATGGCCGGCATGTTCAGGTAGCTGTCCTTGGAGGCGGCCGGGCCGATGCAGACGGTCTCGTCGGCGAGCAGCACGTGCTTGAGGTTCTGGTCCGCCGTCGAGTGCACCGCCACGGTCTTGATGCCGAGCTCGCGGCAGGCGCGCAGGATGCGCAGCGCGATCTCGCCGCGGTTGGCGATGACGATCTTGTCGAGCATCCGCGCCCTACTCGATCGCGAACAGCGGCTGGCCGAACTCGACCGGCTCGCCGTTCTTGGCGAGCACCGCGACCACCTTGCCGGCGCGCTCGCTCTCGATCTGGTTCATCATCTTCATCGCCTCGATGATGCAGAGCACCTGGCCGACGCGGACCTCCTGGCCGACCTCGACGAAGGCCTTGGCGCCCGGCGCGGGCGAGGCATAGAAGGTGCCGACCATGGGCGCCGTCACGAGGTTCTCGTCACGGGCGGCGGCCGGCGCCGGGGCGGCGGGAGCGGCCGCCGCCGGGCCCGCGGCCGGGGCGGGCGCCGCGGATGGAACCGAGACCTGGAACGCCTGCGGCGCGGGCGCGGCGGCCTGCGAATAGCGCGCGATGCGCACCGATTCCTCGCCCTCGGAGATCTCGAGTTCGGCGAGCCCGGATTCCTCCAGCAGCTCGATCAGCTTCTTGATCTTGCGAATGTCCATCAATTCCCCCCGGTGGGCTGGTCGAGCCGGTCGAGCGCGGCCGCGAGCGCGAATTCGTATCCCTGCGCCCCCAGGCCGACGATGCTGGCCGCCGCGATGTCGGAGAAATACGAAACGCGACGGAAGGGCTCCCGCGCATACATGTTGGACAGGTGAACCTCGACGAAAGGCACGGAGACCGCGAGCAGCGCGTCGCGCAGGGCAATGCTCGTGTGCGTGAAGGCGCCGGGGTTCAGGATCACGTAGTCGACCGGGTCCCCGGCGAGCGCCTGCACGCGTTCCACGAGTTCGTGCTCGGCGTTGCTCTGGAATGCCTCGAGCGCCGCACCCCGGGCCACCGCCTGCCGCTTCAGGCGCTCTTCGATGGCGGCGAGGGTGACGTCGCCGTACTGCCCGGGTTCGCGGCGCCCGAGCAGGTTGAGGTTCGGCCCGTTGATGAGCAGGATCCGGCGCATTCGCCCCTGTTCCCCTGTATCCCCGCCAGAGGTGGAGGCACATTCAACCGGACCGAGCCGGATTTGTCCAGATTATGACGGGATAATGCGGCTAAAAGCGCCGAAATGGCGCCTAATCAGTCGATTCTGGCGGGATCTGTCGTCCTAACCGCCGGATTCGAGTCCGGCGAGGCCTTCCCGGATGCGGTCCCGGGCCGTGGCCATGTCGATCTGGCCGGCATCGACGGCGGCGACCGCGGACAGAATGGCGTCCGCCTGCGGGCGGTGCAACTCCCCGACGTGAATGGTCGCGATCCGGCCCTGGCGGTCGGTGAAGGCCGTGAATGGCAGGCCAATCGATTCCATGCCGAAGGCGCGGGCGGCCGCCATGCCGTCCTGCTCGCCGATCAGCACCGGGTAGTCGATCCGCGTGGTCTCGAGGTATTTCAGGACGTCCTCGCGGAAGTCGATCGCGATGCCGACGACGGCGACGCCCTCGGCCGCCTTGTCGCGCGCGAGCGCGTTCAGCATCGGGATCTCGCGCCGGCAGGGCGCGCACCAGGTGGCCCAGAAGTTGATGACGAGCGGCTTGCCGTCCCACTCCGACAGCGAACGGGATTGGCCGTCGCGATCCGCCAGGGTCACGTCCGGGCGGACCTCCGGAATGACGGCCGGCTGCAACGGCGCGGGCGGGGGCGGTTCCGGTTCGAGCAGGGCCCGGCTCACGAGGAACGCGGCGATGCCGGCCGCGAGCGCGATCGCCGCGGCGAGGGCGAGCCGCGCATGGCGGCGCATCATCAGCATTCGCGGGCGAACCGCGCCAGGTGGGCCCGGAAATCGTCGGCGGCGACGTAGCCGACCAGCCGGAACGCGCGGCACTCCCGGCCGTGGGCGCCGAAGAACGCGGTCGTCGGCGGGCCGTAGACGCCGAAGCGGCGCAGCAGCGCCTGGTCGGCCTCGTTATTGGCGGTGACGTCCGCCTTCAGCAGCGCGAAACCGGAAAGGTCCTGCTGCACTTCGGCGACCGAGAACGTGTACTTCTCCATCTCCTTGCAGGACACGCACCAGTCGGCATAGAAGTCGAGCATCGCCGGCTTGCCGGCCGCCTGGGCCGCCGCGAGCTCGCGGTCGAGGTCGGCGAGGCTCGCGACTCTCGCGAAGGGCAGCGGCTCGGCGCTCACAGCGCGCCCGCCGCCCGCGAAGCCGGGCAGGGCCGCGCCGCGCAGCGGCTGCAGCGGGTCATGCCCGCCCGCGGCCGCCCCGACCATCATGATGATGCCCCAGACGATGGCGGCGAGGCCCGTGCCGCGGGCCACCAGGCGAAATGCGGCGTCGCCCTGCCCGGTGCGGCCGAAGCCGCCGAAGTAGTAGCCGCCGACGATCACGAGCAGCGCCCACAGCGCGAGCGTCAGCGGTCCGGGCAGGATGCGCTCGAGCATCCACACCGCGACCGCGAGGAACAGCACGCCGAAGAGGGTCTTGATCGCGGTCATCCACGGGCCCGCATGCGGCAGGAATCGCCCGCCCGCAACGCCCACCAGCAGCAGCGGCGAACCCATGCCGATCGCCATGGCGAAGAGCGCGAGCGCCCCGCGCAGCACGTCGCCGGTCTGGCCGATGACCGCGAGCGCCGCGACCATCGGCGGCGCCACGCAGGCCGTGACGACGAGCGCCGAGAGCGCGCCCATGATGGCCGTGCCGATGAAACTGCCGGCCTTCTGGCGCCCGGAGGCGGCGGCCAGGCGCGTCTCGAGCGCGGCCGGGATCTTGAGGTCAAAGAGGCCGAACATTGCGAGCGCGAGCACGACGAAGAGCCCGGCGAAGACGATGATGATCCACGGCTGCTGGAAGAAGGCCTGGGCCTGCTGGCCGGCCGCGGCGAAGGCGGCGCCGGCGACGGTGTAGGTGAGCGCCATGCCAAGCACGTAGGTCAGCGACAGCAGGAAGGAGCGCGAGGGAGTGGCCGCCGCGCCCTGTCCGGCGATGATCCCGGACAGGATCGGGATCATGGGTAGCACGCAGGGGGTGAAAGCGAGCAGCAGTCCGAAGCCGAAGAACGTCGCCATCACGACCAGCAGGCTGCCGTCCGCGATCAGGCTGGCGAGCCGGTCCTGCTCGGCGACCATGCCGGCGGACGCCGACCGCGGCGGCGTTCCGGGCGCCGGCAGCTCGATCGCGACCGTCCGGGTGACCGGCGGATAGCAGAGGCCGGCGTCGGCGCAGCCCTGGTAGCTGACCGTGATCTCGAAGGTGGACACGCCCGCGGGCCGCGTGACCGGCACCGTCGCGGCGAGCTCATCGTAATAGACCTCGACGTCGCCGAAGAACTCGTCGGTCTTCTTCTTGCCCGCGGGCATCGCGATCTCGCCGAGCGCGAATCCCGCGGTCGCGGTCTTCGCGGATACGCGATGGCGGTACAGGTAATAGCCGGGCGCGACCTGCCAGTCGAGCGCGACCTGCTCGCCGCCATCGGCCGTCGCGCTGAACACGAAGGCCTCGTCGACGGGCAGGAACTGGTCCTGGTTGCTGCTCGGCCCGAGCAGTCCCTGCGCGGGGGCCGGGCCGGACATGGCAAGGCACAGCGCGAGCAGGACGATCCTGGGGCTCGTCATTCCGGGGAATCCTCGTGGCCAAAAAGGGACGCGGGCGCCGAGAGGTTAGCGGCCGGATGCCCGCTTGTCTTGGCTCAGCGCGCGAATTCGCGAAGTCCGCCGTCGGCCGCCAGGCGCAGGGGTTCGATTAGCGTTTTGGAATCAATAAGTTAAATGGAAGAGACGTTTCGGCTCCGCAGCCGCTTGAAATCGCGGGACCGATCCCTATCATTAGCAGCCGACCGGGGGGAGTGCTAACAGCGCTGGATGTTCCCCGGACCCATTTCAAGACCCTAGATCCTGACAGGAGTGATGACCCATGAAGATCCGTCCGCTTCATGATCGCGTGATCGTCAAGCGCGAAGATGAAGAGCGCAAGTCGCCCGGTGGCATCGTGATTCCCGACACCGCGGCCGAGAAGCCGATCCGCGGCAAGATCGTCGCCGTCGGCAAGGGCAAGATCCTGGAAGACGGCAAGGTCCGTCCGCTCGACCTCAAGGTCGGCGACAAGATCCTGTTCGGCAAGTACAGCGGAACCGAAGTCAAGATGGACGGCGAAGAGCTCCTCGTGATGCGCGAGGAAGACGTCATGGCCGTCATCGAAAAGTAAACCCGGAGACACACAGCCATGGCAGCCAAGGAAGTCAGATTTTCGGACGACGCACGCACCCGCATGGTGCGCGGCGTCAACCTGCTCGCGAACGCCGTGAAGGCGACGCTGGGCCCCAAGGGACGCAATGCGGTGCTCGAGAAGAGCTTCGGCGCCCCGACCGTCACCAAGGACGGCGTCTCCGTCGCCAAGGAAATCGAGCTGAAGGAC
>DATBLN010000109.1:0-22020 GCA_036555345.1 Steroidobacteraceae bacterium
CGCGGGAACTCGGCCACCGCGAGCTCGATCGCCTCGCGCATCAGCCGTTCCTCGACGGCCCCCGGCCGCTCGAGCACGTAGTCGATGACCTCGTCGCGGTGGCCGGGATGGCCGATGCCGATGCGCAGCCGCCAGAAGTCCTCGCCCAGGTGCGCGATCACGTCCCTGAGCCCGTTGTGCCCGCCGGCCCCGCCGCCCGACTTCAGGCGCGCGACGCCCGTCGGCAGGTCGAGCTCGTCGTGCACGACCAGCACCTGGCTCGAGGGCACCTGCAGGTAGTCACAGAAGGCGCGCACGGACTGGCCGCTGCGGTTCATGTAGCCCGTGGGCTTCAGGAGCCACAGCGCGACGCCCGCGATCGTGGCGCGCCCCGCGTCCGCGGCGTAGCGTCGTTCGGGCTTCAGGCGCGCGTCATGGCGCGACGCCAGCTCGTCCACGAACCAGAAGCCGGCGTTGTGGCGCGTGGCTGCGTGTTCCGGGCCCGGGTTGCCGAGCCCGACGACCAGTTGCAGCGGTAGACCAGCCATCGGTGGATTCCTGCCAAATGGGGCGGGGGCCGCCCGCCGGGCGGCCCCGTCCCAGGGCGGCACGCGCCGCCCTTACTTCTTGGCTTCGCCCTTCTTGGCGTCCTTGCCCGCGTCCTTGGCGGGCGCGGCCTTGGCACCCGCGGCGGCGGGCGCGGCACCGGGAGCCGCGCCGGGAGCCGCCGCGGGAGCCGCGCCGGGCGCGGCCGGTGCGCCGGCGGCGGGAGCGCCCGCGGCAGCCGTGGCGGCCTCCTCGACGACCGGCGCTTCCTCTTCCTCGACGCGCGGCATGTGGATGGAGGCCACGGGCCCGTCGCGGCCGGCCAGCAGGTCGACGATCTCGACGCCGGCGGGGAGCCTGAGGTCCGAGAGCTTGATGACCTGGTTGATCTCGAGGCCCGAGACGTCCACTTCGACGAACTCCGGCAGGTCCTTCGGCAGGCAGGTCACCTCGATGTCGTTGCGCACGTGCCCGAGCACGCCGCCCTGCTCCTTGACGCCCTTCGATTCCGCCGCGCCCCTGAAGTGCAGCGGGATGTGCATGCGGATCTTCTCGTTCTCCAGCACGCGCTGGAAGTCGATGTGCACGATCTGGTTCCGGTAGGGATGGCGCTGCACGTCCTTGAGGACGGCGGCCTGGCTCTGGCTGCCGACCTTCAGCGCGAGGATGGTCGAGTAGAAGCGCTCGTCGTCCATCAGCTGCGCGAGCCGCGTGTGGTCGACGACCAGCGCGCGCGCGTCGCGCTGGCCGCCATAGAGGATCGCCGGCACCTTGCCGAGGCGACGCAGGCGGCGGCTCGCACCCTTGCCCTGGTCGTCCCGGAACTCGGCGTCGAGTTCAAACGAAATCTTCATGTCCATGCTCCAGTGATTCAGTCCACGTACAACGAACTGACGGATTCCTCGTCCCGGATCCGCCGCATCGTCTCCGCGAGCAGCTCTGCGACCGAGAGCACGCGGATCCGCTTGCACTTCTTCGCCTCGTCGCGCAACGGAATCGTGTCCGTCACGACCAGCTCGTCGAGCGCCGAGGACGCGATCCGCTCGACCGCGCTCCCCGACAGCACCGGGTGCGTGATGTAGGCGACCACCCGCACCGCCCCTTCGTCCTTCAGCGCCTTCGCGGCCTGGCACAGCGTGCCCGCGGTGTCGACGAGGTCGTCCACCAGCACGCAGGACTTGCCGCGCACGTCGCCGATGATGTTCATCACCTGCGACTCGTTGGCGCGCGGCCGCCGCTTGTCGATGATCGCGAGGTCCGCGTCGTCGAGGCGCCGCGCCAGCGCCCTTGCGCGCACCACGCCGCCGACGTCCGGCGACACCACGATCATGTCGTGGTACTTCTGCTTCCACACCTCGCCGAGCAGCACCGGCGACGCGTACACGTTGTCCACCGGCACGTCGAAGAAGCCCTGGATCTGGTCCGCGTGCAGGTCCACGGTCAGCACCCGGTCGACGCCCGCGGCGCCGATCATGTCCGCGACCAGCTTCGCCGTGATCGGCACGCGCATCGCGCGCTGCCGCCGGTCCTGGCGCGCATAGCCCAGGTACGGGATCACCGCCGTGATCCGCCGGGCCGACGCGCGCCGGCAGGCGTCCGCCATCACGAGCAGCTCCATCAGGTGCTCGTTGGCCGGCGGGCAGGTCGACTGCACCAGGTAGACGTCCCGGCCGCGGACGTTCTCCATGATCTCGACCTGGATCTCGCCGTCGCTGAAGCGCCCGACCAGGGCGCGGCCGAGCGGTATCATCAGGTGCCGCGCGATGTCCTGCGCGAGCGCCGGATTCGCGTTGCCCGTGAACACCGCCATCGTGGACTGGTCCACGCGACCTCCCTCAAGCCCGCTCGCCCCGACTCAACTGGCTGGGGTGGAAGGATTCGAACCTTCGCATGACGGGATCAAAACCCGTTGCCTTACCACTTGGCGACACCCCAATTCACTGCGGCCCGCCGCTGCCGGACCGCTCCGCCGCCAGGCGTTCCCGCAGGGGCGAGCGGTCGAGCCCGCGGGCCACGTATCCGCTCCACCCCGCCGGCAGGCCCGCGAGTGCATCACGCGCCGACCGCTCGTCGGCATACGCTGCGAACACGCAGCTGCCGGTGCCGGTCAGGCGTGCCTCGCCCCGCCGCCGGAGCCAGGCCAGCGCTTCCGCGACCGGTGGATGGCGGGCGGCGACCACCGCCTCGCAATCGTTGCGTCCACCTGCCTTCAGGAAACCGCGAATTGTGGTCTTGGCGGAATTCCTTGTCAATTCAGGCGCCTGAAACACCTCGGCGGTGCGGACCCCGACCCCCGGGTAAATGACGGCGAAGTGCCGCGGCGGCAGGTCCACGGGCGTCAGCCGCTCGCCGACCCCCTCGCCCCAGGCGCTCTGGCCATGCACGAAGAACGGCACATCCGCTCCCAGCTCGCGCCCCAGCGACGCCAGGCGCGCGGCATCGAATCCGAGCCCCCAGATCTCGTTCAGCGCCACGAGGGTGGTGGCCGCATCGGAACTGCCGCCGCCGAGCCCGCCCTGGATCGGAATGCGTTTCCGCAGCCGGATGTCGGCGCCCGCGCGCACGCCGCCCTCCGCCTGCAGCCGCCGCGCAGCGCGCACGCAGAGGTCGTCCTCCTCCGGCACTTCGCGCGGGCCCTCGAGCCTCTGGATCGCGCCATCCGCGCGCGGCTCAATCGCCAGGCGGTCGGCGAGGTCGATCAGCTGATAGACGGTCTGGAGCTCGTGGTAGCCGTCCGCGCGGCGGCCGAGCACGTGCAGGAACAGGTTCAGCTTGGCCGGCGCCGGCCAGGGCGCGGCGGTCACGGCGCGAACTGCCAGCTGCCTACGGAGAGCCGCAGCCGGACGTCGCCCGCGGTCAGTTCCAGGCGCTCCGGCAGGATGCGCGCGCCCGCGGCGCCATAGCGCGTGTAGCGCACCTGCCACCCGGCCTGCTCGAGGGCCGCGAGCCGCGCGCCCTCTCCCATCGTTTCGCGGTAGGGGGAATCCGGGGCCGGCGCGCCGACCAGCCAGTAGCGCAGCTGCGGCAGCGGCAGCGGCACGCCGACGAACCCGGCGGCCACGCGGCGCGCCTCCGCGCCGTCGATCGTCACGCCATTCGCGTCCGTCACCGTCATCGCATCCCCGTCCACGCGGATCGCGAGCGCGGTACCGCCGAGCGGGCCGCGCATGTCGATCTCCGCGCGGGTCCCGTCCTGGCGCCAGCGCAGGCCGCCGGAGAAACCCTCGCCGCCCGCCGCGACCGCGACGCGCCCGCTGAGCGTCCAGCCGTCGAGCGCCTGCAGCGCCTCGCGCCGCGGCGGCCAGTCGCCGCCTCCGGCCGGCGGCAGGGTCGCGCAGCCGGCGGCCAGCAGGGCCACGCCGCAGGCGGCGAGCCGCGCGTTCACCGCGGGTGGCGCTCGATGGCGCGCAGCAGCGGCCGGCTGTCGGGATGCTTCGCGAGCGTCTCGTCCCAGATGCGCCGCGCATCCTCGGTGCGGCCGAGCAGCCAGTAGGTCTCGCCGAGGTGGGCGGCGACTTCCGGGTCCCCGGAGCGCGCCCAGGCCGTCTCGAGCCAGGACCTGCCTTCCTCCAGCTGGCCGAGCCGGACCAGCGCCCATCCCATGGAATCCTGGACCGCATAGCTGTCGGGCTTGGCCGTGAGCGCCAGCCCGATCAGCCGGTGCCCCTCGTCGAGCGAACGCGTGCGGTCCACGAGCGTGTAGCCGAGCGCGTTCTGGATCACCGGGTCGTCGGGCCGGCGCTTCAGCACCGCTCGCAGGTCGGCGACTGCCTCGGGCACGCGGTCGAGGCGCTCGAACAGGAAGCCGCGCGCGAGCCGCAGGTCGTCGTCCGGCAGGAACCTGAGCGCGCGGTCCAGGAGCGCGATCGCGGCCGCGCCCTGGCCCTCGTCCACCAGCTGGTTCGCGACGCCCGCGACGACGTCGCGCGTCTGGCCCGGCTCCGCCGCGAGGAAGTCGTCGATCAGCAGCTCCGCGCGCGCGGTCTCGCCCTGCGCCCGCCAGAGCCGGAACGCGCGTAGCTGCGCGGGCGCGGCGCGCGCGCCGCCGCGGATGCCCTCGTAGTGGCGCGCGGCCGCCGCCTTCTCGCCGCGCTCCTCGGCAATGCGCGCGAGGTTCCACTGCACGCCGTCCGCCTGCTGCGGATCGCGGGCGGCATCGTCCTGCAGCCGCCGTGCGTCGTCGAAGCGCCGCTCGTCGATCGCGATCGCGGTCAGGCCGGCAATCGCGTCGGGAAGCGCCGCACCGCCCGCACGGCGCAGCTCCTCGAAGACGGCCGCGGCTTCGGCGCGCCGGTCGGCGCCGAGCAGGAGCCACGCCTGGCTGACCTTCGTGTACAGGTCGCCGTCGGCGGCGAGCACGGCGACGCGATCGAGCGCCGCGGCCTCGTCGCCCCGGGTCGCGAGCGCGCGCACTTCGGCGAGCTCCGCCATCCGCCAGTCCTTGCGCAGCGCCATCGCGCGCCGCGCAGCCGCGAGCGCGCGCCCGCCATCCTCGGCGCGCTGCCAGAGCACGCTCGCGGCGTATTGCGCCTCGGCGACCTCCGGGTCCGCGGCGGCGAGCCGCTCCATGACCCGCGCCGCGCCGGTCTCGTTGCCCTCCTCCGACAGGATGCCGAGCAGGACCAGGTAGCCGCGCGCGCGGTCCTCGTAGGCGTCCTCGAGGAGCGCGCGGAACTCCGCGGCGGCGCCGGCGTCGTCGTACACCCGCAGCAACCCGGTCGCGAGGTGCCGGCGCGCGGGCTCGCTCGCGGGCAGGATCTCGAGCCAGTGGCGCGCCTGCCGGACCGCCTCCGCATACTGCCCGTTCTCGAATGAGATGCGGGTCGCCCGCTCCGCGAGCGCGGGATCCTCGCCGGCCAGCGAGGCGCAGCCGTAGAGGCGCGCGGAGAGCGGCCAGTCGGCGCGCGCGAGGGCGCGCTCGCCGGCCGCCGCGAGCTGCCAGACATCACCGCCGCCGCAGCGCGCCGTGCCCGCCTCTGCCGCCGCGCAGGCGGCCAGCAGCAGGAGCGCGGCAAGCGGGCGCGAGGCGGCGGGCATCGCGCGACTATAGCCGACTGCTTGTGCTGCCGTGGTCGTTACCGGACAATCCCGCGGATTCCTGCTGCCGGCCCATCATGTCGCTCCTCGTCGTCGGACTGAACCACCGGACCGCGCCCGTCGAAGTGCGCGAACGCATCGTCTTCGACGCCGCGCGCCTGCCGCAGGCGCTCGCGGCGCTCGCCGCGCTGCCGGGAGTCGAGGAGGCGGCGATCATCTCCACCTGCAACCGCACGGAGCTCTACTGCGCCGCAGGCGCGGGCGCCCGGCCGCTCGTGGAGTGGCTGTCCGCGGAATCCGGCGTGCCACTCGCGGACTGCCTGTACCAGGCCGAGGGCATCGAGGCGGTGCGCCACGTGTTCGGCGTGGCCGCCGGGCTCGACTCGATGATCCTCGGCGAGCCGCAGATCCTCGGCCAGCTCAAGGACGCCTACCGCGCCGCGCAGCAGGCGGGCACGGCGGGCCCGCGGCTGAACCGGCTGTTCCAGCAGACCTTCGCCGTCGCCAAGCAGGTGCGCACCGAGACGGCGATCGGCGCGAACGCCGTGTCGGTCGCCTCGGCCGGGATCCAGCTCGCGCGGCGCATCTTCGCGAACTTCGAGCGCCACGCCGCGCTCCTGATCGGCGCGGGCGAGATGATCGAGCTCGCCGCCCGACACCTGCACGCGCAGCGCATCGGCCGCCTGGTCATCGCGAACCGCAGCCTGGCGCGGGCCGAGCGCATCGCGGAAGGCCTGCAGGCCTCGGCGATCCTGCTCGACGCCATCGACGCGCACCTGCCGCAGGCGGACATCGTCATCTCCTCCACCGCGCGGCCCGGGTTCGTCGTCACGCTGCCCGCGGTCGAGGCGGCGCTCCGGGCGCGCCGGCACCGGCCGATGTTCATGCTGGACATCGCGGTGCCGCGCGACATCGACCCGGCGGTCGCGGCGCTCGAGGACGTCTACCTCTACACGATCGACGACCTGCGGCAGGTCGTGGATGTGAACCTGAAGGCGCGCCAGGAGGAGGCCGCCGAGGCGCGGCGCATCATCGACGAGGATGCCGTGCGCTTCATGGCGGGCCTGCGCGTGCAGGACGCGGTGCCGATGATCCGCGAGCTGCGCAACCACGCCGAGGTCGTGCGCGCGCAGACGCTCGAGCAGGCGCGCCGCATGCTGGCCGCGGGCCAGGATCCGGGCGAGGTGCTCGAGTTTCTTGCCGGCACGCTGACCAACCGGCTGCTGCACGCGCCCTCCACGGCGCTGCGCGACGCCGCCGAGAGCGGCGACGACGCCCTCGCCCAGGCCGTCGCGCGCCTGTTCGGCACGGCGCGGGAAGAGCGGTGAAGGACGCGATCCGCCGGCGCCTCCTGCAGGTCGCGGACCGGCATGCCGAGGTCGAGCGCCTGCTGGCGGATCCCCGGGTGCTCGGCCGCTCCGACCGCTTCCGCGAGCTGTCGGTCGAGTTCGCCCGGCTCGACCCGATCGCGCGCGGCGTGGCGCGCCTCGCCGAGCGCGAGCGGGCGCTCGCGGCCGCGGGCGCGATGGTCGCCGACGCGGACGCGGGCGTGCGCGAGCTGGCGCGGCAGGAGATCGGCGAGCTCGAGCGCGCGATCGCCGCCGACGAGGCGGCGCTCACCGGGCTGCTGGTGCCGGAAGACCCGCTGGACGGGCACGACGTGTTCCTGGAGATCCGCGCCGCGGCCGGCGGCGACGAGGCCGCGCTGTTCGCAGGCGACCTGTTCCGCATGTACGCGCGCTACGCCGAGCGCCGCGGCTGGGTGGTCGAGAGGCTGTCGGAGAGCCGCGGCGAGCATGGCGGCTACCGCGAGGTGATCAGCCGCGTCGCGGGCCGCGGCGTGTACGGGCGCCTCAAGTTCGAGTCCGGCACGCACCGCGTGCAGCGCGTGCCCGCGACCGAGACGCAGGGCCGCATCCACACCTCCACCTGCACGGTCGCCGTGCTGCCCGGGATCGCCGAGGTCGAGAGCGTGGCCGTGAGCGCGGCGGACCTGCGCGTCGACACCTTCCGCGCCTCGGGCGCCGGCGGGCAGCACGTCAACAAGACCGACTCCGCCGTGCGCATCACCCACCTGCCGACCGGCATCGTCGTCGAGTGCCAGGACGAGCGCTCGCAGCACAAGAACCGCGCGCGCGCGATGGCGCTGCTGCACGCGAAGCTGCTGGCCGCGGAGCGGGAGCGCGCGGCGGCCACGCGCGCGCGCACACGCAGGCTGCAGGTGGGCACCGGCGACCGCTCGGAGCGCATCCGCACCTACAACTTCCCGCAGGGCCGGCTGACGGATCACCGCATCGAGCTGACGCTGTACCGGCTCGATTCCATCATCGACGGCGACCTCGACGAAGTGATCGACGCGCTCGCGCGCGAGCACCGCGCCGAGGAGCTCGCCGCGCTCGAATGACGCGCGCGGGCGAGGCGCTCGCGGCGCTGGCGCGCCGCCTCGCGCCGGTTTCCACGACACCCGCGCTCGACGCGGAGCTGCTGCTCGCGCACGCGCTCGGCGCGGGCCGGACGGCGCTCGCCGCCCATCCGGAGCGCGCGCTGGCGCCCTCCGAGTCCGCGGCGCTCGAGACGCTCGCCGGGCGGCGCCTCCGCGGCGAGCCCGTCGCCTACCTGACCGGGCACCGGGAATTCTGGTCGCTCGACCTCGCGGTGACGCCCGCCGTACTGGTGCCGCGGCCGGAGACGGAGCTCGTCGTCGAGATGGCGCTCGAGGCGATCGCGGGCGCCACGCGCCCGGCGGTCCTCGACCTCGGGACCGGCAGCGGCGCGATCGCACTCGCGATCGCGCACGAGCGCCCGGACGCCTCGGTCACCGCCGTGGACGCGAGCGAGCAGGCGCTCGCGGTCGCGGCGGGCAACGCGGCCCGGCTCGGCCTGGCGAATGTCCGGTTCCTGCGCGGCGACTGGTTCGGGCCCGTGGCCGGCTCCCGCTATGACCTCGTCGCCTCCAACCCGCCCTATCTGGCCGGGGACGAACCGGCGCTCGCCGCGCTCGCGCGCGAGCCGCGCGCGGCGCTGGTCGCGGGCCCGACCGGCCTCGAGGCGCTCGCCCGCATCTGCGGCGGCGCACCCGCCGTCCTCTGCCCGGGCGGCGCGCTCGTCGTCGAGCACGGCGCAGCCCAGGGCGCCGGGGTGCGCGCGCGGATGGCGCGCGCGGGCTTCACGCAGCTCGCCACGCGCCGCGATCTCGCGGGATGCGAGCGCGCGACGCGGGGCAGGATGCCGCCGGACGCATTAGAATCGGCGTCCGGTCCCCGGGAGAGGTCACGATGATCCGGTTCGAAACGTCGCTGGGCGATTTCACGGTGGAACTCGACGAGGTGTCGGCGCCCATCACCTGCAGCAACTTCCTGCGCTACGTGGACGAGGGCCATTTCGACGGCACCGTCTTCCATCGCGTGATCCCGGGCTTCATGATCCAGGGCGGCGGCTTCACGGCCGACATGACGCAGAAGGCGACGCACGAGCCGATCACGAACGAGGCGGACAACGGCCTGCGCAACCGCCGCGGGTCGATCGCGATGGCGCGCACCAACGACCTGCACAGCGCCACCGCGCAGTTCTTCATCAACCTCGTGGACAACGCGTTCCTCGACCATCGCCCCGGCAGTTACGGCTACGCGGTGTTCGGGCGCGTCGCGGGCGGCATCGACGTGGTCGACAGGATCGCGGCGGTCAAGACCGGCCGGCGCGGCGGGCACGACGACGTGCCGCTCGAGCCGGTCGTCATCAGGCTCGTGCGGCGCGCGAGCGGCCTCTGACGCGGCGCCGCCCGCCGTGAACCGCCGCAGCCTGCCGGCGCGGCTCGCGCGATCGCTGGCGCTCGCGATCGCCCTGGCGGCGCTCGGCAGCGTCGGGCTGGTCGCGCTGTTCCGCGTGGTGCCGGTGCCGGTGACCGCGTTCATGCTGCGGGACGACGAGCGGCCGCGCCGCCACGACTGGGTGCCGTGGGAGCAGATCTCGCGCCATGCCGCCGCCGCGGTCATCGCGGCCGAGGACCAGAAATTCCTCGAGCACGACGGCTTCGACTTCGAGGCGATCGACCAGGCGCTCGCCGACGCGAAGCGGGGCCGGCGCATGCGCGGGGCGAGCACCATCAGCCAGCAGGTCGCGAAGAACCTGTTCCTGTGGCCCGGGCAGAGCTGGCTGCGCAAGGGGCTCGAGGCCTGGTTCACGCTCTGCATCGAGACGCTGTGGACCAAGCGGCGCATCCTGGAGGTGTACCTCAACAGCGCCGAGTTCGGGCGCGGCGTCTGGGGCGTGGAGGCCGCCAGCCGCGCCTACTTCGGCAAGCCTGCCGCGAGGCTGAATCGTCCGGAGGCGGCACTGCTCGCCGCGGTGCTGCCGAGCCCGAAGCGATTCCGCGCCGCGAACCCCTCGCCCTGGGTGCGCCAGCGCCAGGACTGGATCCTGTGGCAGATGGGGATGATGGAGCGCGCGGGGCTGCTCAGGTCGCTCGGACGAGCGCAGCCCTGAGCTGGTCGCGGACTGGCAGGTTGCGGATGCGCACGCCGCAGGCGGCGTGGATCGCGTTCATGAGCGCGGGCGCCGCGGTCGGGATGCCCATCTCGCCGCAGCCGGACGGCGCCTCCGCCGAGTCCACGATGATCACCTCGACGTCGCGCGGCATCTGCGCCATGGTCGCGAGCGGGTAGCCGTCGAAGTTCGACTCCCGGACGCGGCCGTCCTGGATCGTGATCTCGAGGTTGAGCGCGGTCGACAGCCCGTCGATCGTGCCGCCCTGCATCTGCGCCTCGATGCCGAGCGGGTTCACCGGCTGGCCGCAGTCGATGGCGCAGACCACGCGCCGGAACGCGAGCTCGCCGCGCGGCGAGACCTCCACCTCGATGGCGTGCGCGGCGTAGCCGCCGAAGGTGAAGTGCGCCGCGAGCCCGATGCCGCGGCCCCGCGGCAGCTTCCGGCCCCAGCCGATCGCGGAAGCGACGCGCTCGAGCACCGCGCGCAGGCGCCCGGTGTGGAATTTCGGTCCGCCGTGCTGCGCGTAGTCGAACTCGCGATCGTCGCCCAGCATCGCGAGCCGGAGCGCGAGCGGGTCCCGGCCGGTGGCGAGCGCGACCTCGTCCAGGAAGCTCTGCACCACGAACGCATTCGCCGTGTGCGCCGGCGCGCGCCAGGAGCCGCGCGGGATGCCGCTCGTGACGGCGTGCCACTCCAGGCGGTAGTGGGGCACCAGCCGGGCCGGGAAGTCGTCCGGGTACAGTTCCGGCCCCCACAGGTCCTCGGGCTTCACGTTGGCGCGCCGGTAGTACTTCGACGCGCTCGCGAGGCGGTGCGTCCAGCCGGTGACCGAGCCCGCGGCATCGAGCGCCGCGACCAGCTCGTGGTGGCCGAAGGGCCGGTAGAAGTCGTGCTGCAGGTCGTCGGCGCGCGTCCATTGCAGCTTGATCGGCAGGCCCGTCGCTTTCGAGATCAGCGCGGCCTCGGCCACGAAGTCGTTCGTCAGCTTGCGGCCGAAGCCGCCGCCGGAGCGCGTCATCTCGACCGAGATCGCGGGACGCGGGATGCCGGTGACGAGGTGGACGACGCGCTGCGCGCCCGCCGGCTGCTGCAGCGGCCCGATGACCCGCGCGCGGTCGGCCATCACGTGCACGAAGCAGTTCTCGGGCTCGAGCGGCGCATGGCTCACGAACGGCACGCGGTAGCGCGCGCTGACCACGCGCGCTGCGGCCTCGCGCGCGGCGGCGAAATCGCCGGCGTCGTGCACGACCTGCCCCGTGCGCGACAGGAGCTCCGCGCACTGGGCATCGAGCGCCGCGCTCGATTCGGCGGCCCAGGGCCCGCGCGTCCACTCGACCTTGAGCGCCTCGCGGCCCTTGAGCGCCGACCAGGTGTCGTCCGCGACGACCGCGATCCCGGTCGCGAGGTTCGCCGTGAGCGGCTCCCCCGGCTTCGGGCCCGGCACCACGACGACCGCGCGCACGCCGGGGACGGCGCGCGCGGCGGTGTCGTCGTACGAGGCGATGTCGCCGTCGAAATACGGGCAGCGCGCCATGACGGCCGTGCAGGCGCCCGGCTCCTGCACGTCGATGCCGTAGCGCGCGCGGCCGGTGACGATGTCGCCGGCATCCACGACCCTGCGCGGGCGGCCGATGACGCGGTACTCGGAACGCGGCTTGAGCGGCACCGGGTCCGGCGGCAACGCGAGCGCCGCCGCCTCCGCCGCGAGCTCGCCATAGGCGAGCCTGCGCCCGTCCGGGTGCAGCGCCTGACCGTCCCGCGTCGCGACCGCGTCCGGCGCGATGCCCCAGCGCGCGGCGGCGGCGCGGCGCATCAGCGAGCGCGCCTGCGCGCCGATCTGGCGCAGCTCGGCCCAGGCGTCGGGAATGCTGGTGCTGCCGCCCGCGCCCTGTGGTCCATACATCCAGCGCGGCGCGGCGCCGCTGAAGTCGATGCCGAGGGGAAGCTGCTCGACCGTGACCTGCGACCAGTCGGCATCCAGTTCCTCCGCGATGATCATCGGCACCGAGGTCTTGACGCCCTGCCCGATCTCCGGGCTGGGCGAGCCGATGATCACGCGGTTGTCGGGCTCGATGCGCAGGTTGATCCCGAGCGGGTTCGGCGGCGCCGCGGCATCCTGCGCGAGCGCCGCCGGCGCGAACATGGGCGTCAGCAGCAGCCCGCCGGAGGCCGTCAGCGACGACTGCAGGAAGGCGCGGCGCGACACCGCGAGCGCCGGCGCGCTCACTTCTTCATCTCCCGCGCCGCGCGCGCGATCGCCTTGCGGATGCGGGCATAGGTGCCGCAGCGGCAGTAGTTCGTGATGGCATCGACGTCTTCCGGCGACGGATCGGGCCGGCGCTCGAGGAGCGCCGTCGCCGCCATGATCTGCCCGGCCTGGCAATAGCCGCACTGGGCGACGTCCTCCTCGATCCAGGCCCTCTGCACGGCGTGCAGGCCGGAAGCGCCGAGGCCCTCGATCGTGCGGACCGCGCTGCCGGCGAGCGCCGATACCGGCAGCACGCAGGACCGGCGCGCCTCGCCGTCCACAAGCACGGTGCAGGCGCCGCAGAGGCCCGCGCCGCAGCCGTACTTGGTGCCGGTCAGGCGGGCGTGGTCGCGCAGGTACCACAGGAGCGGCATCTCGCCGTCGCCCGCGAACTCGCGCTCCACCCCGTTGACGGTGAACCGGATGACCACTTCCCCGCCATCATAAGGAAGCGCCCGGCCGCGCGGACAATCGATTCGTCGCGGGCGCGGCTCGATCCGGCGCGCCTCAGGCGGCGTCGGCCTCGTCGCGCGCCAGGTTGGGCGCAAGCCAGCGGCGCGCCTCCGCCACCGGGATGCCCTTGCGGCGGGCGTAGTCCTCGAGCTGGTCCGCCCCGATCGGCCCGACGGCGAAGTAGCGGGCCTCGGGGTGCGAGAAATACCACCCGCTGACCGAGGCCGCCGGGTGCATCGCGAAGGACTCGGTGAGCCGGATGCCGGTCGCCGCCTCGGCATCGAGCAGCCGCCAGAGGGCGGCCTTCTCGGTGTGGTCCGGGCAGGCGGGGTAGCCCGGGGCCGGGCGGATGCCGCGATATTCCTCGCGCACCAGCTGCTCGCCCGTCAGGCGCTCCCCGGGCGCGTAGCCCCACAGCTCGCGCCGCACGCGCTCGTGCAGCATCTCGGCGGCGGCTTCCGCGAGGCGGTCGGCGAGGGCCTTCAGCAGGATCGCAGAATAATCGTCGTGCGCCGCCTCGAACCGCGCGACGTGTGCCTCGATGCCGATGCCCGCCGTCACGGCGAAGGCGCCGATGAAGTCCGGGACGCCGAGGTCGAGCGGCGCGATGAAATCCGCCAGGCAATACTGCGGCTGCCCGGCGGGCTTCGCTTTCTGCTGGCGCAGGTGGTGCAGCGTCGCGCGCCGTTCGCCGCGCGGGGCGCCGGCGAACACCTCGATGTCGTCGCCCGCCGACGCCGCCGGGAAGAAGCCGAGCACCGCGCGGGCCGTCAGCCAGCGCTCGCGCACCAGCGCCTCGAGCATGCGCTGGGCGTCGCGCCACAGCGACGTCGCGGCCTCCCCGCGCACCGGGTCGCGCAGGATCTCCGGGAACTTCCCGGAGAATTCCCAGGCGTTGAAGAACGGCATCCAGTCGACGTAGCGAACGAGCTCGCCGAGCGCGAGGTCCGGGAGCGCCCGCGCGCCCGTGAAAGCGGGCGCCGGCGGGCGGTACGCTCCCCAGTCGAGTCTGGGCCCGCGCGCGCGCGCCTCGGCGAGCGGCAGCCCCTCCGGCCGCCGCCGGCGCCCGGCGTGCTGCTCGCGGCGCGCGGCGTGCTCGGCGTGCATCCGCTCGAAGAACGCGGCGCGCGACTCGGGCGAGACCAGCGCCTGGCAGACGCCCACGGCCCGCGAGGCGTCCTTCACGTACACGACGCCGTGGCCGTATTGCGGCTCGATGCGCACGGAGGTGTGCGCGGGCGAGGTGGTCGCGCCGCCGATCAGGAGCGGGATCGTGAAGCCCTGGCGCTGCATCTCGTGCGCGACGTGGACCATCTCGTCGAGCGAGGGCGTGATCAGCCCGGAGAGGCCGATCATGCTGGCCCCCTTCGCGCGCGCGGTCTCGAGGATCCGCTCGGCCGGCACCATCACCCCGAGGTCCACGACCTCGAAGTTGTTGCACTGGAGCACGACGCCCACGATGTTCTTGCCGATGTCGTGCACGTCGCCCTTCACCGTCGCCATGACGATCAGGCCGTTGCGCGCGCGCGCGCCGCCCTGGCCCTGCTCGATGTAGGGCACGAGGTGCGCGACCGCCCGCTTCATCACGCGCGCGGACTTCACCACCTGCGGCAGGAACATCTTGCCGGCCCCGAACAGGTCGCCGACCACGTTCATGCCGTCCATCAGCGGCCCCTCGATCACGTCGAGCGGCCGCTCGGCCGCCCGGCGCGCCTCCTCGACGTCCTCGATGATGAACTCGTCGATGCCCTTCACGAGGGCGTGCGCGAGGCGCTCGTGCACGGGCCGGTTGCGCCAGCCCGGGTCCTCGCCGCGCTTCTCCGCGGCCCCGCCCTTGTAGCGGCCCGCGACCTCGAGCAGCCGCTCGGTCGCGTCGGGCCGGCGGTTCAGGATCACGTCCTCGACCCGCTCGCGCAGTTCCGCCGGGAGCTCCTCGTAGATGCCGAGCTGGCCCGCGTTGACGATGCCCATGTCGAGGCCCGCGCGGATCGCGTGGTACAGGAACACGGCGTGCATCGCCTCGCGCACGGCGTCGTTGCCGCGGAACGCGAATGACACGTTGCTGACGCCGCCGCTCGTGAGCGAGCCGGGGCAGCGCTGCTTGATCACGCGCACCGCCTCGATGAAGGCGCGCCCGTAGTCGGCGTGCTCCTCGATGCCGGTTCCGACCGCGAAGATGTTGGCGTCGAAGATGATGTCCTCGGGCGCGAAGCCCGCCCGTTCCGTCAGCAGCCGGTACGCGCGCTCGCAGATCGCGACCTTGCGCTCGACGCTGTCGGCCTGGCCCTGCTCGTCGAAGGCCATGACCACGGCCGCCGCGCCGTAGCGCCGCACCAGCCCCGCCTGCGCGAGGAACGGTCCCTCCCCCTCCTTGAGCGAGATCGAGTTGACCACGCCCCGGCCCTGCAGGCAGCGCAGGCCCGCCTCGATCACCGACCATTTCGAGGAGTCGATCATGACCGGCACGCGCGCGATGTCGGGCTCGGAGGCCGCCAGGTTCAGGAACTTCACCATCGCGGCCTGCGAGTCGAGCATGCCCTCGTCCATGTTGACGTCGATCAGCTGCGCGCCATTGGCCACCTGGTCGCGCGCGATCGCGAGCGCCGCCGCGTAGTCGTCCGCCTCGATCAGCTTGCGGAACTTCGCCGAGCCGGTGACGTTGGTGCGCTCGCCGACGTTCACGAACAGCATCTCCGGCTCGATGTTGAGGGCCTCCAGGCCCGACAGCCGGCAGCGCCGCGGCGGCGCCGGCGGCCGGCGCGGCGGGACGCCCGCGACCGCCTGCGCGATCGCGGCGATGTGCTCGGGCGTGGTGCCGCAGCAGCCGCCGACGATGTTGACGAGCCCGGCGCGCGCCCACTCGCCAAGCTGCTCCGCGGTCTCGCAGGCGGCCTCATCGTAGTCGCCGAAGGCGTTCGGCAGGCCGGCGTTGGGATAGGCGCTCACGAAGCAGTCCGCGATGCGCGACATCTCCTCCACGTGCGGGCGCAGCTGCCGGGCGCCGAGCGCGCAGTTGAGGCCGACCGCGAGCGGTCGCGCGTGGCGCACCGAGTTCCAGAACGCCTCGACCGTCTGGCCCGAGAGAGTGCGCCCGGAGGCGTCCGTGATCGTGCCGGAGATCACGACCGGCAGCCGCGTCCCGAACGCCTCGAACGCCTCGTCGATCGCGTACAGCGCCGCCTTCGCGTTCAGCGTGTCGAAGATGGTCTCGACGATGAGCAGGTCGGCCCCGCCCTCGATCAGCGCGCGCGCGGCGACGCCATAGGTCGCGCGCAGCGCCTCGAAGCTGGTGTTGCGGAACCCGGGGTCGTTGACGTCCGGGGAGAGCGAGGCCGTGCGGCTCGTGGGCCCGAGCGCACCGGCGACGTAGCGCAGGCGTCCGTCGCGGGCCAGCGCCTCGTCCACCACGCGGCGCGCGATGCGGGCGGATTCCAGGTTGATCTCGCCGACGTACTCCTCGAGCCCGTAGTCCGCGAGCGACGGTGCGCTCGCATTGAAGGTGTTGGTCTCGATGATGTCCGCGCCGGCGTCGAGGTAGGCGCGGTGGATGGACGCGACCAGCTCCGGCCGCGTCAGCGACAGCAGGTCGTTCGCACCCTTGAGTTCGCGCGGCCAGTTCGCGAACCGGCGGCCGCGGTAGTCGGATCCGTCGAGCGCGGCGCGCTGGAACATCGTGCCCATGGCGCCGTCCAGCACCAGGATCCGCTCGGCGAGCGCGCCCGCGAGGGCCGCGATGCGTCCCTCCGGGCTCATCGCGCGCGGATCCCGAGCGCGTGGCAGATCGCGTAGGCGAGCTCGGCGCGGTTCAGCGTGTAGAAGTGGAACTCGTCGACGCCCTCGCGCCGCAGCCGCGCGACCTGCTCGATGGCGACCGAGGCGGCGATCATCTTTCGCGTCTCCGGGTCGTCCTCCAGGCCCTCGAAGCGCTCGACCAGCCAGTCCGGGACCGTCGCGCCGCAGCGCGCCGCGAAGCGCAGCAGCTGCGGGAAGCGCGTGATCGGCAGGATGCCCGGCACGATGGGCGCGCGGATGCCGCGGGCGGCGCAGTCGTCGCGGAAACGCAGGTACAGGTCGGTGTCGAAGAAGAACTGCGTGATCGCGCGCGCCGCGCCCGCGTCCAGCTTGCGCCGCAGGTTGTCGAGGTCGGCCTCGCGCGAGGCGGCCTCCGGGTGCGTCTCCGGGAATGCGGCCACCGAGATCTCGAAGTCCGCGACCCCGCGCAGGCCCGCGACCAGGTCGGCGGCGTGCGCGAAGCCGTCGGCGCGCGGCTCGTAGCGTCCGCCGCCGGCGGGGGGGTCGCCGCGCAGCGCGACGACGTGGCGGATGCCCAGCTCCCAGTAGCGGCGCGCGACCTCCAGGACCTCGCCGCGGCCCGCGCCGACACAGGTCAGGTGCGGCGCCGCCGTCAGGCGGGTTTCGCGCAGCACCCGCTCGACCACGCGGTGGGTGCGGTCCCGGGTCGAGCCGTCGGCTCCGTAGGTGACCGAGACGAAACGCGGCGCGAGCGGCGCCAGCCGCTGGATCGACGCCCAGAGCGTGCGCTCCATGGCTTCGTCGGCGGGCGGGAAGAACTCGAACGACACCTGCACGGGCGGGCGATCGCGCATCTGATCGAGTATACAATGTGCGCGTCACGGCTCCGGAGACGCGTCGAATGCTGGAAAGGTCGATCGAGCGGCTGCTGTTCGCCTGCCGCTGGCTGCTCGCGCCGGTCTACCTCGGGCTCTCGCTCGCGCTCATCGTGCTCGCCATCAAGTTCTTCCAGGAGGCCTGGCACGTGATCTCGCAGGTCTTCACGCTCGCCGAGGCGGACCTCGTCCTGACGCTGCTCGCGATGATCGACCTGGTCCTGGTCGGCAGCCTGATCGTCATGGTCATGTTCTCGGGATACGAGAACTTCGTCTCGCGCATCGATCTCGACACCGCCGGCGACACGCCCGCCTGGCTCTCCAAGCTCGACTCCGGCACGCTGAAGCTGAAGGTCGCCGCCTCGATCGTCGCGATCTCCTCGATCCACCTGCTGCGCATCTTCATGAACGCGCAGCAGGTCCCGAACGACAAGATCCTCTGGTACGTCGTGCTGCACCTGACCTTCGTCGTCTCGGCGGTGCTGCTCGGCGTGCTCGACCGCATCGCCTTCGCGGGGCACCGCAAGGCCTGACGGTCAGTGCACCCCGGGCGGCGCCTGCTGCGGCGCTTCCGGGGCGAACAGCCCCGCGACGTCCACCGCGTCGAAGCGCCAGGCGCGGTTGCAGAACTCGCAGCGCACTTCGACGTCCCCGCGCTCGGCGAGGAGCGCATGCACCTCGTCGCCGCCGAGCGTCTGCAGGATGCCCGCGACGCGCTCGCGCGAGCAGCTGCACTGGAAGAAGACCGGCGTGCCCTCGAACAGGCGGATGTCGTCCTCCGGAAACAGGCGCCCGAGCAGGTCGCGGCAGGGCAGCGACAGCAGCTCGTCGGGCTTGAGCGTCGCGGCCAGCAGGCCGATCCGCCGCCAGGCGTCGTCGGCCTCCGCCGGCGGCGCCTCGCTGCCCACGGCGATGCGCTGCAGCAGCAGGCCCGCGGCGCGCTCCGGGGTCGCGGCCAGCACCAGGCGCGACGGCAGCTGCTCGGAGCGCTCGAAGTACTGCTCGAGGCTCCCGGCGAGCGGCAGGCCGGCGAGCGGCACCACGCCCTGGTAGCGGTCGCCGCTCGCGGACTGTTCGATCGTGACCGCGAGCTGGCCGTTCCCGAGCAGCGCCGCCGTCCCGGATCCGGGCGCCAGGCGCCCCTCGTGGCGCGCGACGCCCCGGATCGCGTGGCGATGCGTGCACTGCGCGAGCAGCAGGCGGAGCGGCCCGCGGCTCTCGAGCTGCAGCGACAGCCGGCCCTCGAACTTGAGCGCGCCCGCCATCAGCGCGCAGGCCGCCATCGCCTCGCCGAGGGCGTCCGCCACGGGCCGCGGGTAGTCATGGTGCTCGATCGCCGCGCGCCAGCTCGCGTCGAGGCGCACCAGGTGGCCGCGGACGGGGAGCTGCTCGAACAGGAACCGGTGCAGCAGGTCGCCGCTCATTGGCGCACGTTCGATGGCGGGCACCACCGGCGCGCGCGGGATCCGGCGGGGTCCCTCGCTCGCAAATTCCGCCGGAACTTACGAGTTTGCTCGCGAGGACCCCGCCACCTCGCGCGCGCCGGCCGTGTCGCCCGCGACCGCGCGCCGCGAGCGAGCAGCGATTCCGGCCGCCACGGCATTGCGCACCGGCTCATCCCGCCAGCATCTTGCGCAGCAGCTCGTTGACCTGCGCCGGGTTCGCCTTGCCGCCGGTCGCCTTCATGACCTGGCCGACGAAGAAGCCGAACAGCTTGTCCTTGCCGGCGCGGTAGCCGGCGAGCTGGTCCGGGTTCGCCGCCATCACGCCGGCGATGGCCTGCTCGATCGCAGCGGTGTCGGTGATCTGCCGCAGGCCCCTGGCGTCGATGATCGCGTCCGCGTCGCGGCGTTCGGTCCACATCGCCTCGAACACGTCCTTGGCGATCTTGCCGGAGATCGTGCCGTCCTGGATCCGGCGCAGGAGCCCCGCGAGCGCGGCCGCGGACACCGGCGAGCCGCCGATGTCCAGGCCGTCCCGGTTCAGGAAGCCGGACAACTCGCCCATCACCCAGTTGGCGGCGAGCTTCCACTCGCCCCCCGTGCCGGCCGCGACCTCCTCGTAGAAGGCCGCCAGCTCGCGGCTCGCGGTGAGCACGCCGGCGTCATAGGCGGACAGCCCGTGCTCGCGCGCGAACCGCGCCGCCTTCGCGTCCGGCAGCTCCGGCAGGGTCCCGCGCACCTGCTCGACGAATGCGTCGTCGAGCGCGAGCGGCAGCAGGTCGGGGTCGGGGAAGTAGCGGTAGTCGTTCGCCTCCTCCTTCGAGCGCATCGGGCGGGTCTCGTGGCGGTCGGGATCGTAGAGGCGCGTCTCCTGCACCACGGCGCCGCCGCCCTCGATCAGCTCGACCTGGCGCGCGACCTCGTAGTTGATCGCGCGCTCGACGAAGCGGAAGGAGTTCAGGTTCTTGATCTCGCAGCGCGTGCCGAACTCGTGGCGACCCTTGTGGCGCACGGACACGTTCGCGTCGCAGCGGAAGGAGCCCTCCTGCATGTTGCCGTCGCAGATCTCGAGGTAGCGCACCAGCGTGTGGATCTTCTTCATGTACGCGATCGCCTCGCGCGCGGAACGCAGGTCCGGCTCCGAGACGATCTCGAGCAGCGGCGTCCCGGCGCGGTTCAGGTCGATGCCGCTCATCCGGCCGAGCCCCTCGTGCAGCGACTTGCCGGCGTCCTCCTCGAGGTGCGCACGCGTGACGCCGATGGACTTGCGCGAGCCGTCCTCGAGCACGATCTCGACCTGTCCGTCCTCGACGATCGGGCGCTCGTACTGGCTGATCTGGTAGCCCTTCGGCAGGTCCGGGTAGAAGTAGTTCTTGCGCGCGAACACCGAGCGGCGCGCGACGGTCGCGTTGATCGCGAGCCCGAACCGGACCGCCATGCGCACGGCCTCGCCATTCAGCACCGGCAGCACCCCGGGGTAGCCGAGGTCCACGAGGTTCGCCTGCACGTTCGGCATCCCGCCGTAGGCGGTGGCCGACCCGGAGAAGATCTTCGAGCGCGTCGCGAGCTGCGCGTGGATCTCGAGGCCGATGACGGTTTCCCACTCGATCGCCACGGGCGCCTCAGGCGTAGAGCGGCGGCAGCCGCCGGTGCCAGTCGGTCTCGCGCTGCCAGGCATGCGCGGCGGCGAGCACGCGCTCCTCGGAGAAGTGCGGACCGATGATCTGCAGGCCGACCGGCAGGCCGTCCACCTGCCCGCAGGGCACCGAGATCGCGGGCAGTCCCGCGAGGTTCGCGCCGATGGTGTAGATGTCGTTCAGGTACATCGTGATGGGGTCGCCGGTCTTGGCGCCGAGCCCGAAGGCGGGCGTCGGCGTGGTCGGCCCCATCAGCACGTCCACCTGACCGAAGGCGCGGCGGAAGTCGGCGTTGATCAGGCTGCGCACCTTCTGGGCCTTGAGGTAGTACGCGTCGTAGTAGCCGGCGGACAGCACGTAGGTGCCGGTCATGATCCGCCGCTTGACCTCCGCGCCGAACCCCTCGCCGCGCGTGCGCCGGTAGAGGTCCATGAGGTCCTTCGGGTCGCGGCAACGGTGGCCGAAACGCACCCCGTCGTAGCGCGAGAGGTTCGACGAGCACTCGGCGGGCGCCACCACGTAGTAGGTCGGCACCGACATCGGCAGCGACGGCAGGCTGACGTCCACGAGCTCCGCCCCCATGGCGCGGAAGGCGTCGATCGCGGCGCGCACCGCGGCGCCCGTGCCGGATTCCAGGCCCTCGCCGAAGAACTCGCGGATGATGCCGATGCGTAGGCCCTTCACGGGCTGGCCGAGGCCGGCCGCGTAGTCCGGCACCGCCGCGTCCACGCTGGTCGAGTCGCGCTCGTCGAATCCAGCCATCGCCCGGAGCACGAGCGCCGCGTCCTCGGCGGACTGCGCGAGCACCCCCGCCTGGTCGAGGCTGGAGGCGAAGGCGATCATCCCGTAGCGCGAGACGCGCCCGTAGGTCGGCTTGAGGCCGGTGAGCCCGGTGAGCGCCGCCGGCTGGCGGATCGAGCCGCCGGTGTCGGTGCCGGTCGCGACCGGCGCGAGGCGCGCCGCGACCGCCGCCGCGGAACCACCGGAGGAGCCGCCCGGCACCTTGCTGCCGTCCCAGGGATTGCGCACCGGGCCGTAGTGGCTGGTTTCGTTCGACGAGCCCATCGCGAACTCATCCATGTTGGTCTTGCCGAGCAGCACCATGCCGGCCGCCGACAGCCGCTCGACGACGGTGGCGTCGTAGGGCGCGATGAAGCTGGACAGCATCCGCGACCCGCAGGAGGTCAGCACGCCGTCGGTGCAGAAGATGTCCTTGTGCGCGAGCGGCACGCCCGCGAGCGGCCCGCCCTCGCCGCGCGCGATCATCGCGTCCGCCCGCGCTGCGTCCGCGAGCGCCCGCTCCGCCGTCACCGTGATGAAGGCGTTCAGCGCCCCGTTCGCTTCGTGGATCCGGTCCAGGAAGAAGCGCGTGACCTCGACGCTCGAGTACTGCCGGGTCCGCAGCCCGCGCCCGAGCTCGGCGGCCGTGGCGTGGTGCGGGTTCATTCGATGACCTTGGGCACCAGGTACAGGCCGGCCTCAACCGCCGGGGCGTTCGCCTGGTAGCGGTCGCGGTGGTCGGACTCCGTGACCCGGTCCTCGCGCAGGCGCTGGACCTGCCCCTC
>DATBLN010000120.1:0-3757 GCA_036555345.1 Steroidobacteraceae bacterium
TCGGCCGGGTCTACGCCTACCAGCAAGGCGGCGAAGGCTACCGCGAACTCGAAGTCGCGGTCGCGCGATACACGGGGAAGCGGATCCACAGCTTCCAGGGCCGCTATTCCGGTCAGACTTTCACCGTCGATTCGCGCTGAACCGGGTGCAGCGAGGGGCGGACGATCAAGCTGGCTCAGTCAGCAATTCTCGCGAGCGCCGCCTCCAGGTCCCCGATCAGCTCTTCCGTGTCCTCGATCCCGACCGAAAGGCGTACCGTCCCCTCACCGATCCCGGACACCGCCCGCTGTTCGGCGTTGAGCCCGCGCACGGCGAGCAGCTGCGGCGGCATCGCGAGCGATTCCACGGAGCCGAGGCTCGGCGTGATCGCAAAGAATTCGAGCGAATCCATGAAAGGCCGCACGGCCTCCGCCCCGCCCGCGAGGTCGAAGGTCACGATCGAGCCGAATTCGTGCATCTGTGAGCGCGCGAGCGCGTGACGCGGGTGATCCGGGAGGCCCGGATAGTGCACGCGGGCGACAGCAGGATGACCGGCGAGGAACTGCGCGATGCGCACGGCCGAGGCGGCCTGCGCCTGGTAGCGCAGGTAATAGGTCCTCATCCCGCGCATCACGAGGAAGGCCGCGTGCGGATCGAGCAAGGGCCCGAGCAGCACGCCCTCCCGGCGGATCTCGCGCGCGAGTTCCATGCGCGTGATGATGGCGCCGCCCATGACGTCGCCATGGCCCGAGGCGTACTTGGTCAGGCTGTGCACGAACACGTCCACGCCGTACTGGCCGTGGTTGTGGAAGCCCGCGAAGGTGTTGTCCATCACCGTGAGGGCACCAGCTGCATGGGCGGCCTTCGTGATGCGCCCGATGTCGGCGATGCGCGTGATGGGGTTTGTCGGCGACTCGAAATAGACGAGCTTCGTCTTGCGCTCCGACAGTACGCGCTCGATGCCGGCGTCATCCTCGATCGAGAGCATCGTGTACGCGACTCCCAGCCGGTGCAGCGTGCCGCGGATGAGGGCCAGGCTCGGCGCGTAGGTCTCGACGAAACAGAGGATATGGTCGCCGGCCCGCAGCTGCGAGATCAGGCAGGTGGCGATGGCCGCCGCGCCGGAAGCCGTCGCCACGCAGTCATCGCGCTGCTGCAGCTCCGCCAGCAGCTTTTCGAGCTGGCGCGTGGTCGGGTTCGCGCGCCGGGTGTAGAAATAGCCCTCGCGCTCGCCGCGGTTGAAGCGCAGGGTCTCCTCGAGCGTCTCGAAGGCGAACTTGACCGACTCGTAGATGGGCGCGACCAGCGGGCGGTTGTCCGCCGGCAGCGCGACTTCAGGCGGATGGTTGACGCGCGTGCGGCCTTTCATGCGACTGCCGCCGCGGCGCGGATCAGACCCGCGTGGTCCAGCCGGGCGGCGTCGGCACCTCGCCCGTCTGCATGGCGACCAGCGCGGCGCGCAGCCGCCGGGTGTTCGGGCCGATCTCGCCGCTGCCGACCTTGAGCTCGCGACCGCCCGAACGCACGAGCGTGCCGACTCCCGAGAGCACGGCCGCCGTGCCGCAGAGCGCGGCCTCGCCGTCCTTCACCCACTCGAACATCTCGCCGGTCGTGACGATGCGCTCCTCGACCTGGAAGCCCATGGCGGGCGCGATGGTGAGGAGCGAGTCGCGGGTGACGCCGTGCAGGATCGTGGGATCAAGCACACGGGTCAGGATCTTGCCGTCGCGGATCAGCAGGAAGTTGGCGGCGCCGGTCTCCTGCACCTGCCCGCCCGGGCAGAACACCACCTGGTCGGCCTGGTGCTGCTGGCGCGCCTGCACCGTGGGCGCGAGCGCCGCGGCGTAGTTGCCGCCGGTCTTGATCATGCCCATGAGGGTCGCGGTGCGCGAAATCTGCTCCTCGACGTAGATGCGAAGGGGCTTGGGCCCCGTCGTGAAGTAGTCCCATACCGGGCTCGCGAGCACGATCAGCATGGCTTCCGTCGCGGGCGAGGTCGCTCCGCCGATGGAGGCCCCGGTGCCGAACAGCATGGGCCGCAGGTACAGCGCGCCGGGCGCTTCCGGCACTTCCTTGCGCACGCGGTCCACCACCTGCGTCACCATGGCGGCGACCTGCACCGCATCCGGCACCGGCAGGCACAGCCCTTTCGCGCTCTGGCGCAGGCGGGCGACGTGCCGGTCCATGCGGAAGATGTTGATGCTGCCGTCCGCCCAGCGATAGGCCTTGAATCCCTCGAAGCAGGTGCTGCCGTAGTGCAGCCCGTGGATCGCGGGCACGAGCTCGATCGGCCCGTACTTGCGCAGTTCATGGGCCGACCACTTGCCGTCGCGCCAGGTCGCGACCGCCATGGTGCTCGCGAGCACGGTGCCGAAGGCGGGGCGGGTCGTGGTCTCGGCGGGACGCGGCATGGTCTGCGCATTCATGGGTTCATTCCTGTATGAAGAGGGTGGCAGGGTGCTCGAGGCGCTCCTTCAGGGCCTGGATCATGGCAGCGGCGTCGAAGCCGTCCACGAAGCGGTGGTCGAAGGAGGAAGACAGATTCATGATGCGGCGGATCGCGATCGCGCCGTCCACGACGACCGGGCGCTCCACCGCCTTGTTGACGCCGATGATCGCGACCTCCGGCGCGTTGATCACGGGCGTCGAGGCGATCCCACCGAGCCGGCCGAGGCTCGTGACGGTGATCGTGGAGCCGGTGAGCTCCTCGCGCGTCGCCTTGTTGCCGCGCGCAGCTTCCGAGACACGGCGGATCTCGGCGGCGAGGTCCGCGAGCGAGCGCGCCTCGGCGTGGCGCACGACCGGGACCTTGAGCCCGTCCGGCGTCTGCGTCGCGACGCCGACGTGCACCGCCCGGTGGCGCAGGATCACGTTGCGCTCGGCGTCATGCGTCGCGTTGCACTGCGGAAAATCCTCGAGCACGCGCACCAGGCCCGTGACGAGGAAAGGCAGGTAGGTCAGCGATGGCGCGCCTTTTGGCAGGCGGGAATTCAGGTACTGGCGCAGCGACTCGAGTTCCGTGACGTCCACTTCCTCGACGTAGGCGAAGTGCGGGATGTTGCGCTTGGCCGCGCTCATGCGCTCGGCGATCAGACGCCGCACGCCGATGACCTTGATCTCCTCGACGCCGCCCTTCTGCGCGCGCGGCGCCGGGCGCACCACGCCGCCCGCCCTGCCGGCGATCACGGCCTCAAGATCCTGCGCGGAAATGCGCCCGCCGGGGCCGCTGCCTGGCACGGTCGCGAGGTCGATGCCCGCGACATGCGCCTTGCGCCGCGTCGCCGGGGACGCCATGACGCGGCCGGCGGTCGCAGCGGTTGCCGGTGCGGCGGAGACCGCGATCGCCGGCGTGGCGGCGTTCGCCGCGGGGCCCTGGGCGGCCGCCGCGCGATGGGCGGCGGCCGGCGCCGCGGGCTGGGCCGCGGACGCCGCGACGGGCGCGCCCGACGTATCGAACACGATGAGTTCCGAGCCGACCGCGACCATGTCGCCCGGCTGGCCCGTGATGGAGACGACCGTGCCGGAAACCGGCGCCGGGATCTCGACCGCCGCCTTGTCGGTCATCACCTCGGCGATGATCTGGTCCTCCTTGACCGCATCGCCCACCTTCACCTTCCACTCGACGACCTCGGCCGAAACCGTGCCTTCGCCGAGGTCCGGCATCTTGAAGACGTGGCGGCTCATGCGGCCTCCATGACGGCCTTGAGCGCGCGCGACACGCGCACCTGGCCCGGGAAGTATTCCCACTCGAATGCGTGCGGGTAAGGCGTGTCCCAGC
>DATBLN010000183.1:0-13516 GCA_036555345.1 Steroidobacteraceae bacterium
ATCAACCTGAACCACGGCAACGCGCTCGACCTCGCCGACCAGGCCTTCCTGTTCAAGCGCACCGCGCGCGAGGCGGCGCTGCGCCACAAGATGTACGCGACCTTCATGGCCAAGCCGCTCGCCTCGGAGCCCGGCAGCGCCATGCACATCCACCAGAGCGTGGTGGACACGAAGACCGGGGCGAACGTGTTCAGCGACGCGGAGGGCAAGGCCTCGCCGCTGTTCGAATCGCACATCGCCGGGCTGCAGAAGTACCTGTCGTCCGCCATGTCGCTGTTCGCGCCGAACGTCAACAGCTACCGGCGCATCACGCGCTACAACATGGCGCCGATCAACGTGCAATGGGGCCTCGACAACCGCACCGCCGGGCTGCGCGTGCCGGTGTCGGACGCGCAGGGCCGGCGCGTGGAGAACCGCCTGGGCGGCGCGGATGCCAATCCCTACCTGGCGATCGCCGCCTCGCTCGCCTGCGGCTACCTCGGCATGATCGAGGGCCTGAAGCCGACCGAACCGATCACGGGCTCCGCCTACGACCTGCCCTTCGCGCTGCCGCTCACGCTCGCGGACGCGCTCGCGCTCCTGCGCGCGTGCAAGCCGCTGGTCGAGGTGTTCGGGGACCGCTTCGTGGCCGCCTACTGCGCGGTCAAGGAAAACGAGTACGAGACGTTCTCGCGGGTGATCAGCTCCTGGGAACGCGAACACCTGCTGCTGAACGTCTGACGGCCGAGGTCCCATGAGCGCCAAGCCGAGAGTCACCGAGCGCGCGACCCGCGAATGGCAGGCGCTCGACGCCCGCCATTACCTGCATCCGTTCACCGACTTCCAGTCGCTCGCGCGCGAGGGCTCGCGCGTGATCACGCGCGCCGAGGGTGTGTACCTGTACGACTCGGAGGGCCGGCAGATCCTCGACGGCATGTCGGGTCTCTGGTGCACCAACATCGGCTACGGCCGGGCCGAGCTTGCCGACGTCGCGGCGCGCCAGATGCGCGAGCTGCCGTACTACAACAGCTTCTTCAAGAGCGCGAACCCGCCCGCGATCGAGCTCGCGCGCGTGCTCGCGGAACTCACGCCGCCGCAGTTCAACCGCGTGTTCTTCACGAACTCGGGCTCGGAGGCGAATGACACGATCCTGCGCATGACGCGCCGTTACTGGGACCTGCTCGGCCAGCCGAAGAAGACCGTCGTCATCAGCCGCGTCAACGCCTACCACGGCAGCACGATGGCGGGCGCGAGTCTCGGCGGCATGGCCGCGATGCATTCCCAGGGCGGGCTGCCGATCCCGGACATCGCGCACATCGAGCAGCCGTACTGGTACGAGAACGGCGTGGACGTGAGCCCGGCCGAGTACGGCCTGCGCGCGGCGCGGCGGCTCGCCGAGAAGATCGAGGAGCTGGGACCGGAGCGGGTCGCCGCCTTCATCGGCGAGCCGATCCAGGGCGCCGGCGGCGTCATCATTCCACCCGACACCTACTGGCCCGAGATCGGGCGCATCTGCCGCGAGTACGGGATCCTGCTGATCGCCGACGAGGTGATCTGCGGCTTCGGCCGCACCGGCCGCTGGTTCGGCTGCGAGCACTTCGGCTTCGAGCCGGACTTCATGACGATCGCCAAGGCGATCACCTCCGGGTACCAGCCGCTCGGCGGCGCGATGGTCTCGGACCGCGTGGCGGAGGTGCTGATCGGGAAGGGCGGCGAGTTCCACCACGGCTATACCTGGTCCGGCCACCCGGTCGCCTGCGCGGTCGCGCTCGAGAATCTCGCCATCCTGCGGCGCGAAAAGCTGGTGGACCGCGCGCGGGAGGAGATCGGGCCCTACCTGCAGGAGCGCTGGCGGGAGCTCGCGGACCACCCGCTGGTCGGCGAGGTGCGGGGGGTCGGCATGATCGGGGCGCTCGAGCTCGTCGCCCACAAGGGGAGCCGAACCTTTTTCCGAAATCGTGGCGGTACAGGCTTGATTTGCCGGGACCATTGCTTCGCCAGCGGCCTCGTGATGCGGGCGGTCCGGGACACGATGATCATCGCCCCGCCGCTCGTCATGGAGCGGTCCCACGTGGACGAGCTGGTGGAAAAGGCCCGCCAGTGCCTCGATCTGACTGCCCGGGACATCGGAATCGGCTGAGTGCGACATGCGGGTGGTCGCGCCCGTCGCGGCCGCTGTAGTATTGCCATGACAAGCACCGGGCGCCGGCGCCCGGGCAACAACAGAGGGATCCGGGCGACGCCCGGCGATGGAGGCAATCATGCGCAGTGAATTCAGGGTCGGGCTCGTCGCGCTCGCCGTTCTCACGCTCGCCGCCTGCGGCGGCAAGAAGGAGGGCGAGGAGGCCGCCGCCGCGCCCGAAGAGAAGGTCCTGTTCGTCTACAACTGGTCGGACTACATCGGCGAGACCACGATCGCGGACTTCGAGGCGAAGACCGGCATCAAGGTCACCTACGACGTGTTCGACTCGAACGAGGTGCTCGAGACCAAGCTGCTCGCCGGGCGCACCGGCTACGACGTCGTCGTGCCGTCCGCGTCGTTCCTCGAGCGGCAGATCAAGGCGGGCGTGTTCCTGAAGCTCGACAAGTCGAAGCTGCCGAACCTCGTCAACATGGACCAGGACATCGCGCAGCGCGTGGCGCTTCACGACCCCGGCAACGACCATTCCATCAATTACCTCTGGGGCACGACCGGCATCGGCTACAACCCGGACAAGGTGAAGGCCGCGCTCGGCACCGACACGATCGACAGCTGGGCGGCGATCTTCGAGCCGGAGAATGCGAAGAAGCTCGCGAAGTGCGGCATCGCCATGCTGGATGCGCCCTCCGAGGTCATGGACTCGGCGCTGATCTACCTCGGCCGCGACCCGAACAGCGAGAAGGCCGAGGACCTCGCGGCGGCGGAGGCGCAGCTGATGAAGGTGCGCGACCACGTCAAGTACTTCCACTCGTCGCAGTACATCAACGACCTCGCGACCGGCGAGATCTGCGTGGCGCTCGGCTGGAGCGGCGACGTGCTGCAGGCGAAATCGCGCGGCGCCGAGGCGGAGACGCCGGTCAACGTCGCCTATGCCGTGCCGAAGGAAGGCGCCATCATCTGGTTCGACATGCTGGCGATCCCGGCCGACGCCCCGCACCCGAACAATGCGCACGCCTTCCTCAACTTCATCATGGAACCGGCCGTGATCGCGGGCGTCAGCGACTACGTGGCGTACGCGAACGGCAATTCCGCATCGTTCTCGCTCGTGGACGAGGCCGTGCGCACCGACCCGTCGGTCTACCCGCCGGACGAGGTCAAGCAGAAGCTGCACGCGCACCTCGCCGAGTCGCAGGAGTTCAGCCGCGAGCTGAACCGCTCGTGGACCAAGGTCCGCACCGGACAGTGATGCCGGCCTGAATGCGGCCCCGGCGGGCGCCCGCCGGGGCCGATCTTCGGGGGGGGGACCGACCATGGTCAACGCGCGGCCGGAGCAGAAGAGCGAGCCCTGGAAAGACCCGGGGGCCGCGCCCTACGTCCGGATCGACAAGGTCACCAAGAAGTTCGGCGACTTCGTGGCCGTCGACGACGTGTCGCTCAACATCTACCGCGGCGAGATCTTCTGCCTGCTCGGCGGCTCCGGCTGCGGCAAGACGACGTTGCTCCGCATGATGGCGGGCTTCGAGACCCCGACCTCGGGCACGATCTCGATCGACGGGGTGGACATCACGGGCCTGCCGCCCTACGAGCGCCCGGTCAACATGATGTTCCAGTCCTACGCGCTCTTTCCGCACATGAGCGTCGAGCAGAACGTGGCCTTCGGCCTGCGGCAGGACAAGGTGCCGAAAGCGGAGATTGCCGAGCGCGTCGGCGAGATCCTGAAACTCGTGCACATGGATGCGTTTGCGAAGCGCGCGCCGCACCAGCTCTCGGGCGGGCAGCGCCAGCGCGTCGCGCTCGCCCGCGCGCTGGTCAAGCGGCCGAAGCTCCTGCTGCTCGACGAGCCGCTCGCCGCGCTCGACAAGAAGCTGCGCGAGCACACGCAGTTCGAGCTGCTCAACATCCAGGACACGCTCGGCGTCACCTTCGTGGTCGTGACCCACGACCAGGAGGAGGCGATGACGCTGGCCAGCCGGATCGGCGTGATGAACCACGGAGAGATCGTCCAGGTCGGCTCGCCCACCGAGATCTACGAGTACCCGGGTTCGCGCTTCGTCGCGGACTTCATCGGCTCGGTCAACCTGTTCGAGGGGCGCCTGGTGGAGGACGAGCCCGACTACGTGCGCGTGAAGTCGGAGGAGCTCGGCGGCGTGTTCCACGTCGGGCACGGCGTCAGCGCCGCACCGGACGCCACCGTCTGGGTGGCGTTGCGCCCCGAGAAGATCCACATCTCGCGCGAGCGGCCGGCGGGCGGGCCCGACAACCAGGTGCAGGGCACGGTCGCGGAGATCGCCTACCGCGGCGACCAGTCCGTGTACCTCGTGAGGCTCGCGAGCGGCCGCCAGGTGCGCGTCACGCAGCCGAACATCGTCCGGCAGGGCGGGGAGCGCATCAGCTGGGACGAGAAGGTCTGGCTCGGCTGGGATTCCGCGAGCCCGGTGGTGGTCACGCAGTGAACGCGGTGCGCGCGACCGCGGAGGGCCGGCGCGCGATGGGCCTTGCGGAGTTGCGCGCCTGGATCCGCGCCTTCGGCCCCTGGCGCTGGGCGAGCGGGCGACTGCGCGGCTGGCGCAGCTCCGGGCGCACCGCGGTCATGGGCGTTCCGTACTTCTGGCTGCTGCTGTTCTTCTTCGTCCCGTTCCTGATCGTGCTCAAGATCTCGCTCTCCGACATCCGCCTCGGGATGCCGCCCTACGAGGCGCTCGTCACCTGGGCCGACGCCCAGGCGGTGCAACTCAAGGTCAACTTCGCCAATTACGCGTTCCTCTGGGAGGACGCGCTGTACCGCAATGCGTACCTCAACTCGCTGCTGACGGCCGGCATCTCGACGCTCCTGTGCCTGCTGGTGGGCTACCCCATGGCCTATGGCATCGCGCGCTCGAATCCCGCCTGGCGCAACCTGCTGCTCCTGATGGTGATGCTGCCGTTCTGGACGTCATTCCTGCTGCGCGTCTACGCGTGGATCGGCATCCTGAAGAACAACGGGCTGATCAACAACCTGCTGATGGCGCTCGGGATCATCGACGAGCCGATCGTCATGCTGCAGACGAACTTCGCGGTATACCTCGGCATCGTCTATTCCTACCTGCCATTCATGGTGCTGCCGCTCTACACGGCGATCGAGAAGCTCGACCTGACGCTGCTCGAGGCCGCGGCGGACCTCGGGTGCAAGCCGACCAAGGCCTTCTTCCGCATCACCGTGCCGCTCACCCAGGGGGGCATCATCGCCGGCTGCATGCTGGTCTTCATCCCGGCGGTCGGCGAGTTCGTGATTCCGGCGCTGCTCGGCGGGCCGGATTCGCTCATGATCGGGCGCGTGCTGTGGGAGGAGTTCTTCAACAACCGCGACTGGCCGGTGGCGAGCGCGGTCGCGATCGCGATGCTGCTCCTGCTCGTGATCCCGATCATGATCTACCAGCGCGCCCAGGGCTCGCAGGTGGCGGCGCACCGGTGAACCAGCGCCGCTCGTTCTTCGTGCTGACCGCGATGGCCTTCGGGTTCGCGTTCCTGTACGTGCCGATCCTGTCGCTGATCGTGTACTCCTTCAACGAGTCCCGACTGGTCACGGTCTGGGCCGGCTTCTCGACCAAATGGTACGTCGAGCTCTTCCAGAACCAGCAGGTGCTGGATGCGGCGAAGCTGTCGCTGAAGATCGCGGCCATCAACGCGACCGTCGCGACCATCCTCGGCACGCTCGCCGGGCTCGCGCTCGCCCGCTTCGGGCGCTTCCGCGGCCGCGCGACGCTCTCGGGCATGGTCACGGCGCCGCTCGTGATGCCCGAGGTGATCACGGGACTGTCGCTGCTGCTGCTGTTCGTCGCGATGGAGCAGGCCGTCGGCTGGCCGGCCGGGCGCGGCATGACCACGATCACGATCGCGCACATCACGTTCTCGATGGCCTACGTGACGGTTGTCGTGCAGTCCCGGCTCGCCACGCTCGACGAGTCACTGGAGGAGGCCGCGATGGACCTGGGCGCGCGCCCGGCCAAGGTGTTCTTCCTCATCACGCTGCCGATCATCATGCCGGCGATCCTGGCGGGCTGGCTGCTTGCGTTCACGCTGTCCTGGGACGACCTCGTGATCTCGAGCTTCGTGTCCGGGCCGGGTTCGAGCACGCTGCCGATCCTGATCTTCTCGAAGGTGCGCCTCGGCGTGAGCCCGGACATCAACGCGCTCGCGACGATCCTCGTGCTGATCGTCGCGATCGGCATCGTGACGGCCGGCCTGTACATGCAGCGCCAGCAGAAGCTTCGCGACCTCGACGTGCAGCGGGCGATCGCCGCCAACGAGTGATGCCCGCCACCAAGCTGCCGGGAGTCGGCACCACGATCTTCACCGTGATGTCCCGGCTGGCGGCGGAACACGGCGCCGTCAATCTCGGCCAGGGATTCCCGGACTTCGGGCCGCCGGCGCGGCTGTGCGACCTGGTCGCGGCGCAGCTGGCGGCCGGGCGCAACCAGTACGCGCCGATGCCGGGGCTGCCCGAGCTGTGCGAGGCGATCGCGGACCAGGCGGCGCGCCGGCATGGCTGGGGCGTGGATCCGGCGCGGGAGGTCACCATCACCGCTGGCGCGACCGAGGCGCTGTTCGCGGCGATCCACGCCGTCGTGCGGGCGGGCGACGAGGTCGTGCTGCTCGACCCGTCGTACGATTCCTATGCGCCGGCCGCGGTGCTGGCAGGGGCGAAGGTGGTGCGCGTGCCGCTCGCGCTGCCGGACTTCCGCATCGACTTCGGGCGCCTCGCGGCGGCGATCGGCCCGCGCACCAGGCTTCTCGTCGTCAACACGCCCCACAACCCGAGCGGCGCGGTGCTGTCGGCGGGCGACTGGGACTGCATCGCGGACCTCGTCGAGCGACGCGATGCCCTCGTGCTTTCCGACGAGGTCTACGAGTGCCTGGTGTTCGACGGGCGGCCGCACGCGGGCGTGCGGTCGAATGCCCGGCTGCGCGAACGCTCCTTCGCCATGTTTTCCTTCGGCAAGACATTCAACGCGACCGGCTGGAAAGTCGGCTACTGCATCGCGGCGCCCGCGCTGACCGCCGAGCTCCGCAAGGTGCACCAGTTCCTGACCTTTGCCGTCTCGACGCCGATGCAGCATGCGATCGCCGGCTTCCTGCGCGAGGACCCGGCATTCGCCGGCGGCCAGGCGGACTTCTACCAGGCCCGACGCGACCGGTTCCTCGCGCTCCTGTCACCCTCGCGGTTCCGGCTGGCGCCGGCCGCGGGCACCTATTTCCAGCTCGCGGACTATTCCGCGGTCTCCGACCTGCCCGACGTCGAATTCTGTGAAATGCTGGTGCGGCATCACGGGGTCGCGGCCATCCCGTTGTCTCCGTTCTGCGACGAGCCGCCCGATGCCCGCCTGGTCCGGTTCTGCTTTGCTAAGAGCGACGGGACACTCGAGCGCGCCGCCGGAATCCTGCGCGCGATCTGAGGTCCAATGCGCCGGACAGGGATGCCTCCATGAACTCGCGCGCGATCCCGATCATGATCCTGGCCGCCAGCCTGTCCGGCTGCGGCGGGGGCGCGGGCGGCGGCGGCGCCAATCCGCCGCCCCCGCCCCCGCCGCCGCCCCCGGCATCCGGGCTCGACACGCGTCCGAACAACCAGGCGTGCGTCGCGCCGGACCGCGGCACCGGAACGTCGACGGTCTCCACGCCGCGGAGCTTCCCCAACCTGACGTTTTCGTCGCCGGTCGCGCTGCTGCAGGCGCCCGGCAGCGGCGCGCGCTGGTTCGTGGTGCAGCAGGGCGGGATCATCCGCGCCTTCGATGCCACGAATCCCTCGGTGACGGTGACGTCGGAGTTCCTCAACATCGCCGCGCGCGTCCACTTCTCCGGTGAAGCGGGACTGCTGGGCCTGGCCTTTCATCCGGACTTTCCGGCGGATGCGCGCGCCTTCGTCAACTACACCCGCAACAACGGAGGCCAGCTGCAATCCGTCACCTCGGAGTTCACGAGCCCCGACGGCGGCAGCACGCTGAACCCGAACTCCGAACGCATCCTGCTGGTCGTCAACAAATCCGCCAGCAACCACAATGGCGGCCAGCTCGCATTCGACGGCGACGGGTTCCTGCGCATCGGCCTCGGCGACGGCGGCGGCGCCAACGACCCGGAGAACAACGCCCAGAACCCGATGCGGCTGCTCGGCAAGATGCTGCGCATCGACATCG
Organism: Steroidobacteraceae bacterium; assembly: GCA_036555345.1. Classification (GTDB taxonomy): domain Bacteria; phylum Pseudomonadota; class Gammaproteobacteria; order Steroidobacterales; family Steroidobacteraceae; genus SCUD01. The sequence goes on from DATBLN010000183.1 coordinate 8,290, forward strand.
ACTCGCAGCCGGGCGGCCAGCCCTACGGCATCCCGGCCGACAATCCCTTCGCCGCGAACAACCGCTGCAACGCCAACGGCTCCGGCGCGCAGAACTGCCCGGAAATCCTTGCGCTTGGGCTGCGCAATCCCTGGCGCTGGAGTTTCGACCGCCAGACCGGCCAGCAATGGGTCGGCGACGTCGGACAGGGCGCGCGCGAGGAGATCGACGTCATCGTGCGCGGCGCCAACTACGGCTGGGACGTCCGCGAAGGCTTCGTCTGCACCGGCGGCGGCACGAACTGCCCGTCCGCGGGATTCACGGACCCGGTCGCGGACTACGGACGCAGCCTGGGCGCGTCGATCACCGGCGGCTACGTCTATCGCGGCGCGCAGACGACCGAGCTCATCGGCCGCTACCTGTTCGCCGATTTCGTCACGGGCATGATCGCCTCGCTTGCGCCCGCCACCGGCGGCGGGTACACGATCACGCAGCATGTGCCGCCAGGCGGCACGCCGCAGGGCGCGCCGGGCCCGCTGTCGGTCGCCTCGTTCGGCGAGTCCGTCGCAGGCGAGCTGTTCCTGCTCGACTACGGCCGCGGCCACATCCGGCAGCTCGTGTTCACGGGCGGTGGCACCGCCGACAATGTGCCCCAGCTGCTGTCGCAGACGGGCTGCATCAATACGGCGGCTGCGGGCGCACCGCCGCTGCTGTCGCTGATCCCGTACCGCCCGAATGCGCCGTTCTGGTCTGACGGCGCGGCGAAGGACCGCTGGATCGGCCTGCCGAACGGCGCGAACATCACGGTGCAGGGCGACGGCGACTGGTCGCCGCCGAACGGCACGGTGCTCGTCAAGCATTTCCGCCTGCACGACCAGCTGGTCGAGACGCGCCTGTTCATGCGCCATCCGGACGGCGTCTGGGCCGGCTACACCTTCGAATGGAACGGCGCCCAGACCGAGGCCATGCGCGTCACCGGCGGCAAGACCGTCGCCATCGCGGGCCAGGACTACGTCTTCCCGAGCGAAGGGCAGTGCCTCCAGTGCCACACGCAGGCGGCCGGGTCCAGTCTCGGTCTCGAGACCGCGCAGCTGAACGGCGCCCACCTGTATCCGCAGACCGGGCGCACGGCCAACCAGATCACGACGCTCAATGCGATCAACGCGCTGTCGCCGCCGGTCGGCTCCGACCCGCCGGCCCATGCCGACCCCGCCGACCCCGCACGCACGCTCACCGACCGCGCCCGCGCCTACCTGCACACCAATTGCGCGAACTGCCACCGGCCGGGCGGCGGCACGCCGGTCGCCATCGACCTGCGGCACGACACGCCGCTGGCGCAGACCGGCGCCTGCGACGTGGCGCCGGGCGCCGGCAGCCTCGGCATCGCCAATGCGAGGATCATCGCGCCGGGCGACGACATGCGCTCGGTGCTGCTCGCGCGCATGAACCGGCGCAACGACGCGGACATGATGCCGCCGATCGCCAGCAACGTGATCGACGCGTCCGGCGTGCAGCTGATCGGCTCCTGGATCGACTCGCTGAGCGCGGCCAGCTGCCAGTAGGGCAAGAAAAAGGGGCCCGCGTCACCGCGGACCCCCGGGCGGGAGGACTGTGAGCCGGATGCGCGGTCAGAAGCGCAAGAGCACGTTGGCCGACACGAAATCGGCGTCGGCGTCGGACACGTCGTACCACATGTACTCGACCCTGGCTCCGAACTGGTCGTTGAAGTCGAGCCCCAGGCCGGCACCGTAGGCCACGTCATCGCCGCTGTCGCTGAAGCTGTCCTGCGTGACGATCACGCCGCCCTCGCCATCGTCCTCGCGAAGCGTCGAGTTCCCGTCAGCGTCCCAGAACAGCATGCCGACCTTGGCGTAGCCATAGAACATGTCGCTGAACGGCACCATGCCCGTCAGCAGGACGTCGAAGCCCGACACGTCGATGTCCACGTCGGCTTCGATCCCGAGAGTCGCCAGGTCGCCGATCGTCTCGCTGGCGGTTCCGCCGTCGGCATAGCCGGCTTCGACCCCGAAGAACTCGTTGAACTGCCAGCCACCGAAGACGCGGAAGCCGGTGTCGTCGTCGTCGAATCCGATGCCTGACTCGAAGTCGCTGACCTCGACGCCGAACAGGCCCGCGCCCGCGCCGGCATAGAAGCCCTGATCGTCCGCTGCCAGCGCCGGCATCGAGACGCTCCCGAGCGCCAACGCAACTGCCCACGTGATCCTGCTCATCGAAATCTCCTCTTACGGCAACTACTTGACGCCCTATGCTCCCGTGCCGCGGGAGCGCCGGCAATCAGCAGAACTACCTACGGAGCGTGCGTCGCGCGCGAGGACATCAGCCGCGCGCGAGCGGGAGGACGGTCGATTCCTTGATGACGGTGACCACGATCGACGAGTTCACCGATTGCACATTCGGAATCTTCGACAGGTGGTCGAGGAAGAAGGCCTCGAATTCCTTCATGTCGTGCGTGACGATGCGGAGGCAAAAGTCCCACTCGCCAGTCAGCGTGCAGCAGTCGAGCACTTCCGGCCGGTCGCGGATCGCGCGCTCGAATTGTGCGAGCGCGTCGCGGCCCTGGCTCGAGAGCCGCACGTGCACGTAGACCATGACGTCGAGGCCGAGCGCCTCCCGGTCGAGCAGGGCGACCCGCTTCCTGATGACGCCGGCTTCCTCGAGCTGCTGGATGCGCCGCCAGCAGGTGGTCGTCGAGAGCCCGACCCGGGCGGCAACGTCCGCCGCGGAGGCGGTCGCGTTCTCCTGCAGTTCCGCGAGGATCCGCCGGTCGATCTGGTCGATTTGAGTCTGCAATACTTTTTTCATAATTCAATAGGATTCTAGATGTTCATTTCACGTTTTTGCAAGACAGTATAAGAATCCGGCGCGTATGGCCTCGTCCTGCGTAGGATACGCGCCGGAATCCCACCCTCTGCCCGCGAGCGGGGCCCCGATGGTCTCCAAGAGCCGCCTGCACGTACCCAGGACCCCAGCGCGGCCGGGCGACAAGCCGGATTTCAGCTACCTCAAGCTGACGCCGGCGGGAAGGACCGCCAGGCCCGAAACGAGCGCGCCCGCGAGCCAGGTCCGCTTCCTGTCGGAAGAGCTCGTGCGCGTGCTCGACGATCAGCACCAGGCGGTCGGCCCCTGGAATCCGCATCTCGATGCCAAGGACCTGCAGGTTGCGCTCAGGCACATGCTGCTGACCCGCGTGTTCGACGACCGCATGCAGCGCATCCAGCGCTCGGGGAAGATCTCCTTCTACATGCGCTCGATGGGCGAGGAGGCGGTGTCGGTCGCGATGGCGATGGCGCTGCGGCCCTCCGACATGCTGTTCCCGTCCTACCGCAACCAGGGGCTCTACGTCGCGCGCGGCCGTCCGATCGTGGACCTCATGTGCCAGCTGCTCTCGAACACGCGCGACATGTGCAAGGGGCGCCAGCTGCCCGTGATGTACCACTGGCGCGAGGGACACATCTTCTCGATTTCGGGAAATCTCGCCACGCAGTTCCCGCAGGCCGTCGGCTGGGCGATGGCCGCCGCGATCAAGGGCACCGACGACGTGGCGGTCAGCTGGCTCGGCGACGGCTCGAGCGCCGAGGCCGATTTCCACCATGCCCTGCTGTTCGCCTCCGTGTACCAGGCGCCGGCGATCCTCTGCGTGGTCAACAACCAGTGGGCCATCTCGACCTTCCAGGGCTTCGCGGGCGGCGAGCACCAGACCTTCGCCGCGCGCGGGCCCGGCTACGGCATCCCGGGGGTGCGCGTGGACGGGAACGACTTCCTCGCGGTGCACGCGGTCACGCAGTGGGCCGCCGAGCGTGCGCGCATGGGTCGCGGCCCGACGCTGATCGAGCACGTGACCTACCGCGCCGCCGCCCACTCGACCAGCGACGATCCGGCGCGCTACCGTCCCAAGGACGACTATGAACGCTTCCCGCTCGGCGATCCCGTCGAGCGGCTCAAGCAGCACCTGATCCGCCTCGGCGAGTGGTCGGAGGAGCGCCATGCCGCGCTCACCAAGGAGCTCGAGGACCACGTCGTGCTGTCCTGGAAGGAGGCGGTGAGCCATGGCACCCTGACGGATCCACCGCGGCTCGACCCGCATCTCATGTTCGAGGACGTGTTCAAGGACATGCCGGAACACCTGCGCCGCCAGGCTGCCGAAATGCGCGCGGAACTGGAGCAGAAGTAATGCCCCAGATGAACATGATCCAGGCCCTGAATTCGGCCATGGACGTCATGCTCGGCCGCGACCCGTCGGTCGTGGTCATGGGCGAGGACGTCGGCTATTTCGGGGGCGTGTTCCGCTGCACGGACGGGCTGCAGCGCAAGTACGGCGAACACCGTGTGCTCGACACGCCGATCGCGGAGGGCGGTATCCTCGCGACCGCCATCGGCATGGCAGTGAACGGCCTGCGACCGGTCGCCGAGATCCAGTTCGCCGACTACATCTATCCGGCCTACGACCAGATCGTGAGCGAGCTCGCCCGCATCCGCCACCGCAGCGGCGGCGAATTCTCGGCACCGGTGGTCGTGCGCACGCCCTGCGGCGGCGGCATCCGCGGCGGGCAGACGCATTCCCAGAGCCCGGAAGCGCTCTTTGCGCACGTCGCCGGCCTCAAGGTCGCGATGCCGTCCAATCCCTACGACGCCAAGGGAATGCTGATCGCCGCGATCGAGGACGACGACCCGGTGATCTTCTTCGAGCCCAAGCGCATCTACAACGGCCCCTTCGACGGTGACCCGCACAAGCCGGCCGTGCCCTGGAGCGCGCACCCGAAGGGCGAGGTGCCGGAGGGCCACTACACGGTGCCCATCGGCAAGGCCGAGGTCGCCCGCCAGGGCGATGACCTGACGATCGTCACCTATGGCACCATGGTGCACGTGAGCGAGGCCGCGGCGCGCGGCCTCGGGCTCGATGCGGAGATCATCGACGTGCGAACGATGGTGCCGCTGGACACCGCCGCGATCTGCACCTCGGTGGCGCGGACCGGCCGCTGCGTGATCGTCCACGAGGCGACGCGCTTCGCCGGCTTCGGCGCCGAGCTCTCCGCAACCATCCAGGAAGAGTGCTTCTGGAACCTGCAGGCGCCCATCCAGCGGGTCGCCGGCTGGGACACGCCTTACCCGCACGCATTCGAGTGGGAATACTTCCCGGGCCAGGTGCGCGTGTCGCGCGCGCTCAAGGCCGTCATGGAGGCCGCATGAGCCGCCACGTCTTCAAGATGCCGGACCTCGGCGAAGGCAC
>DATBLN010000014.1:0-14574 GCA_036555345.1 Steroidobacteraceae bacterium
TAGCTCATCCCTTCGGCCTGTGCCGCCAGCGGCACAACCGCGAGCAGGAACGAGCCAGCCAGAGCCTTCATGATCTTCATGATCCAATTTCCTTTTGAAAAGAGGGGGTTACGCACGCACCGGGCGACCCTGGGGAGGGCGCCCGGACAGACGGCGGAGAGGGGTAGCCGCCGAATGTGGTGCGCAGGATACAGACCGCCGGGCACCTGGCAAGTTCCGGGTGTCGCCGGCCGCAACGGCCGGATTATGACGCCGGTCGCGCGTGTCGCGCGGCCGCTACAGCACCCCGCCCACGCACACGTACTTGATCTCGGTGAAGTCGAGGATGCCGTACTTCGAGCCCTCGCGGCCGACGCCCGATTCCTTCATGCCGCCGAAAGGCGCGACCTCGGTCGAGATGATGCCCGTGTTCAAGCCCACGATGCCGTACTCGAGCGCCTCCGACACGCGCCAGGAGCGCGCGAGGTCCTTCGTGTACAGGTAGGCGGCGAGGCCGAACTCCGTGTCGTTCGCCATGGCGATCGCCTCCGCCTCGGTCTGGAACCGGAAGAGTGGCGCCACCGGTCCGAAAGTCTCCTCGCGCGCAACCATCATCGCGGGCGTCACGCCCGTGAGCACGGTCGGCTCGTAGAAGGTGCCGCCGAGCGCATGGCGCTTCCCGCCAGCGGCGATCTTTGCGCCCTTGCCGGTCGCGTCCGCGACGTGCTCCTCGACCTTCTTCAATGCGGCCGCATCGATCAGCGGGCCCTGCTCGGTCTCGCCCGCGAGGCCGTCCCCGACGCGCAACTTCGAAACGGCGGCGACCAGCTTCTGCGTGAACGCCTCGTACACGCCCGCCTGCACGAGGAGGCGATTGGCGCAGACGCAGGTCTGGCCGGTGTTGCGGTACTTGGAGGCGATCGCGCCCGCGACCGCGGCGTCGAGGTCGGCGTCGTCGAACACGATGAAGGGCGCGTTGCCGCCGAGCTCCAGCGACACCTTCTTCATGGTCTTCGCGCACTGCGCCATCAGCAGCTTGCCGATCTCGGTCGAGCCCGTGAACGAGAGCTTGCGCACGCGCGCATCGCCCGTGAGCACGCCGCCGACCTCGCGCGCGGGGCCGGTGACGACGTTGATGACGCCCGGCGGGATCCCCGCGCGGTGCGCGAGCTCGGCGAGCGCGAGCGCGGAGTAGGGCGTCTGTGTCGCGGGCTTCACGACGGCGGTGCAGCCGGCAGCGAGTGCGGGGGCGACCTTCCTCGTGATCATCGCGGCCGGGAAGTTCCACGGCGTGATCGCGGCGACCACGCCCACGGGCTGGCGCAGCACCAGGATCCGCTTGTCCGGCTGGTGGCCGGGGATCACGTCGCCGTAGATGCGCTTGGCCTCTTCCGCGAACCACTCGACGAAGGAGGCCGCATAGGCGATCTCGCCCTTCGACTCTGCGAGCGGCTTGCCCTGCTCGGCGGTCATGAGCGTTGCGAGGTCGGAAGCGCTCGCCATGATGAGCTCGTACCAGCGGCGCAGGATGACGGCGCGCTCTTTCGCGGTCTTCGCGGCCCAGGCGGGGAAGGCCGCATGCGCGGCCGCGACCGCGGCCTCGGTGTCGGCGGCGCCGAATGCCGGCACGGTGCCGAGCCGCGCGCCGGTTGCCGGGTTGGCCACCGGAAGCGTCGCGCCGCCTTTCGCGTCCGCCCAGGCGCCGTTGACGTAGCACTGCTGGCGCAGCAGCTTCGGGTCGTCGAGCTTGAGTCCGCCGCCCGCCAGGCGGCTGTCGTCACGTGCGCGCATCAGGAAGCCCTCGCGACGCGCTGGTCGATCGCGCCGAAGATGGAGCGGCCCGCGGCATCGAACATCTCGATGCGCACGCGGTCGCCGAAGGAAAGGAAGGGGGTCACCGGTTTGCCCTGCTCGAGCGTCTCCAGCATGCGCCGCTCGGCGATGCAGGTCGAGCCCTTGCTGCGGTCGTAGTTCGAGACGGTGCCGGAGCCGACGATCGCGCCGGCGCCGAGGCGGCGCGTCTTCGCGGCATGCGCGATGAGCTGGCCGAAATCGAAGGTCATGTCGGTGCCGGCGTCCGGCTGCCCGAACGGCTTGCCGTTGACCTGCACCGTGAGCGGCCGGTGCACCCTGGCGCCCTGCCAGGCATCGCCGAGCTCATCGGGCGTGACGGCGACGGGGGAGAACGCGGTTGCGGGCTTCGACTGGTAGAAGCCGAAGCCCTTGGCGAGTTCCGCGGGAATGAGGTTCCGCAGCGACCAGTCGTTCACGAGCATCAGGAGCACGATGTGCCCACGTGCCGCCTGCGTGTCCGTGCCCATCGGCACGTCGTCGGTGACGACCGCGACCTCGCCCTCAATGTCGATGCCCCAGTCCTCGCTGCCGAAGGGCGCATCCGCCGTCGGCGGCAGGAAATCGTCGGAGCCGCCCTGGTACACGAGCGGATCCGTCCAGAACGAGGCGGGCATCTCCGCGCCGCGCGCCTTGCGCACAAGCTCCACGTGATTGACGTACGCGCTGCCGTCCACCCAGTGATAGGCGCGCGGCAGCGGCGCGAGCGCCTGCTTCGGGTTGAATGGCCGTGCCGGCGCGCGTCCCGCCTCCAGCTCGCGCGCGAGCGATTCGAGCGCGGGCTTCAGGCGCGCCCAGCCGTCGAGCGCGGCCTGCAGCGTCGGCGCGATGTCGGCGGCGCTCGCGGCGCGCGCGAGATCGCGGCTCACGACGACGAGCGCCCCGTCGCGGCCGGGGCCCGCGAAGGACGCGAGCTTCACTTCGGCTTTCCCTTCCAGGAATCGACGTAGCCAGCCCACTCGACGGAAGCGGCCGCGGCGCCGATCTCGAGCGCGTCGCGGGTGTCCACCATGACGGCATATTCGTCCGTCGCCGGCTTGGTCTGCACCAGCATGCGCTCGAGCGCCTTGGGGTGCGGCCCGTGCGTGAAGCCGCCGGGGTGCAGCGTCGCCATGCCGGGGTGGATGTTGTCGCGGCTGAAGAAATCGCCCGCGTGGTAGAACAGGAATTCGTCGTAGTCGTCGTTGTTGTGGAAGAACGGCACCTTGAGCGCGCCCGGGTCGGTCTCGAACGGACGCGGCGCGAAGGTGCAGACCACGAAGCGGTTGCCGAGGAAGGTGGTGTGCGCGGACGGCGGCAGGTGATAGCGATGGCTCATCACCGGGCGGATGTCGCGCACGTTGATCCGGTTGACCGAGAGGTCGCCGTGCCAGCCGACCGCATCCAGCGGGTTGTGGGGGAAGGTCACGGTCGAGACCGCGCCGCGGCGCTTGACGAGCACGCGCCACGGCTTCTCGTCCTGCTGCGCGCGGAAGGCATCGTCCACGGAGGGCGCATCGAGGAGCGCGGGATCGAAGATCGCATGCCCGCCGAGCAGGCCCTTGTCCGGCAGCAGGTAGGAGGCGTTCGTCGCCTCGATGAGGAGCGCGGCGACCGGCTCCGCGCACTCGAGCCGCCACATCGTGCCGCGCGGGATCACGACGTAGTCGCCGGCCTCGAACGACAGGTGCCCGAAGTCGCAGAACAGCTCGCCGCGGCCCTGGTGCACGAAGACGAGCTCGTCGCCGTCGGCATTGCGCGCGAGCGCGTCCATCTTCCCGGCGACGCGCCAGAACCGGATGCGGCAGTGTGCGTTGAAGAGCACCTCGTGCGCGGACCAGGGGCTCGCGCCCGTGGCCGTGAGCTTCGCGAGGTCGAAAGCGTGCGGGGAGAGCGGCCCCTCGAAGCTCGTCCACCCGGTCGGCGGATGCCGGTGGTGGAAGAACGCGGCGGGCCCGAAGAAGCCCTCCTTGCTCATCTCGCGCTCGTAGGTGCCGGACGGCAGGTCGGCGTGCGCCTGGCGGCTCGCCTCGCCCTCGACGCGGGTGCTGCCGGGATAGCGTTTCATGCGCGCGTCCTCAGCGCTCCATGATCGCGGTCACGCCCATGCCGCCCGCGGTGCAGACCGAGATGAGCCCGCGCCCCGAGCCGCGCGTGGCCAGGAGTTTCGCCAGCCCGGCGACGATGCGCGCCCCGGTCGCGGCGAACGGGTGGCCGATCGCGACCGAGCCGCCCTTGACGTTGAGCTTCGCGCGGTCGATGGAACCGAGCGGCCCCGGCAGCCCGAGCTTTTCGCGGCAGAACTTCTCCGATTCCCAGGCCTTGAGCGTGCACAGCACCTGCGCGGCGAAGGCCTCGTGGATCTCGTAGAAGTCGAAGTCCTGCAGGGAGAGCTTCGCGTCCGCGAGCATGCGCGGGACCGCCCAGGCGGGCGCCATCAGCAGCCCCTCGCCGCCGACGAAGTCGACCGCCGCGACCTTGCCGAAGGTCAAGTACGCCTGCACGGACAGTCCGCGTGAGCGCGCCCAGTCCTCGCTCGCGAGCAGCACGGCGGAGGAGCCATCGGTCATCGGCGTGCTGTTGCCCGCGGTGAGCGTCCCGTCTTTCGCGAAGGACGGCTTGAGCTTCGCGAGCTTCTCGAGGCTCGTGTCGGCGCGCACGTTGTTGTCGGCGCCGAGGCCGAGGTAGGGCACGACCAGGTCCGACATGAACCCCTCGGCCCAGGCCTGGCTCGCGCGCTGGTGCGAGGCGAGCGCGAGCTCGTCCTGCGCCTCGCGCGTGATCTGCCATTCGCGCGCCATCCTTTCCGCGTGCTGGCCCATCGAGAGCCCGGTGCGCGGCTCGCCGGTGCCGGGATACACCGCCTTGAAGTGCCGCGGCCGCAGGCCGAGCAGGGCCCGGATGCGCTCGCCCGCCGACTTCGCGCGGAAGGCGCGCAGCATGAGCTGCTGGTATTCCTTGCCGAACACGATCGGCGGGTCGCTGACGGTGTCCACGCCCGCGGCGATGCCGGCGTCGATCTGGCCGAGCGCGATCTTGTTCGCGATCGCGATCGCGGCCTCGAGGCTCGTCCCGCAGGCGCGCTGCACGTCGAGCCCGGGCGTCTCGGGCGAGAGTCCCGAGTCGAGCAGCGACTCGCGCGCCATGTTCCACTGGCTCGAGTGCTTCATGACGGCGCCTGCGATCACGTCGCCGAGCCGGACGCCCTTCAGGCCGAACCTGTCCACCACGCCCTTGAGCGAGGCCGTGAGCATCTCCTGGTTGCCGACGCTGGCGTAGGCGCCGTGCGCGCGCGCGAACGGGATGCGGGCGCCGCCGATCACGGCGACGCGCCTGGGCTGTGTTCCGACCAGCATCGTGGTGCTCCGGTGCAGTCTCCGGGTGGCCTGCTTCCGCTAGAATGCCAGCATCCACCGGCGCCCGCCACGGCGCGCCCGCCGTGCGCCATGAGCCAGCCATACCGATTCAGGGAAACGTTTCCGCGCGACGCGCGCACCATCCTGACGCTCGCGGGCCCGCTCGCCGTCAACAACCTGGTGCTGGCCGGCATGATGCTGACCAACACCGTGATGGCGGGGCGCCTCGGCCCCGAGCCGCTGGCCGGCGTCGCGGTCGGCAACAGCTACTACCAGGCATTCTGGCTGTTCGGCCTCGGCGTGCTGATGTCCATCTCGCCGCTGGTGGCGCACGCCTACGGCGCCGGGCAGGACGATGCCGTCGGCCGGCGCTTCCGGCAGGGCGTCTGGCTCGCGCTCATGCTCGCGGTGCCGCTCGTCGGGCTGCTGGCCTGCGTGGAGCCGGCGCTCTCCTGGTTCGGCACCGACGCGCGCGCGATACCGCACGCCGCCGGCTACGTCTACGCGATGTGCTTCGGTATGCCGGCGATGCTCGTGTTCCTCGCGCACCGCTACGCCAGCGAGGGCATCGGCTGGACACGGCCGGTCATGTACACCGCGCTCGTGGGCCTCGCGGCGAACATCGCCGGCAACCTCGTGTTCACCGTCGGCAGCCTCGGGATCGAGTCGCGGGGCGCACAGGGCTGCGGCATCGCGAGCGCCATCGCCTGCTGGGCGATGCTCGGGACCATGCACCTCTACCAGCGCCGCCACGGGGTCTACCGGCGCTTCGGCCTGTTCGCGCGCTTCGAGCGGCCGGACCCGGCGGCGTTGCGCGAGATCCTCGCGCTCGGCCTCCCGATCGCGGGTTCGGTGGTCTCGGAGGGGGCGCTGTTCGTGGTGGCGGCGCTCTTGATGAGCACGCTCGGTACCGTCAAGGTCGCCGCGCACCAGGTCGCGATCGCCTATGCCGCGCTCATGTTCATGATCCCGCTCTCGCTGCACTCGGCGACCACCATCCACGTCGGCCACCAGCTCGGCCGCGGCGACGCCGCCGCCGGGCGCAATGCCGGCTGGGCCGGCATCGCCATGTGCGGCATCGTGATGGCCGCGTCCTCGCTGGTGATCCTCGCGGCGCGCGCCGGGATCGCCGCGTCCTTCACCTCCGATCCGCAGGTGCTCGCGCTCGCGACCTCGCTCCTGCTCTACGTCGCCGTGTTCCAGATCCCGGACGGCCTGCAGGTGGGCGCGGCCGGCGCGCTGCGCGGCTTCAAGGACGCGCGCGTGCCGATGCTTCTCAACTTCACGGCCTACTGGCTGGTCGGCTTCCCGCTCGCCTGGTGGCTCGGCATCCGCATGGGCGCCGGCCCCGACGGCATCTGGTCGGGCCTCATCGCGGGGCTCTTCACCTGCGCGGCGCTGCTGATCTGGCGCTACCGGCGCATCTCTCAGAACTCGAGCAGGTAGTGCTGGTTGCAGCCGCTGTGGCCGGTCGAGCCGAGCGGCGCGGACAGCTTCCGGAAGCCCGCCTTCTCGTAGAGCTCCCGCGCGGCCTGCATGGCCGAGAGCGTCTCGAGGTAGCAGCGCCGGTAGCCGCGGCCGCGCGCGGCATCCAGGCAGCGCTGCAGCATCGCCCGGCCGAGGCCGCGGCCGCGCGCCACCGGCAGCAGGTACATCTTGCGCAGCTCGCAGGTGTCCGGGTCCGCGCCCTCGAGCGGCGCGATGCCGCCGCAGCCGACGACGCCGCCGTCGGCCTCGAGCACGAAGTAGGCGGCGCGCGCGCCGTCGTAGGCCGCGGACATCGCGTCCACTTCCGGGTCGCTGCTGGAGTAGCCGGGCCCCGTCGCGCCGAAACTCGCCATGACGTCGCGGATGATCGCCGCGACCGCGGCGTCGTCCTCGGGGCGGATCGGACGGATCGCGGGCTCAGTCACCGGGCGGGTGGTAGCCGTGGCTGAGCGTTTCGACGTCCACCAGCAGTCCGTCCTCGAACTTGAGGCGGCGCATCAGCTTGTGGGGGCCGAGGTTGTAGGTCCAGTACTCGACCGGGATCGGGATCGGCTCGTAGGAAAGGTAGTACGGACGCCCGCGATACCAGCGGATCGGGCGCTGCAGCACTTCCTTGCGCTGGATGCTGTCGGGCGGCCCGCAGAGCGCCTCGACCTTGTCCGTGCTGTCGCCGTCGGTCACGAGGCGCGTGCCGCAGCGGAACGAGTCCGCGGCAGCCACGCCCGCCCACGACAGGCCGGCGGCGAGCAGGAGCGTCGCGGCGGTCTTCCGGTTCATGGCGCGAGCATGCCCCCTCGCGCATGAACGCCGTCTGAAGGCTGGCTCATGTCGTTGAATCTACGCTGCCCGTGCCCCGGTTACCAAGGCACAGTTCCTTAACTTTGCGGCCGGCCGCAGAATGGCGCGACCGATGCCCGCGGCTCGCCTGGATCGCCAGTTCGAACGCCGGCTCGCGGGTCTCGTCAACGCCCGCGAGCCGGGCGTGCTGTCGGGCGGCCTCAAGGGCGTCGAGCGCGAGGCGCTGCGCGTCACGGCGGACGGGCACATCTCGCAGGCGCCGCATCCGGAGGCGCTCGGCTCGACGCTGACGCACCCGCACATCACGACCGACTATTCCGAGGCGCTCGTCGAGCTGGTGACGCCGCCGTTCGCCGAGACCTGGGAGCTGACGCAGTACCTCTGCGACATCCACCAGTTCGTCTATCGTCACCTCGGCGACGAGCTGCTCTGGGTCCCGAGCATGCCCTGCGTGCTCGGCGGCGACGCGGAGATCCCGATCGCGCGCTACGGCACCTCGAATATCGGGCGCATGAAGCACGTGTACCGCGTCGGCCTCGGCCTGCGCTACGGGCGCGTGATGCAGGCGATCTCCGGCGTGCATTTCAACTACTCCTTTCCGGAGAGGTTCTGGCCCGTGTGGCAGGCGGTCACGGAGGCGAGGCGGGGCGGGCAGGCGCTGGTGGACGACGCCTACTTCGCGCTGCTGCGCAACTACCGCCGCTTCGGCTGGCTGATCCTCTACCTCTTCGGCATCTCGCCCGCGGTCTGCCGCTCGTTCTTCCGGGGCCGCGACGTCCCGGGCTGGCTCGAGCCGTTCGGCACGGGAAGCCTGGTCGCGCCGCACGCGACCTCGCTGCGCATGAGCGACCTCGGCTACCGCAACAAGAGCCAGGCGGGCGTGCACGTGTCGGTGAACTCGCTCGCGGAATACGTGCGCGACCTGGCGCGCCTCATCTCGACGCCGCACCCGGAATACCAGGCACTGGGCGTCGAGGTGGACGGCGAGTGGCGGCAGCTGAATGCGAACCTGCTGCAGATCGAGAACGAGTACTACAGCTTCATCCGGCCGAAGCGCGTCGCGTTCTCGGGCGAGCGGCCGACCAAGGCGCTGCTGCGCGCGGGCGTGCAGTACGTCGAGATGCGCTCGCTCGACGTCGGCGCCTATGACCCGGTCGGCGTCAACCGCAACAAGCTCTGCTTCCTCGAGGCCTTCGCGGCGCTCTGCCTGCTGCGCGTCAGCGAGCCGCTGTCGGCGGCGCAGTCGGCGAGCTACGAGGCCAATCACGTCGCCGTCGCGGCCCGCGGCCGCGAGCCGGGCCTCGTGCTGTGGAACGAGCCCGCGCCGCTGCCGCTCGCCGACTGGGCGCGGCGGCTGCTCGACGAGATGCAGGGCATCTGCGAGCTGCTGGACGGCGCGGACGAGGCGAAGCCCTATGCGACCGCGCTCGAGCTGCAGCGCGCGAAACTCGACGATCCCGCGCGATTGCCTTCCTCGCGCCTGCTCGCGGAGATGGAACGGGAACGAGTCTCGTTCTTCGACCTGGCCCTGTCGATGTCGCGCATGCATCGCGACTACTTCCGCGACCTGTACCCGCCGAACGAGGGCAGGCTCGCCGAGCTTGCGACGGAAGCCGCTGATTCCCTTCGGGAACAGCGCGTGGTCGAGGCCGCCGATACGCTGCCGTTTGGCGCCTTCGTGGCGCGTTATTTCGAGGGTCCGGACGTTTGACATATTGCATTTCGAGCAGCCGCCCGGAGAGACCGCCGCGAACGCAATTCAAGTTTCCGCCGGAGCGACGCATAATCGCGCTGCATCCGCTCCGGCCCTCTTTGGCGCGCAACGGGGATGCACCGGGATCATGGAACGAGCTCAGGACGGCTCTGAAACACGCCTGCTGGATGGCACGACCCTGGACGCGGCCCGCGATCCGCTGATCGGCGGCGCCTGCCCGCGCGAGGGCCGGCATCCGTTCGAGATCTGGCGCACGCGCATACGGTCGGCGCGCCTCCGGCATCCCAGGGAAGGGAAGGAAAGCCGGGACTGATGGCTGGCGCGCAGGCGGGTGGATTCGAGGACGCGAGCGCCGCGTCCCCGCTGCACGAACAGCTGCGGCTGGGCTTCCGCTGGCTGCGCTTCGAGCCGGCGCTCGAGGCGGCGTGGCGCGCGGAGCAGTTCCAGGACGGCCTGCGCTACCTGCGTGTGAGCCTCGTGCTCCTCGCGGCGTTCATCCTCGTGATCAACCAGGTGGACCAGGGCGTGCTGCCCGCGATCCGCGAGATCGCGCCGCGCATGGCCGGCGTCGGCGTCATGCCGCCGCTGCTGCTGCTCGGTTTCGCGCTCACATTCGCGCGCGGGGCGGCGGCGTGGTATCCGCGTGCGATGACGGCCGCCATGGCGGCCGCCCTCGTCGCCGTCGGCTGGGTCGCGCTCGCGGCCTGGGGCCTGGGCGAGGGCCGCGTGTTCGTGCGCCTGATCATCGCGACGATCATCGTCTACTTCGCGATCGGCCTGCCGTTCCGCCACGCCTTCGGCGCGAACCTGGTCGGCTTTGCCTTCCTCGCCGTGAGCGCGGCCGCTTCCGGCATGCCCGCGGCGGACCTGAATCACCACGTATCGATGCTCCTCATGGCGAACGTGATCTGCGCGGTCGGCGCCTACAACCTCGAGCACGCGAGCCGCACGGCGTGGCTCGAAGGCAAGCTGCTGGCCGAGCTCGCGCTGCACGACGGCCTGACCGGCATCCACAACCGCCGCCGTTTCGACGAGCACCTCGAACGCGTCTGGCAGCAGGGCATGCGCGAGCGCAAGCCGGTGTCGCTCCTGTTCGCCGACATCGACCACTTCAAGAAGTACAACGACCGCTATGGCCATCAGGCGGGGGACGAGGCGCTGAGGGCGGTCGCCGCCGTGCTCGCGCGCCACGCGCGCCGGCCCTTCGACCTCGCCGCGCGCTTCGGCGGCGAGGAATTCGCGGTGCTGCTCTACGACGCGGTCTCGCGCGAGGCCTCGCGCATCGCCGGCGAGATCCTTGCGGAGGTGCGCGCGCAGGCGCTGGTGCACGAGGACGGCGTGGCGGGCGGCGTGCTCACGGTCAGCATCGGCGTGGCGACCGCAGTGCCCCAGGCGAAGCGCAGTGCCGCTGGCCTGCTGCAGCTCGCGGACCAGGCGCTCTACGCGGCCAAGGACGGCGGCCGCGACCAGGCGCGGTCGCTCGAGGAGGACTACGAGCACATGAAGACCGGCTATTTCCACCGCCGGATGGTGCAGGGCGGCGGCGCCGACGGTCAGTAGATCGCGATCTCGCGGCGGCCGCGCGAGTCGCGCGCCGCCCTGAACATGCCCTCGGTGTTGAACTCGAGCGACAGCGCCCCGTCCCGGTCCACGACGATCACGCCGCCGTCGCCGCCGATCTCCTTGAGCCGCCCGTGCACCACGTCGCGCGCCGCCACTGCGGCCGGGACGCCGGAGAGCCGCACGCGCGCGCAGATCTCGTGCGCGACCACCGCGCGGATGAAGTACTCGCCGCTGCCGGTCGCCGACACCGCGCAGGTCGCGTTGTCGGCGTAGGTGCCGGCGCCGACGATCGGCGAGTCGCCGATGCGGCCCCAGCGCTTGTTCGTCATGCCGCCGGTCGAGGTCGCGGCGGCCAGGTTGCCGTCGCGGTCGCGGGCGACGGCGCCCACCGTGCCGAAGTAGTCGGTGTCCTGCGTGGCCGAGGCGACCTTGTCGGCGCGCTGGGCCTCCTCGAGCTGTTTCCAGCGCCGCTCGGTGTGGAAATAGCTGCCGGGCACGAGCGCCATTCCCTGTTCCAGGGCGAATTCCTCCGCCCCCTCGCCGGCGAGCAGCACGTGCGGCGTGCGCTCCATCACCATGCGCGCGAGCTCGATCGGGTTCCGGATGTGCCTGACGCCCGCGACCGCGCCCGCCTTCTGCGTCGCGCCGTCCATGATCGCGGCGTCGAGCTCGTTGATCCCGGCGTGGCTGAACACGGCGCCCTTGCCGGCGTTGAAGTAGGGCGAGTCCTCGAGGATCTTCACCGCGGTGACGATCGCGTCCAGGCTGCTGCCGCCCTTCTCGAGGACGTCATAGCCGGCGTCCAGCGCGCGCCCGAGGTCGGTGCGGTAGGCGCGCTCGTTCTCGGGCGTCATCGAGGCGCGGCTGATCACGCCGGCGCCGCCGTGGATGGCGATCGCGATCATCGGTTCGTCTCCGTCCTCTGCAAGGGCAGCCGGCGCCCCCGCCAGCAGGAGCCACAATCCCGCCAGGAATGCGGTTCTCATCGTTCGGCTATTATCCCCGAATCCGCAGCCTGCGGCATGCGCCGCGCGTGGACGGCGCGGACGGGGGATCTCCGGGATGGCCAACATCGGTCGGGCGGCCTTCGCGGCGGCGGCGCTCGCGCTCGCCGCCTGCGGCAACGACGGCGCGCCGCTGCTCGGCACGCTCGAGCGCGACCGCGTCGAGCTCGTGGCCGAGGCCCAGGAGCCGATCGTCGAGGTCGCGGTCCGCGAAGGCCAGCATGTGCAGGCCGGCGCGCTGATGCTGCGCCTGGATCCGGCGGCCGCGACGGCCCGCCTCGCGCACGCGCGGGGCCTCGCGCTGCAGGCCGAGCGCCGCCACGCCGAGCTCGTCGCGGGCGCGCGCAGCGAGGCGATCCGCGAGGCCCGCGCGGTGCGCGACGGCGCCGCCTCTCGCGCCGCGGCAGAGGCGAAGGAATTCGACCGCGTCGGGAAGCTGGTCGCCGACGGCATGCTGCCGGCCTCCGCGCTCGACCGGCAGCGCGCGCTCGCGGACGGCGCCGCCGCGGACCTCGCGGCCGCGCGCGAGCGCCTGGCCGAGCTCGAGCGCGGC
The DNA here is from genome assembly GCA_036555345.1 of Steroidobacteraceae bacterium. Classification (GTDB taxonomy): domain Bacteria; phylum Pseudomonadota; class Gammaproteobacteria; order Steroidobacterales; family Steroidobacteraceae; genus SCUD01. The sequence continues at coordinate 12,286 of DATBLN010000014.1, forward strand.
ACGCGCGCCGAGGTGCTCGCGCAGGCGGCCGCGGCGCTCGAGGCCGCGCGCGCGCAGGTCGCGGAGCTCGAGCTCTCCCTCGCGCGCCACGCGGCGCGCGCGCCGCGCGCGGGCGTCGTGGATGCACTGCCGTACGAGCTCGGCGAGCGGCCGCCGAAGGGTGCGCCGGTCGCCGTGCTGCTCGCGGACGGGGCGCCCTGGGCGCGCGTCTTCATCCCCGAGTCGCAGCGCGCCGCGGTCGGCGCCGGCACGCGGGCGACCGTGCGTCTCGACGGCTCGGACCGCGACTGGCAGGCGGAAGTGCGCTACATCTCGGCCGAGGCGGCATTCACGCCGTACTACGCGCTCAATGAGCGCGAGCGCGGGCGGCTCGCGTTCCTCGCCGAGGTCGTGCTCACGGAGGCGGAGGCCGCGACGCTGCCGACCGGGATGCCGGTCGAGGTGCGGCTCCTGGCTGCGCCGTGACGGGGGCGATCACCGCGCGCGGCCTGGCGCGCCACTTCGGCGCCGTGATCGCGGTCGCCGGCATCGACCTCGACATCCCGCGCGCGCAGATCTACGGCTTCCTCGGGCCGAACGGCTCCGGCAAGTCCACGACCATCCGCATGCTGTGCGGGCTCCTGGTGCCGACGCGCGGCACCGTCACCGTGCTCGGGCACTCCGTGCCGCGCGAATCCGAAGTCGTGCGGCGCAAGCTCGGGTACATGACGCAGCGATTCTCCCTGTGGGACGACCTCACGGTCGCGGAGAACCTCGACTTCATGGCCCGCGTGTACGGCCTCGGCCGCGACGAGCGCCGCGACCGCGGCGCCTCGCGCATCGCGGAATACGGGCTCGGGCCGCTCGTGAAGCAGCGCGCCGGCACGCTCTCGGGCGGGCAGCGCCAGCGGCTCGCGCTCGCGGCCGCGACGCTGCACGGCCCGGAGCTGCTGCTGCTCGACGAGCCGACGAGCGCGGTGGACCCGCAGAGCCGCCGCGACTTCTGGGAGAGCCTGTTCGCGCTGGTCGCGCAGGGCACCACGATCCTGGTCTCGACCCATTACATGGACGAGGCGGAGCGCTGCCATCGCCTCGCGATCCTCGACCGCGGCCGCATCGCGGCGGAGGGCGCGCCGAGGCAGCTCGCGCGCGACATCGACGCGACGGTGATCGAGATCGAGGCCGGGGACCTGGTGGCCGCGCGGCGCGCGCTCGCCGGCCTTGGGGAGGTGCGCAGCATCGCCCAGCTCGGGCACCGGCTTCATGTGCTGCTGCGCCGCGACGCGCCCGAGCCCGAGCGGCGCCTCGCCGCGGCGCTTGCGCCGCATTGCCCGGACGCGCGCGTCGTGCGCGTCGACGCCTCGCTCGAGGACGTGTTCGTCGCAGCGACGCGGCTCCGCGACGGCCTGGCGCTGGAACTCGTCGCATGAAGTGGCTGGAGCGGCTGCTGGCGATCGCCCAGAAGGAGGTGCGCCAGCTCGCGCGCGACCGCATCACGGTCGGGCTCATCGTCGGCATCCCGACCATCCAGCTGCTGCTGTTCGGCTATGCGATCAACTTCGACGTGCGCGGCGTCAGCACCGCGGTGCTCGACCAGGCGCGCACCTCGCTGTCGCGCCGCCTGGTCGGCGACCTGGGCGCGACGCAGGTGCTCGGGGCGATCCGCCAGGCCGGCAGCGAGGCCGAGCTGCGCCGCCTGATCCGGCAGGGCGAGGCGAATGTCGGCATCGTGATCCCGCCGGACGTCGAGCGGCGCATCGCGGAGGGAGGCCGCGCCGCGGTCCAGATCCTGGTGGACGGCAGCCAGCCGGCGCTCGAAAACGTCGCCGAGGGCCTGTCTTCCATGCCGCTGCTGCGGCGTCCCGGCGCGGTCGCGCGGGCGAAGCCGGTCGAGATCCTGGTCGCCTACAACCCGCAGCGGCGCACCGCGGTGCAGATCGTGCCCGCGCTCTGCGGCGTGATCCTGACGATGACGATGGTGGTCTTCACCGCGAGCGCGATCGTGCGCGAACGCGAGCGCGGCAACCTGGAGCTCCTGATCACGACGCCGGTGACGCGCGGGCAGCTGATGGCGGGAAAGCTGCTGCCCTATGTCGCGATCGGCCTCATCCAGACGACGCTCGTCCTGCTGCTCGGCTGGTTCCTGTTCGACGTGCCGGTGGCCGGCAGCCTGGTGGACCTCTACCTGGGGGCGCTCCTGTTCATCGCCGCCTCGCTCTCGCTCGGGCTCTTCATCTCGACGCTGGCGCAGACCCAGTTCCAGGCGATGCAGATGGCGATCGTGACCATGCTGCCGTCCATCCTGATGTC
>DATBLN010000015.1:0-20607 GCA_036555345.1 Steroidobacteraceae bacterium
CCATCCGGTCGGCCAGTTCCCAGTGAACCATCCGGGCTGCCGGTGCCAAGCGATCCGTCGGGACGGCCGGTGCCAAGCGAACCATCCGGTCGGCCAGTTCCCAGTGAACCATCCGGGCTGCCGGTGCCAAGCGATCCGTCGGGACGGCCGGTGCCAAGCGATCCCTCGGGGCGGCCGGTCCCCAGTGATCCAACGGGGCGGCCCTTGCGACCGGAAACCAGCGTCTCCAATGAAGCAGCAGCGCAATCTCCAATTATCACGCCGCCTGGATGAGGTTGAGTACCTCGTACCGCCATCACTGAATCGCCCAAGCCACGCGACGGACGCAAGGCAAGCGCAGTTGCTGAATAGTCGACGTAAACGGAACCGAGTCGCGCACGCCCACGAACTGTGTCTGCGACGGAGACCTTGGATCTCAAGTAGACTTCACTTGCGCCCGGCACATACCGCGACTGCAGCAAGCGGGCTTCCAGTAATTGAGTCTGTGAACCTGCGCGCGACCAGTCGACAACAGCCGCGTAATCGCCGATCTGCAGCGCTTCCCCGGCGATTGATTGGACAATCCGACCAAGGATATCGACACGTCCGCTCCTTGTAACGGCGTCGACACGACCGACCGCAACAAGTCGAGTACCAAACTCTGCAAGTGCCATGTCCACCTCCGTCCCAACAGCGTCACTGCTGGTTCGGAGTGCACAGATCGCCTGACCATGTGCGCCAAAAGAGGCAAACGCCAGTAATGCCGCAGCAAATCCAGCGATTGCAAAGGAATCGCGCGACTTCTCTTGTTGATCCTTCACGGCCTTTCGTCCCCTATCTTGGTGACTGACTTTCTTCTTCATCCAGCAGGCTTGCGAGCATGTCCTGAAATTTCTTGTCGTCCGCCAAATCGTCTTTGTAGAGATAAAGCCCTACTCCGACGCTCAAAGTCCTGTCGACACCTGATCGAGGCCTGCGAAACAACACAAACTGCGTCTCTAAGTCTTCGATTACCTCTTGCAGTCGATCACGCACCATGTCGTTGAACGGCACCCAGTCCTCTTCTCGGATGCCATAGTCGGGGAACACCCATCGTTCAAATCGCCGTTTGGCGGCGTCCTGCTCCCCTAAGTTGTGATCAATAGTTTCGACGTACCTTCGAACTCCCCTAGCAAATACTTCTATCAACTCCGGCGCCATTTGCTCGGGGATGAACGTGCGCTTTTGCACGCGAATCATCCCGCTCTCTTCAGCAATGATCGCCGCACCGACACGCATCAATTCTTCAAGCATCAGTTCCGGCTGAATGTCAGATGCGTATCGCGCTACCAAATCCTCAAACGACGGTCCGCCCCCTGCCTCTCTTGTGAATCCGAGATCACGAGGGAAACCATATGGCCCCATGTACTCCGGATCGTTGTGCCACCCTTGCAAGACGTTCGCGATCCGAGTCGCGTTGCTCTCAAGAGCTCGTCGAAGACGGTCTTCTTCGCCAAGGACCCGATCGAAATCTCGACGTGCGATTCCCGTTGTGATCGACAACCTCGAAATCGACATCGGGCGGCCGGGTACCGCGAAATCAGTGGCAGCAACTCTCGCGTACGCTCCCTTGATGACCTCCGAAATCTCGTTGAATGAAATCCCGTTGCGCAGAAGAATCCGAACAAGTGGCACGAGCAAAAATCTGAATGCAGCGAGAAGCCTTAAGTTAACGGTGTAACCCGCTGACATGACTTAATGTAGCCTTTGACTTATATAGAGTAAACATAAGTCGCAGACTGGCAACAAATACCTGTAGTTGGCGTCCAGGCTGGCGAGCCGGGAGGCCATGGGGTTCGAGTCAATTCGTGTTTATTATTTCTTAAATATCAAATAGATAGCGCGTATTTCTCGCGCTGACTATTAGCGGCGTAGCTGTATAGATCCCGCCTGAAGGCCGCGATTCGCTAGGCGAATCGCCCGGATCGTCGCGCGGATTCACCAAGCTCGATGAAGTACGCACCTGCTCCAAGTTCAACGTAACGGCCCGTATCACTGGGCCGCTTTGCATTCCGCTCAAGCCATTCATCTACGGAGTCAACGAACTCCTGACCACGAGTCCTAACGAACTGCGCAAAGATCGGCTCCAACTCCACTGCGATCGCGACGGTGCACGCTCGCTCAAATCGTGGCTGATCGGATCCAGAAACGCTCAGGACATTCCGATGCACGACTTGCAGAAAACCCCTTAGCTGCTTCAAGAGTCCATCTGTCGCGAGTCGGCCACCAGAGTCCCCGCGCGCCAATAGGAATGTTGGCGTTCTTAAGACAACAGATTGTTCGTCATCAAGCGAAACCGCGTCGAAATCTAGAAGGGCGTTGAGAATCGATTGGGCATCATGTTCACAATTCGTGCTCGAGCAAAGCGCACGAAATGAACCCTTACCAGGCCCTTGGAGAAGCGACCGTGGTTCGCCTTGCTCATCAACCAGCTTGGCATCCCGCCTCCATGCACAGATTACCTCCATACAATCTCGCTGGAGAGACCCTAGTTCCGTAAATTCTGCGCTTGAACTTGTGTGAACAGCGTTTGCCAGTGCGAATGACATTGCGTCAGCGATCATTTGACGTGACGCACCGGCCGCATCCAACAAGTTAGTGAAGAGCAGGACAACATTGTTTAGGAGTTCCTGACTATGGCCCGGTGAGAAATTCTTCTCCAAACTAGTTGTTGTCATGAATGACTTCTCCATGTTGCATCTCAACCGACAAACTACATTCGACTTTCTTGGCTCAGAGTCACCAAATTACGAATTTCGAAATCAGTACGCTTGTCGACCGCGGTTTGTTGCGATCCAAGTCTGTTATATAAGCCAGTGTCCAAGCCTTTACGTGGACACCCCATAGGTCACGAGGCAACGCGTTGCGAGTTCAATCATTGCTGATCGAGGCGTGTTTGCGCCTCCTCCGCCCCCTCGCGCGGATCATGCTCCGTCACGGCCTGTCGACGTATGATTTCTCCCGTATCGCCAATATTGCCTTTGTCGAGGCAGCGGGCGATATCCTGCGCGAGCAGGGTAAACCGCTGAGTTTCTCGCGCATTTCTACAATTACTGGCCTGCACCGTCACGTGGTCAGCGATATTGTTAACTTGGATGGCGGCAGGCTGGGCGGCCTTGGCTCGGACAAGGACTATCAGCGCAATCGGCTCGCGCGCGTATTGTCCGGCTGGTTCGAGAGTCCGGACTACACCGACAGCGATGGCCGTCCGCGCGTGCTGGCATTCGAAGGACCGGCGCCATCATTCGAGTCGCTGGTACGGACATTCAGCGGCGACATCTACCCAACGATCATCCTTGATGAGCTTTTGCGCGTCGGCGCAGTTCGCCGGCTGAAGGATGGCACGTTGCGGGCGGTATCGCGCCGCTACACGCAGGGCGGCGCCGATCCGGCCGCAATCGAACACCTGGGCAGCGCGGTTCGGGACGTGCTCAGCACGCTCGAACACAACATCACGGCGCCGCCCGAATCCAGGTTGCCCGAGGACTCCGTGATCTCCGTTGCGCTCGATCGTGCGACGATCCCGCTGCTGCGCCGGTTGATCCGTGAGCGCGGCTCTGCGTTCCTCCATGACATCGAGGGCTGGGTTGCGGAGCACGAGAGACCGGACGACCCACACGCGGTGCGCGCGGGCGTCATCGTGCAGATGGTCTTGGATGACCGGCCGGAAACCGCGGACGCGCCGCCGGGACCGCGCCGCGACTGATCAGCGCTTGCCGCCGATCATCCTGAGGAACTCATCCTCGTCCATGATCTTGATTCCAAGTTCGGTCGCCTTGCGCAGCTTCGAGCCCGCGTCCTCGCCTGCCACGACGTAGTCGGTCTTCTTCGACACGCTGCCGGATACCTTGCCGCCGAGTTCACGGATCCGGTCGCCTGCCTCGTCACGCGACATGGACGACAGCTTGCCCGTCAGCACGAACGTCTTGTCGCCGAGAACATTGCTGCGCGCCGCGGCCCGGCGGGCTTGCGGCCAATGTACGCCGAGCCGTATCAGATTGTCGATCACCTTTGCATTGCGCTTCTCCGCGAAGAATGCGTGCACGTGTGCGGCCGTGATCGGGCCGATGTCCGGCACCTCCTCGATTCCGGCGGGGCTGGCCTGGCGCAACGCCTCCAGCGTGCGGAAATGCCGCGCAAGCGCTTCAGCGGTGGCCTCACCCACGTCGCGGATGCCGAGCGCGAACAGGAACCGGGCGAGAGTGGTCTCCTTGCTCCGCGCGAGGGACTCGATCACGTTCGCGGCGGACTTCTCGCCCATGCGCTCCAGTTCCGCGAGCCGTGCGAGCTTGAGGCGGTAGAGGTCCGCGGGATTCTCCACGAGGCCCGCGTCCACGAGCTGGTCGATCAGCGCGCTGCCGAGGCCCTCGATGTCCATGGCGCGCCGCGAGGCGAAATGGCGCAGCGACTCCTTGAGCTGTGCGGAGCAGACGAGCGCGCCGGTACAGCGCGCGACCGCCTCTCCCTCCTCGCGCTCGACCGCCGAGCCGCAGACCGGGCACTTGTCCGGCAGCCGGACGAGCGAGGTCCTCGCCGGCCGCTTCTCGAGGATCACGCGCACGACCTCGGGAATCACGTCTCCCGCGCGACGCAGGATGACCATGTCTCCGACGCGGACGTCCTTGCGCTGCAGTTCATCGATGTTGTGCAGCGTGGCGTTGGAAACCGTCGCGCCGCCCACGAAGACGGGCTCGAGCCTCGCCACCGGCGTGAGGGCGCCGGTGCGCCCGACCTGCCATTCGATGGCCTTGACCCGCGTCATTTCCTCCTCGGCCGGGAACTTGTGCGCGATCGCCCAGCGCGGCGCGCGCGCGACGAATCCGAGCTCGCGCTGCTCGGCGATCGAGTCCACCTTGTAGACGACGCCGTCGATCTGGTACGAGAGCTTGCTGCGGCGCCTGCCCATCTGCTCGAAATAGCCGAGCAGCCCGTCGACGCCCTCGACGACGCGCAATTCAGGCGAGGTGCGCAGCCCCCAGTCACGCATCAATGCCAGGATCTCGCTGTGGCGGCCAGGGAGCTTGCGTCCCTCGGCAAGCCCGGCTCCATAAAAGTAGATCTCGAGCGGTCGTGCGGCGGCCAGGCGCGGGTCGAGCTGGCGCAGGCTGCCGGCGGCGGCATTGCGCGGGTTCACGAACACCTTTTCGCCCTGCTCGGCGGCGCGCCGGTTCATGTCCCGGAACCCCGCCAGCGACATGAAGACCTCGCCACGGGCCTCGAGCAGTTCCGGCCAGCCACGCCCCGTCAGGCGCAGCGGCACGCTCTGGATCGTGCGGATATTGTGGGTCACGTCTTCGCCGACCGCGCCGTCGCCGCGGGTGGCTCCGAGTTCGAGACTGCCTTCACGGTAGGTCAGGCTGACTGCAAGCCCGTCGAGCTTCGGCTCGCAGGCATACCGGATCTCGCGGTCGGTCTCGAGGCGCTCGCGTACGCGCCGGTCGAACGCCTCGACCTCGTCGCGCGAGAACGCATTGTCGAGCGAGAGCATGGGCGTGCGGTGTCGCACTTCCGCGAACCCGCCGACCGGCGCGCCGCCCACGCGCTGGGTCGGTGAGTCCGGCGTCACGAGCTCCGGATGCTCGCCCTCGAGCCTGCGCAGCTCGACCAGCAGGCGGTCGTACTCGGCGTCCGGTATCTCCGGGTCGTCGAGCACGTGGTAGCGGTAGTTGTGGTGTTCGATCTGCGTCCGCAGCCGCTCGATGCGCTGCCGGACGCTGGCAGGTGCGGGTTTCATCAGTTGCGGCGCAGGCGCTTGTTGCGGTGCTCGAAGTGGACCAGCTCCTCGCGCAGGTTGAGTATCCGCTGCGCGGTCAAAGTACTGCCCTGCTCGTCCTGGAGCTGTCCCCCGAGCCGCTCCGACAGGTGGCGCCCCGTGGCGAGGATCAGGTCGAAGGTCGCGGGCGCCTCCAGCGTTCCCGGCACGATGCCGAACAGCGAGATTCCCGGAAAAGTCTGCTGATCCATGCACTCCAGGTCGAAGGACCCGGGCTCCACCATGCTCGCGACATAGAAGAGCGTCTTGCCGTCCTCGCGCTCGCGGTGGAATACCGAGTAGCGTCCGAAGCGAAGGCCCTCCGCCTCGAGCGACTCGCGCAGCAGCCGGCCGTCCCAGCGCTCGACGTGCGCGACCAGGCGCAGGGCCACGATGCGCTGGCGCGACGCTTCCTCGGTTTCGCGCAGCGCGGGATCCTCCGGCACGGGCCCGGCCGGCTCCTCCGGCGGCTTCGGCGCCACCTTCAAGTGCTCGAGCGGCTGCGTTCGCACCCATGGCGATCGTTGGTGATCGTCCTGCTCCTCATCAGGATCCGCCGCGCCGATGTCCACGATGTCCTCGACGACCGTGGTCTCGAGCGACGCGATGTCGACATCCGGCTCGATTTCCGGTTCGCCGGCGCGCCGGCGGTCCTTGCCGACATACGCCGAGACGTCCACCTCCAGGTCGACCGGAATCTCGACGACGGGCGGTCGGCGCGGCGTGCGGACGCGATCAATCGTGGGTGCAAAGCTCGTCACCGCGGCATCGGGCTGCGTCGGTGCGGTGTCCTCGAGCGCCTCACCGGCGTCGACGGTCGGCTCCGACCGTTCACGCGGCCACGGCTCCGCCGGCGACGCCTGTGCCTTCGACTTGCGGGTTTCCCACCACCACAGGCCGAGGATCAGGGCCACACCGGCTGCCAGCAGGATCCAGCGCAGTTCCGGCACGGCGGTCCCCGGTCAGCCGACCGCCGCCATCCTGACGGCCTCGTCGACGTCCACCGCGACCAGGCGCGAGACGCCCGGCTCTCCCATGGTGACGCCAATCAGGTGGCTGGCAAGCTCCATCGTGCTCTTGTTGTGCGTGATGAAGATGAACTGCACGCGTTCCGACATGTCGCGCACGATGTCGCAGAAGCGGCTGACGTTGTTGTCGTCGAGCGGGGCATCCACCTCGTCGAGGAGGCAGAACGGGGCGGGATTGAGCTCGAAGATCGAGAACACGAGCGCGACCGCGGTCAGCGCCTTCTCGCCGCCCGAGAGCTGGTGAATCGTGCTGTTGCGCTTGCCCGGCGGTCGGGCCATGACCGCGACACCCGCGGTGAGAAGATCGTCGCCGACCAGCTCGAGGTAGGCTGCGCCGCCGCCGAACAGGCGCGGGAACTTGTCCTTGAGGCCGGCATTGATGCGGTCGAAGGTATCCTGGAAGCGCTGACGCGTCTCGCGGTCGATCTTGCGGATCGCCTGGTCCAGCGTATTGAGCGCGTCCGTCAGGTCGGCGAACTGGCGATCGAGGTACTCCTTGCGCTCCGACTGCTCCTTCAGCTCGTCGATGGACGCCAGGTTCACGGCGCCCAGGCGCTCGATCTTCTCGCCGATCTCGGCGAGCAACTGGTCCCAGACGGCAACGGTCGCATCGGCCGCCAGCGCGCCCGTGAGCTGCTCGAGGTCAAAGTGCGTCGCCACGAACTGCTCGAGCAGGGACTCGCGCCGCACGCGCGCCTCCTGCATGCCGAGGCTTACTTCGGCCAGCGCCGCGCGCGCGGACTCGACCAGTCCCTCCGCCTTCTGCCGGCCGACGTCCAGCTCCCGCACCTGCGCGTCGGCCTCCTCGACCGCGCGCCGCGCGCCGGCCAGCTCCTGCTCGACCGACAGCCTCAGTTCCAGGACCTGCTGCAGCTGCCGCTCGAGCGCCGCAAATGGCGCCTCGCCATCCACCAGTTGCCGCTCGAGCTCGGACTTGCGCGCCTGCTGCTGGCGCGATTGTTCGCTGATCCGCTCCAGGCCCGTCCGCAGCGTGGCGAGCGTCGAGCGCTGCGATTCGACGCGGATCGCCACCTGCTGGGCCGACGACTGCAGGCCGGCGTGGCGCGCGCGGGCCTCGGCAAGCCCGGTGCGCAGCGCTCCGCGCTCGCGTTCGAGCAAGGGCTGGCGCAGCTCCAGTTCCCGCAGCCTGCCCTCCGCCGAATCGAGCCGCTGGCGCGAGTCGCGGATTTCCTGCTCGTCCCGGGCGATCTCGTTCATGGCCTGGGCGAGCTCGCCAGCGACGCGGCCGATGCGCTCCGCCGCCTGCTGGGTGCGCGAGCGGATTGCCTCATGCGCGCCGCGAACGTTGACGAGGTCGTGGTGCAGTCGGTTGACCGCCGCGTGCAGCTCGTCGCGCCGCGCGTCCAGCCTCGTCATCCGCGCGCGGGACTCGACGAGCGCGGCGTCTTGATCCCGCACGCGCCGCTCCTGCGCCGACACGGCCGCCTGCAGCCGCCGCAGCTCCTGTTCACGGGCAATGACCCCCGCGTGACCGGCCTCGCTGCGCGCGACGCGCAGCCAGCCGCGCCCGATCCACAGGCCATCGCGCGTGATGACGCTCTGGCCGGGCCGCAGCGCGCGCCGCATCGCAAGCGCCTCCGCGAGCGACTCGACCGCGGCGATGCCCTCGAGCAGCCCCGTCACCACGCCCGGGCCCTCCACCCGCGCCCTCAGGCTGCCGGCCGGCGCCGCGCCTCCCGGCGCCGCAGTTCGCTCGGCGAGCGTGAGCTGTCCCGCATCGAGACGGCCGGTCGCCGCGGCGATCGCATCGAGCTCCTCGACGCACACGGCTTCGAGGTAGCTGCCGAGCGCCGTCTCGACCGCGCGCTCCCAGCCCTGCTCCACGTCCAGTTCCTGCGCCAGCCGCGGACGGCGATCGAGTCCGTGGCTCTCGAGCCATTCCGCGACGCGACCCTGGGCCTGGCCGAGCGCCGCCTTCTGCACCGCCTCGACCGCCAGGAGCTCGCCCTGCAGCGCCTGCAGTCCCGCCTTGGCCGCGTCGAGCGAAGCGGATGCGTCACGCTCGGCGTCGCGCACGGACTGCAGCTCGACGAGCGTCGCGTCGAGCTCGCGCTGCGCATCCGCGCCGCGATCTCGCGCCTGCCGTTCGGCCGCCGCGAATTCCTCCGGCCGGGCGCCCGCGATGCTGGCCTCGAGCTGTCCGCGCTCCTCACCCAGGCGCTCGCGTTGCGCGACCAGCCTGGCGAGCCCGGCCTCCATCTGCGCGATGCGCGCGCGCTCGACCTGCGCCTGCTGCGAGGCTTCGGCCAGCTCCCGGCTGAAGTCCTCGGAGCGCTGCTGCGACGTGGTCAGCGCCGACTCCGCCGTGGAGAGCGCCTCGCGAGCCGCCCGCTCGTCCGCCTGCGACGCGGCCAGGTCCGGTTCCGCCCGCGCGAGCGCACCGGACAGCTCGCGCACCTGCTCCTGGTCGCGCCCGACCAGCACGCGCGATTCGGCCAGCTCGGCGGTGACGCGCTCGAGGTCCGCGCGCTGCCGCTGGCGCAGCTCGCGCGCGTGCTGCAGCGCCTGTTCCGTGCGCGTGGCGTCGGCGCCGGCCTGGTAGTAGCGCTCCTGCACCGCGGCGAGCGCATCGGCGCATTCCGCGTGGCGCGCCCGCGCGCGCTCCACCTGTGCCTCGGCGGCGCGCAGCTCCGCCACCGCCGCCTGCATCTCCATCTCGCGCTGTGACGAGAGCGAATGGCGTCCGGCGAGGTCGCCGTCGAGGTCGCGGATGCGCAGTGCGAGCAATTCGGCCTGCAGCTGGCGCCGGCGCTCGCAATGCTCCTGGTAGCGCCGCGCGACGCCCGCCTGGCGCTGGAGGTGGCGGATCTGCTTGTCCACTTCCTCGCGCAGGTCGTTCAGGCGGTCGAGGTTCTCGCGCGTGTGCGAAATCCGGTTCTCGGTCTCGCGCCGGCGGTCCTTGTAGCGCGAGATGCCCGCGGCCTCCTCGACGAAGGCCCGCATGTCCTCGGCGCGAGCCTCGATCAGGCGCGAGATCATGCCCTGCTCGATGATCGCGTAGCTGCGCGACCCGAGGCCCGTGCCCAGGAACAGGTGCGTGATGTCCTTGCGGCGGCACCTGGAGCCGTTGATGTAGTAGGTCGAGTTGCCGTCGCGAGAGACGGTGCGCTTGAGCGCGACCTCGGCGTAGCCCGCATAGGCCCCGGCGATCTTGCCGTCGCTGTTGTCGAACACGAGCTCGACCGAGCCGCTGCCCACCGGCTTGCGCCCGCGCGAGCCGTTGAAGATGACGTCCGTCATCGAATCGCCGCGCAGGTGCTTCGCGGAGATCTCCCCCATGACCCAGCGCACCGCGTCGATGATGTTCGACTTGCCGCAGCCGTTCGGCCCCACGACGCCGGTCAGGTTGGCGGGAAAATTGACGGTGGTGGGATCGACGAAAGACTTGAAACCGGCGAGTTTTATCCTGGCGAGGCGCATCCGGGCTAGTGTAGATTAACCGCCCGCGATTGACGACGACCGGGACAGCCCCGCATGAGCCGCCAGGCGCCTTCCGGCGACCTCGAAACATTTCCGAATCCCGAGCCCGGGCGCGACTACGCGATCCGCATGCGCATGCCGGAGTTCACCTGCCTGTGCCCGCGCACGGGGCAGCCGGATTTCGCGACGCTCGACCTCGAGTATGTGCCCGACGCGCGCTGCGTCGAGCTCAAGTCGCTCAAGCTCTACCTCTGGTCGTTCCGCGACCGCGGCGCCTTCCACGAAGCGGTCACCAACGAGATCGCCAACCGCCTGGTGGCGCTCCTGGACCCCCGCTACCTGCGCCTCTCGGCGCAATTCAACGTGCGTGGCGGCATCCAGACAACGGTCGTCGCGGAGCATCGCAAGCAGGGCTGGTCCGCGCCGGCGCCGGTCGTGCTGCCCTGACACCGCGTGTGCCCGGCAGGCGACGCCGATAGGACTGGACCGCCGGAAAACCGGGGCTATAATCCCGCGCTCGGCTGAATGGGCTCGGAGAACTTGATGCCAGGCAAGAAGGCTGCGAAGACCGGAAAACCCGCGAAAAAGGCCGCCGCGCGCAAGGCGCCGTCCGTGCGCAAGGCCGCGAAGCCAGCCCGCAAGCCCAAGGTCGCCGTGGCGCGCGGCAAGCCCGCCAGGGCGCCCAAGACCAAGCCACAGAAGGCCGCCCGCCCCGCCGCCACCGCGCGCCCGTTGCCGAAGGCCGCCGTGACGCGCGAGCCGGCGATCCTGAAGCCGAAGCCGCCGGCGACCGTCGCACAGGTGGCAGAAGGTCGCCCGGCCCTCGCGGCGATCCAGCCGCGCGCGCCACGCCGGCTGCCCGGCGCCGAGGACGAGGACGAAGGCGCCGGCGGCCACAACCTGCTGCTGGGACCCCGCAACGTCCGCCCGTACCGCGAGCGCAAGGGCGAGCAGTACATGGGCCGCGACCAGCTCGAGCACTTCCGCGGCATCCTGAGCAACTGGAAGCGCGACCTGATGGAAGAGGTCGACCGCACGATGTCGCACATGAAGGACGAAGCCGCGAACCCGCCCGACCCGAACGACCGCGCGACTCTCGAGTCGGAATTCGCCCTGGAGCTTCGCACGCGCGACCGCGAGCGCAAGCTGATCCGCAAGATCGAAGAGGCGCTCAGCCGCATCGACGACGGCAGCTACGGCTACTGCGTCGAGACCGGCGAGCCGATCGGCGTGAAGCGCCTGGAAGCGCGGCCGGTCGCGACGCTGTGCATCGAAGCCCAGGAGCGGCGTGAGCGGCGCGAGAAGCAGTACGGCGACCGCGACGACTGGTACCGCTGACGCGCGGCCCTGCGGCCGCTTCGCGCCCACACCGTCAGGACCCCTCCACCTAGGATCGCTGCTGGCGGCCGCCGGCAGCTACCTCAGCGTGCGCAGCCAGGGGGGCCGTTGGCTTCTCAGGATTGAGGACCTCGATCGCGATCGCTGCATCCCCGGCATGGGAGACGAATTCCAGCGAACGCTCGCCGCCTTTGGCTTCGAGTGGGATGGAAACGTCGAATTCCAGTCGGCTCGAACCGACGCGTACGCCGCGGCGCTGGCACGGATGCGGGATGCCGGACGGTGCTATCCCTGCCGCTGCAGTCGCAGCACCCTCGCACCGCTCGCCCTGGAACCCGGTGCCGAGCCGGTCTACCCCGGCACCTGTCGCAACGATCCCGAGGCCGGCCATGGCCCTCATGCGCTCAGGTTTGGCGTCGATCCTGGACCTCCCGTGGAATTCGACGACATGTGGCAGGGGCACGTGCGGCAGGACTGTGCCCGCGAAGCGGGGGACTTCGTGATTCGCCGCAGGGACGGCATTGCGGCCTACCACCTGGCGGTCGTCGTGGACGACGCATCCCAGGGCGTCACCGAGGTCGTGCGCGGCTCGGACCTCCTCTCCTCGACTCCACGCCAGATATTGCTGCAGCGGGCGCTCGGGCTTCCCACGCCGCGCTACGGCCACCTGCCGCTCCTCACCGAGCCGGACGGCCAGAAGCTGGCCAAGTCCCGGCGCGCCGTGCCGCTCGCCGCCGATGCGGCGCCGCGGCAGCTCTGGGAGGCGCTGGGCTGGCTGGAACAGGAGCCGCCCGCCGCGCTCGTCGGCGCGCCGGTTGGCGAGATCTGGCGCTGGGCGCTTGCGAACTGGCGACCCGCGCGGCTCGCGGGCCTGCGCGAGCGGCGCCTGCCGGCGCCGCCGCGGGAAGCCTGAGGATCCTTACGCGACGCCGCGCATCGAGAGCCGGACGCGGCCCTGGCGGTCCACCTCGAGCACCTTGACCTTGACGACGTCGCCTTCCTTGAGCTTGTCGCTGACGCGCTCGACGCGCTCTTCCGAGATCTGCGAGATGTGCACCAGTCCGTCGCGTCCCGGCAGGATCGAGACGAAGGCGCCGAAATCCATCAGGCGCACGACCTTGCCCTGGTAGACGCGGCCGACCTCGACGTCGGCCGTGATCATCTCGATACGCCGGAGAGCCTCGCGGCCGGAGGCCTGGTCGACCGAGGCGATCTTGACCGTGCCGTCGTTCTCGATGTCGATCGTCGTGCCGGTCTCCTCGGTGATCTGGCGGATGACCGCGCCGCCCTTGCCGATGACGTCGCGGATCTTCTCGGGGTCGATCTTGATCGTGACGATCGTCGGCGCCCACTCCGACATCTGCGGGCGCGCCTTGTCCAGCACCCTGTTCATCTCGCCCAGGATGTGCAGCCGGCCGGCCTTCGCCTGCTCGAGTGCCACGCGCATGATCTCGGCCGTGATCCCGTTGATCTTGATGTCCATCTGCAGCGCGGTGACGCCGTCGGCCGTGCCCGCTACCTTGAAGTCCATGTCGCCGAGGTGATCCTCGTCGCCCAGGATGTCGGTCAGCACCGCGAAGCGGTCGCCTTCCTTGACCAGGCCCATCGCGACGCCCGCGACCGGCGCCTTGACCGGGACGCCCGCGTCCATCAGCGCAAGGCTGGTGCCACAGACGGTCGCCATCGAGCTCGAGCCGTTCGACTCGAGGATCTCGGACACGACGCGGAGCACGTACGGGAACTCCTCGAGGTTCGGCATGACGGCACTGATGCCGCGCCGGGCCAGGTTCCCGTGGCCGATCTCGCGGCGCTTCGGCGAGCCGAGGAAGCCGGTCTCGCCCACGGAGAACGGCGGGAAGTTGTAGTGCAGCATGAACGGCTCGCGCCGCTCGCCGGCGAGCGCGTCGATGATCTGCGCGTCGCGGCCGGTGCCGAGCGTCGTCGTGACGAGCGCCTGGGTCTCGCCGCGGGTGAAGATCGCCGAGCCATGGGTGCGCGGCAGCGCGCCCACTTCGATGCGGATCGGGCGCACGGTCTTCGTGTCGCGGCCGTCGATGCGCGGCTTGCCGTCGAGGATGAGGTCGCGGACCGTGCGGTACTCGAGCGTGTGCAGCTCGGTCGCCACCTGTTCCTTCGTGAACTTCGGGTTCTCGCCGCCGGACAGGGCGGCCTGCGTGGCCGCGCGGATCGCCTCCAGGCGCGCGACGCGCTCCTGCTTGACGACGATCCCGTAGGCCCCGGCGATCGCGGCCTTGGCCTCGGCGGCCACTGCCTGCGCGAGCGCCGTGTTCGCGTCGGGCGCCTTCCAGTCCCAGCGCGGCTTGCCCGCCTCCGCGGCGAGGCGGTCGATCGCGCCGATCGCGGCCTGCATCTGCTCGTGGCCGAACAGCACGGCGCCGAGCATCACTTCCTCGGTCAGGCAATCCGCCTCGGACTCGACCATCAGCACCGCCTCGCGCGTGCCGGCGACGACGAGGTCCAGGTCCGACTCGCTCTTCACCTGGCTCGCGGTGGGGTTCAGCAGGTAGCGGCCCGCGTGGTAGCCGACGCGCGCCGCGCCGATCGGGCCCGCGAACGGGATGCCCGAGATCGCGAGCGCGGCCGAGGCGCCGATCAACGAGGGAATGTCGGAATCGATCTCAGGGTCCAGCGAGAGCACCGTCGCGACGACCTGCACCTCGTTGTAGAAGCCGTCGGGGAACAGCGGGCGGATCGGACGGTCGATCAGGCGCGACGTCAGGACCTCCTTCTCGGACGGGCGGCCCTCGCGCTTGAAGAAACCCCCGGGGATCTTGCCGGCGGCATAGGTCTTCTCGACGTAGTTGACGGTGAGCGGGAAGAAGTCGCGGCCCTCGACGCCGGTCCGGCGGCCGACCGCCGTGACGAGGACGACCGTGTCGCCCATCGTGACCACCACCGCCCCGTCCGCCTGCCGGGCGAGCCGGCCGGTCTCGAGCGTGACCTCACGCTCGCCGTACTGGAATGTCTGCTTGGAAACGCTCACGGATTCCTCTGGGACCAGTCCCGAAGTCAGCCCGCGCGGCGCGCGGGTCGCGCCGCGCTAGCGGCGCAGGCCAAGTTCGTTGACGACCTTGGTGTAGCGCTCGGGGGCGTTGGCCTTGAGGTAATCCAGCAGCCGCCGGCGTTGTGCCACCATCTTCAGCAAGCCGCGCCGCGAGGCGTGGTCGCTCTTGTGCGTGGTGAAGTGCTCGGTCAGCCCGTTGATGCGTTCGGACAGCAAAGCGATCTGCACTTCCGGCGAGCCCGTGTCCTTCGGTGCGCGCCGGAACTTGCCGACGACCTCGGCCTTGCGTGCATTCGTCAATGGCATCTCGTTCACTTAACCCTTTTTGAGAGCCGCGCATTGTACCCGCGGCTACCCGCCGCCTCAAGCCGACGCGGCGGCAGCGCCGGCCAGGTCGACCATGATCCTCTCGGGAGCCATCCGCCCGCCCTCGGCGGTCATCCGGCCGACGCCCAGGAAGCGCTCGCCCGGCCCGTACATGCGGACTCTCGAGCCGCCGGGCCCGGGCACGAACACGGCCTGCCCCTGCAGGACGAGGGCCTGCTCGGCAAGGCCGAACTGCACGGCCGGCAACCCCGCGAGCGCGGCGTCCGGCGGCAGCAGCAGCGCGTCGAGCGCGGGCCAGTCGCGGGCCAATGCCTCCACGTCGGCCAGCGCATGCATGCAGGGCGCCGTGAAAGGCCCGAGCGCCAGCCGCCTGAGGCTCGTGACGTGGCCCACCGTGCCCAGGGCCCGCGCCAGGTCCTCGGCCAGCGTCCGGACATAGGTTCCCTTGCTGCAGCGGACCTCGAAGCGCAGCCGGGGTCCGTCGACCGCCAGCAGTTCCAGGCGATGGATCACGACTCGGCGGGGCGGGCGCTCGACCTCGATGCCACGGCGGGCCAGGCGATAGAGCCGCTGGCCCTCGTGCCTGAGCGCCGAGTACATCGGCGGCACCTGCTCGTGCGCACCGACGAATCCGGCCGCCACGCGCCGCACCGCGGCTTCGTCGAGCGCCGGCACCGGCGCGCGCTCGACGACCCTTCCCTCGCGGTCGCCGGTCTCGGTGCGCTCCCCGAGCGCAACCGTCACCTCATAGGTCTTGTCGGCATCGAGCAGGAACCCGCTCGCCTTGGTCGCCTGGCCGAGGCACACCGGCAGGAGCCCGCTCGCGAGCGGGTCCAGACTGCCCGTATGGCCCGCCCTGCGGGCCTGGTAGGCGCGCCGGACGCGCTGCAGCGCGGCATTCGAGGTGATGCCCTCGGGCTTGTCGAGCAGCAGGATGCCGTCCACCGGCCGGCGCTGCGCGGCAGCCGACCCGGGCGTCTCGGCTCCGCTCATTCCCCTTCCGGGTCGGGTTCGACGTGACGCCGGCGGTCGCTTTCGACCGCGTCGTGGATCAGCGCGGACAGCCGTGCGCCGCGCTCGACGGAATCGTCGAGCTGGAAATCGAGATCGGGCGCGACGCGCAGGCGCATTTCGTTTCGCACCTGCACGCGCAGGTAGCCCGCCGCATGGCGCAGGGCCTCGAGCGCCGCCGCGGCGTCGCCGACGCCCGCAAACGGCGTGAAGTAGACCCGGGCATGCGAGAGGTCCTTCGTGACTTCCACGCCGGTGATCGTCACCGGGCCCACGCGCGGGTCCTTGACCTCGCGGCGCAGCAGGTCGGAGAGCAGGCGCTTGAGCTGCTCCTCGACGCGGCGGGCCCTCGGGTATTCGCGCGGCATCTCGTCCGGGCCCCGCTCAGAGCTGGCGCGCGACCTCGACGCGCTCGAAGCACTCGATCTGGTCGCCGACCTTCACGTCGCCGTAGCCCTTCACGCCGATGCCGCACTCCGTGCCGGCGCGCACCTCGGAGGCGTCGTCCTTGAAGCGCTTGAGCGACTCGAGCTCGCCCTGGAAGATCACGACGTTGTCGCGCAGCACGCGGATCGGGTTGTTGCGGCGCACGTAGCCGTCCACCACGAGGCAGCCGGCGACGGTGCCGAACTTGCTCGACCGGAACACCTCGCGCACCTCCGCGAGCCCCACGATCTGCTCCTTGACCTCCGGCGCCAGCATGCCCGTGAGCGCGGCGCGGATGTCGTCGATCGCCTCGTAGATGACGCTGTAGTAGCGCACCTCGACGTTCTGGTCGCGGATCGCCTCGCGCGCGGCGGCGTCCGCGCGGATGTTGAACGCGACGATCTGCGCCTTGGAGGCGGCCGCGAGCATGACGTCGGACTCGGTGAGCCCGCCGACCCCGCTCGAGATGACCTTGACGGCGACCTCGCCGGTCGAGAGCTTGGTGAGCGCCTCGCGCAGCGCCTCGGCCGAGCCCTGCACGTCCGCCTTGATCAGCAGGTTGACCGTCCCCTTGCCCTCCTCGCCCATCTGCGAGAACACGTCCTCGGCCTTCTGGCCCGCCTGCCGGGCGAGGCGCACGTCGCGGAACTTGCCCTGCCGGTAGAGCGCGACCTCGCGCGCCTTGCGCTCGCTGTCGACCGCGAGCAGCTCGTCGCCGGCATTGGGCGGGCTCGAGAGGCCGAGCATCTGCGCCGGGATCGAGGGCCCCGCCGACTCCACTTCCTGGCCGCGCTCGTCGAACAGCGCGCGCACGCGCCCGAACTGCTCGCCCGCGACCACCGAGTCGCCGACCTTGAGCGTGCCGCGCTTGACGAGCACGGTCGCAACCGCGCCGCGGCCGCGCTCGACGGAGGCCTCGAGCACGACGCCGACCGCCGGAGCGTCCTGCACCGCCTTGAGCTCCAGTACCTCGGCCTGCAGCAGGATGGACTCCAGCAGCTTGTCGATGCCCTGCCCGGTCTTCGCCGAGACGTGCACGAAGATGTTCTCGCCGCCCCATTCCTCGGCGATGACGCCCTCCTGGGTGAGCTCGTTGCGCACGCGCTCAGGGTCCGCGTCGTGCTTGTCGATCTTGTTCACGGCGACCACGATCGGCACGTTCGCCGCCTTGGCGTGCTGGACCGCCTCCTTCGTCTGCGGCATGACGCCGTCGTCCGCCGCCACCACCAGCACGACGATGTCGGTCACCTGGGCGCCGCGGGCGCGCATCGCCGTGAAGGCGGCGTGGCCCGGCGTGTCGAGGAACGTGATCACGCCGCGCGGCGTCTCGACGTGGTACGCGCCGATGTGCTGCGTGATGCCGCCCGCCTCGCCCGCCGCGACCTTGGTGCGGCGGATGTAGTCGAGCAGCGAGGTCTTGCCGTGGTCGACGTGGCCCATGATCGTGACCACGGGCGGCCGCGGCACCGCCTCCTCGGAGGCATGCATGCCTGCCTGCAGCGCTTCCTCGACCTGGTCGGCCTTCAGCACCTTGGCGACGTGGCCCATTTCCTCGATGACGAGCACCGCCGTGTCCTGGTCCACCGGCTGGTTGATGGTCGCCATGACGCCCATGTTGAGCATGGTCTTCATGACCTCGCTCGACTTGACCGCCATGCGCTGCGCGAGCTCGGCGACGGTGATCGTCTCGCCGACCGCGACCTCGCGTTGCACCGGCTCGGTCGGCAGCTCGAAGCCGTGCTTGCGGTCCATGGCGACCGACGCCACGCGCCGGCGCGTCTCGGGCCGCGCGCGGCCCTTCTTGTGCCGGGCGGAGAGGCCGCCCGCAATGTGCAGCTCCTGGCGGCCGTAACGCGTGCTCTTGTCCTCCTCCGCGGTCTTGCGCGACTTCTCCTCGCGCTGGCGGCGCTCCTTCTCGGCCGCCTCGCGCCGCGCCTGCTCCTCGGCTTGGCGCCGCGCCTGCTCCTCGGCCTGCCGCCGCGTCACCTCCTCGGCCGTGCGTCGCTCGGACTCCTCGCGTTCGCGCCTCACGGCCTCGCGCTGCTCGACCTCGCGCCGCAGCTTCTCCTCGGCCGCCTGGCGCTCCGCGTCCTCCGCCTCGCGCTGGCGGTCGATCTCCTCCTGCGCCACCCGCGCCTGCTCCTCGAGCACGTCGCGCTTGATGTAGGTGCGCTGGCGGCGCACCTCGACGCTGACCGTGCGCGCCTTGCCCATCGGGGCCGCGACCCTGATCTCGCTTTGCGCCTTGCGGCGCAGCGTGATCTTGCGCGGCGCGCCGCCGTCCTCCGCCTTGCCGTGCGCCTTGCGCAGGTGCGTCAGCAGCTCGTGCTTGGCGTCCTCACTGATGCGGTCCTGCGGTCCCTTGACCTTGATGCCGGCTTCCTCGAGCTGCGCGAGCAGCCGGTCCACCGTCACCTTGAGGACCTCCGCGAACTGCTCGACCGTCACATCGGACATCGGTGCCATCCTCCGCCGGCCGTCAGGCCTGGCCCGCGTTTTCGAACCAGTGCGCGCGGGCCGCCATGATCAGCTGGCCGGCGCGTTGCGCGTCGAGGCCCGGCACCTCGCCGAGCTCGTCGAGCGACTGCTCGGCGAGCTCGTCGCGCGTGCGGATGCCGCGCGAGGCGAGCTCGTAGGCAAGCTCCTTGTCCATGCCGTCGAGCGCGAGCAGGTCCTCCGCCGGGCCGGACTCGTCGATCTTCTCCTCGCTCGCGATCGCCTGCGTCAGCAGCACGTCGCGCGCGCGGTTGCGCAGCTCCTCCACCATCTCCTCGTCAAATTCCTCGATGCCCAGCAGCTCGCTGGTCGGCACGTAGGCGACCTCCTCGATGGTCGAGAAGCCCTCCTGCACCAACACGTTCGCGATGTCGTCGTCCACGTCGAGCTGGGTCTTGAACATCTCGCGCAGCGCGCCCGCCTCCTCGTCGCTGCGCTCGGCGGCCTGCTGCTCGGACATCACGTTGAGGCGCCACCCGGTCAGCTCGCTCGCGAGCCGCACGTTCTGACCGCCGCGGCCGATTGCCTGCGACAGGCGGTCCTCGGTAACGGCGATGTCCATCGAGTGCGCGTCCTCGTCCATGACGATCGACGTCACCTCGGCCGGCTGCATCGCATTGACGACGAACTGCGCCTGGTTTTCCACCCACGGGATGATGTCCACGCGCTCGCCCGCGATCTCATTCGAGACCGCCTGCACGCGCGAACCGCGCATGCCGACGCAGGCGCCCACCGGGTCGATGCGGGGATCGAGGCTCTTGACCGCGATCTTGGCGCGCGCGCCCGGGTCGCGGGCCGCGCCCAGGATCTGGATCAGCCCCTGCCCGACCTCGGGCACCTCGAGCTTGAACAGCTCGATCAGGAAGTCCGGCGAGGTGCGCGACAGGAAGAGCTGCGGGCCCCTCGCCTCGGAGCGGACCTCGCGCAGCAGCGCCTTCAGGCGATCCTGCGGGCGCACCAGTTCGCGCGGGATCATGTGCTCGCGCGGCACGAAGCCTTCGGCATTCCCGCCCAGATCCACGTACACGCCGTGGCGGTCCACGCGCTTGACGATCCCGGACACGAGCGAGCCCACGCGGTCCTTGTACTCGTCCACGACCTGCGCGCGCTCGGCCTCGCGCACCTTCTGCACGATGACCTGCTTCGCGGTCTGCGCCGCGATGCGTCCGAACGCGACCGACTCCATCGGCACCTCGACGAACCCGCCGACCTCGGCCTTCGGATCGACGTCCTTCGCGTCGTCGAGCCGGAGCTCGCGCTCCGGGAACTCGAGCTCCGTGGACTCGTCGGCGAACACCTTCCAGCGGCGGAAGGTGTTGTACTCGCCGGTCTTGCGGTCGATCTCGACGCGCACCTCGATGTCGTCGCCGTGCTTGCGGCGCGTCGCGGACGCGAGCGCCGCCTCCAGCGCCTCGAAGATGATCTCGCGCGCGACCCCCTTTTCGTTGGAGACCGCTTCGACGACTTCCAGAATCTGCTTGTTCATGAAGGAACCCTAACCCACCAATCGCGCCTTGCTGATTCCCGCGAGCGGCAACCGCCATTCGCGCCCGTCCACCTCGATCGTCACCATGCCGTCCCGGACGGCGCCCAGCCGCCCGCGAAACCTGCGCCGGCCCTCGACGGGCACGGCGAGCTCGAGCCGCGCCTCGCTGCCCGCGAAGCGGGCAAAGTGCGCGGGCGTCCGCAGCGGCCGGTCGAACCCGGGCGAGGACACCTCGAGCCGGTACTCGTGGCCGACCGGA
>DATBLN010000024.1:0-3668 GCA_036555345.1 Steroidobacteraceae bacterium
GCCGGGTCGTACATTTCGTACATGTTCATCTCGACCGCCAGCGGACAGCAGCAAGATGAACATGTACGAAATGTACGACCCGGCACCATGATGGATAATGCGGGCGTGGCGCGCAGCGTGTTCCTGGTGGGGCCCATGGGATCCGGCAAGACAGCGGTCGGCCGGCAGCTGGCGCGCCGGCTCGGCATGCCGTTCCTGGACAGCGACGCCGAGATCGAGACGCGCACGGGCGTGGACATCGCCTACATCTTCGAGCGCGAGGGCGAGGCGGGCTTCCGCGCCCGGGAACGCGACATCATCGATGAACTCACGTCCACCGCAGGCATCGTGCTCGCGACCGGGGGCGGCGCGGTGCTCCTGCCGGAGAACCGCGAGCGGCTCGCCGCGCGCGGCACGGTGGTGTTCCTCGACACGACCATCGAGCAGCAACTGGCGCGCACGCAGCGCGGCCAGCACCGGCCGCTGCTCGCGACGCCCGACCGGCGCGCGAAGCTCGAGGAGCTGATGCGCGCGCGCGACCCGCTCTACCGCGCCGTCGCCGCGGTCACGATCAGGACCGAGGGCCGCGCGGCCGGCACGATCGCGGCGGACATCGAGCGCGCGCTGCTGGAGGCCGCGCATGCAGCGCCTTGAGGTGAGGCTCGGCGATCGCGGCTACCCGGTCCTGATCGGGCCTGGCCTGCTCGGCTCGCGCGAACTGCTCGCCGCGCACACGGGCGAGGCGAAGCTCCTGGTCGTGACGGACGAGACGGTCGCGCGGCTGTGGCTGCCGCGACTCGCGGACGGCCTCGCCGGCCGCCCGTTCGCGCGCTGCGTGATCCCGGACGGCGAGGAGCAGAAGACGCTCGCGACCGCCATGCGCGTCATCGACGCGCTGGTGGCGGCGCGCATCCACCGCGATGGCATGATCCTCGCGCTCGGCGGCGGCGTGGTGGGCGACGTCGCGGGGTTCGCGGCGGCGTCCTACCAGCGCGGCATCGACTTCCTGCAGCTGCCGACCACGCTGCTCGCGCAGGTGGATTCCTCGGTCGGCGGCAAGACGGGGGTCAACCACCCGGGCGGCAAGAACCTGATCGGCGCTTTCCACCAGCCGCGGGCGGTGATCACGGACACCGACACGCTCGGGACGCTGCCGGAACGGGAGCTGCGCGCCGGATTCGCCGAGATCGCGAAGGCGGCGCTGGTCGCGGATGCCGCGTTCTTCGCCTGGCTGGAGGAGAACGCGGGCGCGGTGCTGGCGCGCGAGCCGCCGGCTGTCGCCGAAGCCATCCGGCGCGCCTGCGAGATCAAGGCGGGGATCGTCGCGCGCGACGAGCGCGAGGAGGGGCCGCGGGCGCTCCTGAACCTCGGCCACAGCTTCGGACACGCGATCGAGGCCGGCGCCGGCTACGGGCGCGTGCTGCACGGCGAGGCCGTCGCGACCGGCCTCGTGCTCGCCGCCGAGTTCTCCGCGCGCACCGGGCGGCTGCCGGCATCCGATGCCGCGCGCGTGCGTGCCCTCGTGCTGCGCGCGGGCCTGCCCGCGGACCCGCCGCGCCTCGGCGGCGCGCGCATGCTGGAACTGATGGGCATGGACAAGAAGGTCGCGGGCGGACGGCTGCGGCTCGTGCTGCTCGACGCCGTCGGCGCGGCCACCGTGACCGCGGACTACCCGGGCGATGCGCTCGCCGCCCTGCTCGCGGAGCGCGCGGGCCCGTGAGGAAAGGCCGCGATCCGGACGCGGGGCTGGCCCCCTACGCGGCCCGCGAGGCGACCTCGCGCGGCCGCCGCATCGCCGAGCCGCCCGCCGACTACCGCGGCGAATTCCAGCGCGACCGCGACCGCATCCTGCACTCGAACGCCTTCCGCCGCCTGGTCTACAAGACCCAGGTGTTCATCAACCATGAAGGCGACATGTACCGCACGCGGCTCACGCACTCGCTCGAGGTCGCGCAGGTGGGCCGTTCCGTGGCGCTCGCGCTCTCGCTCTCCGAGCCGCTGACCGAGGCGATCTGCCTCGCGCACGACCTCGGCCACACGCCCTTCGGCCACGCCGGCCAGGACGTGCTGAACGACTGCATGCGCGAGTACGGCGGCTTCGAGCACAACCTCCAGTCGCTGCGCGTGGTGGACGAGCTCGAGGAGCGCTACGCGGACCATCGCGGCCTCAACCTCACCTTCGAGACGCGCGAGGGCATCCTCAAGCACTGCTCGCTCGCGAACGCGCGCCAGCTCGGCGAGCTCGGCCGGCGCTTCATCGACCGCACCCAGCCCGGCCTCGAGGCGCAGATCGCCGACCTCGCGGATGCCATCGCCTACAACAACCACGACGTGGATGACGGGCTGCGCTCCGGCCTCGTGAGCATGCAGGAGCTGTGCACCGTGGCGGCGTTCGCGCGCCAGCACGAGGCCGTCCGGGCGCGCCATCCGCGCCTGCCCGAGCGGCGCATGGTGCACGAGATCATCCGGCGCATGATCCACGACGTCGCAAGCGACCTGATCGAGGAGACCGCGCGCCGGCTCGCGGACCTCGCGCCGGCCGACATCGACGCGGTGCGCGCGGCGCCCGCGCCGATCGTCGGCTTCTCGCCGGCCAGGGACGCGGAGCACCACGAGCTCAAGAAGTTCCTGCGCAACCGGCTGTACCGGCACGAGCGCATGCAGGCGACGCGCCTGGGCGCGGGACAGGTGCTCAGGGAGATGTTCGACGGGTTCATGGGCGACGTCGCGCTGCTGCCGGCGGACCACCGCGGGAGGGCTGTCGAGCTGGAAGAGTCGAGCGGAATGGCGGGCCGCGCGCGCGCAGTCGCCGATTACATCGCCGGCATGACGGACCGCTACGCCTTCCAGGAGCACGCCCGCATCACCGGCCAGAGCGCCGTTTGATAGCATGGGCGCCCCGACCGGAGCACGCATGGCGAGAGCCGTCATCCCCGCGCGCGAGCGCCTGATCTTCGCGATGGACGTGCCGGACGCGGACGCGGCGCGCCGCCTTGCGGGCTCGCTCGGCGACTCGATCGCCTTCTACAAGGTCGGCCTCGAGCTGTTCACGTCGGGCGGCGCCTGGGAGCTCCTCGACTGGCTGACCGGGCGCGGCAAGCGCGTGTTCCTCGACCTCAAGTTCTTCGACGTGCCCGCGACGGTCGCCGCGGCGGTGCGCAACCTGCGCGGGCGCGGCGTCACGTTCACGACCGTGCACGGCAACCAGGCCATCATGGAGGCCGCGGCCGGGGCGGCCGCGGGCGAGGTCGGCATCCTCGCGGTCACCGTGCTCACGAGCCTCGACCGCGGCGACCTCGACGACCTCGGTTTCCGCTGCGACGTGGGCGAACTCGTCCTCTCCCGCGCGCGGCGCGCGCTCGCCGCGGGCTGCGCGGGCGTGATCTCGTCCGGGCTCGAGGCGAAGGCGCTGCGCGCCGGCGTGGACGACCGGCTCATCGTCGTGACGCCCGGCATCCGGCCGGTCGAGAACCGCCCCGCCGACGACCAGAAGCGCGTGGTGGACGTCGCACAGGCGTTCGCGAATGGCGCCGACTACATCGTCGTCGGGCGCCCGATCCGCGACGCCGCCGACCCGCGCGCCGCGGCGGAGTCGATCCAGGCGACCATCGCCGGGATCTTCCCGGGCCGATGAGCGCGCTCGCGAACGACCGGCTGCTGCGCGCGCTCGCCCGGGAGCCGGTGGACCG
>DATBLN010000054.1:0-5664 GCA_036555345.1 Steroidobacteraceae bacterium
CGAGAACAAGGAAGCGACGGAGTGGCACAACGTCGTGATGTTCGACCGGCTCGCGGAGATCGCCGCGGAATACCTGCGCAAGGGCTCGCAGATCTACGTCGAGGGCCGCATCCGCACCCGCAAGTGGCAGGACAAGGAAGGCAACGACCGCTACACCACCGAGATCGTCTGCAACGAGATGCAGATGCTCGGCGGCCGCGGCGGCGCGCAGGCGGCGGCCGCGGCGCCCGTGGACCGCGTGGCCGACCGCGGCAACGAGCGCGCCGCGCGCGCGGAGCCCGCGGGCGTCGCCGAGTCGTTCGACGACGACATTCCCTTCTAGCGCCCGGCGCAGCGCCGGCGCCTATCGCGGCGCGCGATAGCCGCCCGGCACGCCGCGCGGCGACAGCACGATCTGCCAGAGCTGCGAGCGGCCCGAGCGGAAGGTCGCCATCGAGCTGGCGAGGTAGTAGCGCCACATGCGCCGGAAGCGCTCATCGTAGCGCCCGCCGAGCGCGGGCCACGCGCGTTCCACGTTGTCGCGCCAGGCCTGCAGCGTGCGGTCGTAATCGGCGCCGAAGCAGTGCCAGTCCTCGATTACGAACAGCCCCTCGATCGCCTGCGTGACCTGCGCCGCCGATGGCAGCATCGAGTTCGGGAAGATGTACTTGCCGATCCACGGGTCGATGGACCGGCTGGTGCGGTCGCGGCCGATCGTGTGCAGCAGGAACAGGCCGTCGCCGGCCACGCAGGAGCGCGCGACCTCGAAGAAGCGCCGGTAGTTCTTCACGCCGACGTGCTCGAACATGCCGATGGAAAGCACGCGGTCATAGCGGCCTTCGAGCGCGCGGTAGTCCTGCAGCCGGATCTCGACCGGCAGCCCGCGGCAAATCTCGCGCGCGAGCTCCGCCTGCTCGGCCGACACGGTGTCGCCGAAGCCCCGCGCGCCGTAGCGCTCGGCCGCGAACCTGAGCGCCTCGCCCCAGCCGCAGCCGATGTCCAGCAGGCGCATGCCGGGCGCGAGCATGAGCTTGCGGCAGCAGAGGTCGAGCTTGTGCTCCTGGGCCTCGTCGAGGTCGCGCGCGGCGGGCCAGTAGGCGCAGCTGTACACCAGCCGCCTGCCGAGCATCGCGCGGTAGAGGTCGTTGCCGAGGTCGTAGTGGCGCCGGCCGATCTCGAAGGCGTGGCGCTTCGGCAGGTTGACGAGCCGCGCGCGCAGCGCGAACCAGGCGTCGTCGAGCGAGCGCACGCGCTCGTCGAGGCGCGCCGCCAGCACGCGCGTCAGCATGCCGTCGAGGTCGGCGCAATCCCAGGCGCCGTCCATGTAGGCTTCGCCGACGCCCAGCGACCCGTGCGCGAGCACCCGCGCGGGGAAGGATGCGTCGCGGACCTGGATGTCCCAGCGCCGCGGGCCGTCGAGGCGCACGTCCGCCGCGTCCAGCAGCTGCTGCAGGCGGTCCCTGACGGACTTCACGCTCGCCGCCCCCGTAGTGTGACCGGCTTGGCGTCCGGTCACCGCCATATTAAGTCACCATCGGGCTGATTCGCCGGGTGCCTGCGAGGGCGATCAGACTCCGGCGACGGGAGAACCTGCCTGATGCTGCTGGATGCGAACCAGCCGCGAGCGAGCGGGCGGCGCGAAGCCCTGAGGGCCTGGTACGACCGACCGTCGGCCTGGCTGCTCATGCTGTGCGCCGGCTTCGCGGCGGCGGCGACGTTCCTCGGATACATGCCGGGCGCGACGCGCCATGGGCCGGCCACGACGCTCGCGACCGCGGTCGCGACGCTCGCCGCCTGCGCCGCCGTCTGGCGTGCCTCCGGGCTCGAGAGCCCCGACGCCGCGCGGCCCCATGCCTGGCGCTGGCTCGCGGTTGCGCTCGCGATCCAGCTGGCGGCGGCGCTCGTGCATGCCGCGGCGCTGTCGCTCGACTGGCCGGCGTTGCGCGCCGATGCCGCCGTCCTCAAGTTCGCGTTCTTTCCCTGCGCCGCCATCGCCGCGGGCGCCATGCTGGTCGCGACGCGCCGCCAGCCGTTCGGAGCGCCGTTCTGGCTGGAGGCGCTGCTGGTCGCGCTCTGCATCGGCGCCGTGCTGTGGCTCGCGCTGCCGCGGGACCTGACCCCGGTGTCGATGCCGGCGGTCTCATCCGCGGCCGCCGCCGCCTGGGGCGCGGCGCTCGACGGCACGCTGATCGTGATGGGCGCCGTCCTGCTGCTGCGCCGCTCGGACTGGCGGGGCTGGCCGGGCCACGTGCTGTTCGCGCTCGGGCTCATGATGCTCGCGTCCTCGCGCCTGCTCGAGGCGGTCACGCTCGCCAAGAACGGCACGCCGGCCCCCACCTGCCCGTTGCACCTGGCCGCGATCGTCGCCTTCGCGCTGGCCGCGCATCTGGACTATCTGCGCACCGCGCGCCGGGCGCCGCCGATGGATGCCGCCGAGCGCGGCTCGCCGTTCGCGGCGCTCCTGCCCTATGCCGCCCTCATGCTCGCGGGCATCACGCTGCTGTCGCTGCACGAGGGTCCGCCCGGCGAGCCCGCCCGGGTCGTCGCCTGGGTGGTGTGCACGGCCGCCGGACTGCTGTTCGCGCGCCAGGCGCTCGTGACGACGCGCGCGGTCGCGGTGCAGGCCGGCCTCGCGCGCCGCTCCGCGGAGGCGCGCTTCGCGGCGCTGATCAGGAACACCGCGGACGTCGTCGCGGTCGTGGACGCGCAGGGCGCCTTCGGCTACCTGACGCCGACCGCCGAGCGCATCTTCGGCCGGCCGCCGCAGGAGCTCATCGGGCGCAAGCTGGCGGAGCTCGTCGCCTTCGAGGACCGCGCGAGGCTCCGGGATTTCTTCGCGCGCGATCTCGCCCAGCCCGGCGCCTCGGCGCACGTCGAGGCGCGCATCCCGCGCGGCGAGGAGAAGCATCGCATCGTCGAGGTCCACGCCTCCAACATGCTGCAGGAACCGGCAATCGGCGGCTTCCTGCTGAACCTGCGCGACAGCACGGACCGCAAGGGCATGGAGGAGCAGCTCAAGCGCCTCGCGTTGCACGACCCGCTCACGCTGCTCGCCAACCGCTCGCTGTTCCGCGACCGGCTCGAGCATGCGGTCGCGGTCAGCAAGCGCAACGGGCGCGGCGTCGCCGTCCTGTTCGTGGACCTCGACAACTTCAAGAAGGTCAACGATTCATTCGGGCACGCGACCGGCGACCGCGTCCTCCACCGGAGCGCGCAGCGCCTGGTCAAGGCGACGCGCAACGGCGACACCGTGGCGCGCTTCGGCGGCGACGAATTCGCGGTGCTGCTCGAGAACCTGACCGGCCGCGACCAGGTGATCGAGATTGCGGCGCGCGTCGTGGATTCCCTGCAGGGCCCGCTCGAGCTCACTGGCAACGACATGCGCATCGGCGCGAGCGTCGGCGTCGCTTTCGCGGGCCCGGACGACGGCGTCGAGGAGCTGATGCGCAACGCCGACGTCGCGATGTACGCCTCCAAGGCCCGCGGCAAGGGCTGCTATACCGTCTATGAGCCCGCGCTCAACAAGGCGGCGAGCGAGCGCCAGGAGGTGGAGGCGGAGATCGCGCGCGCGCTGCAGGAGCGCCAGTTCCTGATCCATTACCTGCCGACCGTCGACCTCCGGTCCGGCTACCTGCTGGGCGTCGAGGCGCTGCTGCGCTGGCAGCACCCGGTGCGTGGCCTGCTGGGGCCCGCGGCATTCCTGCCCGTGGCCGAGGAGTCCGGCCAGATCGTCACGCTCGGGCGCTGGGTGCTGGCGCAGGCCTGCCGCGAAGTGAAAATCTGGCAGGCGCGCCTGCCGGAAGGGCGCCAGGTCCGCGTCGCCGTGAACGTGTCGGCGGTGCAGCTGACCCAGTCCGACATCGTCGCGGACGTCGCAAACGCGCTCCGGATCTCCTCGCTCGATCCCGGCAACCTCGCGATCGAGCTGAAGGAAAGCGTCCTCATGCAGAACACCGAGGAAGTGCTCGCGACGCTCAACCAGCTCAAGACGCTCGGCGTGCGGATCGCGATCGACGACTTTGGCACCGGCCTGTCGTCGCTCTCCTACCTGCACCGCTTCCCGATCGACATCCTCAAGATCGACCGCTCCTTCGTCGAGCAGCTCGGCCGGCTCGAGGACGGCGCCGGGCTCGCGCGCGCGATCATCGCGCTCGGCGAGACGCTGGGCCTCGAGGTGGTCGCCGAGGGCATCGAGTCGGAGCTGCAGCAGCGCGAGCTCGTCGAGCTCGGCTGCGTGGCCGGACAGGGCTACTACTACTCGAAGCCGGGCATGCTGCACGAGCTCGAGTACTCGGTGCACATGATGCGCCGGCGCACCATGGCCGACACGCTGCCGCAGGGCGCGAAGTTCACCGCCACCGGGCGCTTCGTGGTCGGCGACCTGCATCCGCTGGACCTCGAGTTCGCGCCCACCGGCACCGACGACCGTCCCAAGAATAGCTAATATAATCAATTAGTTGAGGAGGGTGCCGGGAAAAACTGGTACCCTAGGCGCCCGTTTCCCCAAGGCGAGGCCCGACCGCGCGACATGAGCGGCCGACTCTACATCTCCACCTTCGGCTGCCAGATGAACGAATACGACTCGGCCCGCATGGCCGACGTGCTGGCCGCCGCCGAAGGACTCGAGCCGACCGCCGATCCCGAGCTCGCCGACGTCGTGCTGCTCAACACCTGCTCGGTGCGCGAGAAGGCGCAGGAGAAGGTGTTCTCCCACCTCGGCCAGTGGCGGCTGCTCAAGCGCCGGAAGCCCGGACTCGTGATCGGCGTGGGCGGCTGCGTGGCGAGCCAGGAGGGCGAGGGCATCCTCGAGCGCGCGCCCTTCGTGGACCTGGTGTTCGGCCCGCAGACGATCCACCGCCTGCCGCAGATGATCCGCGCGCTGCGCGAGACGCGCGAGCCGCAGGTGGACGTGTCGTTCCCGGAGATCGAGAAGTTCGACCGCCTGCCCGGGCCGCGCGCTACGGGCGCGACCGCCTTCGTCTCGGTCATGGAGGGCTGCAGCAAGTACTGCACGTTCTGCGTCGTGCCCTACACCCGCGGCGAGGAAGTCAGCCGCCCGTTCGCGCAGGTGATGGAGGAGATCGCCTCCCTCGCACGCCAGGGCGTGCGCGAGGTGACGCTGCTCGGCCAGAACGTGAACGCGTATCGCGGCGCGATGGACGACGGCACCGCCTGCGACCTCGCGACGCTCATCCGCCACGTCGCGCGCGAGGAGGGCATCGAGCGCATCCGCTTCACGACCTCGCACCCGCTCGAGTTCCGCGATTCGCTGGTCGCCGCCTATGCCGAGGTGCCGAAGCTCGCGAACTACCTGCACCTGCCGGTGCAGAGCGGCTCGGACCGCATCCTGTCGCTGATGAAGCGCGGCTACACCCGGCTCGAGTACAAGCAGAAGATCCGCAAGCTGCGCGCCGTCCGTCCCGGCATCAGCCTGTCGTCCGACTTCATCGTGGGCTTCCCGGGCGAGACCGCGGACGACTTCGAACGGACGCTCGAGCTGATCGCGGAAATCGGCTTCGACCAGTCGTTCAGCTTCCTCTACAGCCGCCGCCCGGGCACGCCGGCCGCCGCGCTGCCGGACGAGGTCCCGCACGAGGTCAAGCAGGAACGGCTCGCGCGGCTGCAGGCGCAGGTGGACGCGCAGGCGCGGCGCATCAGCGAGGCGATGGTCGGCAGCACGCAGCG
>DATBLN010000057.1:0-16757 GCA_036555345.1 Steroidobacteraceae bacterium
CAGGGCCACTACGTGGACCCGACCGAGGCCTGGCTGCGGTCGGCGCCGCCCAATGCCTTCGGTTTCGCGCCCAAGGCAGGCTGCGCGCTGAACGACGGCAAGAGCCCGCGCAGCCACCTCGCCTGCCTGACGTCCGAGGAGTTCGTGAAGGACGTGTTCCTCGACAGCGACACCGACATGATGGTGCTGTCGTTCGTGCCCGCGCGCCGCGACGCCTCGCCGCTGGAAATCGAATCGGCCGACGCCGTGCGGCGCATCGTGGACCGCATGGAGGGCAACCATCGGCTGCTGATCCACGGCCGCGTCAACCCGAACCAGCCGGGCGACATCGAGGACATGCCGCGCCTCGCGGACCAGTTCGGCGTCTCGGCCTGGAAGACCTATACGCAGTGGGGCCCGGACGGCAACGGCTTCTTCCTGACCGACGAGCCGGGCATCCGCTTCGTCGAGGAGGCGCGCCGGCTCGGCGTCAAGGTCATCTGCGTGCACAAGGGACTGCCATTCGGGCAGCGTTCGTACGAGCACAGCCAGTGCAGCGACATCGGACCGGTCGCGAAGCGCTTTCCGGACGTGAGCTTCCTCGTCTACCACTCCGGCTTCGTCGCGGGCGTCGAGGAGCGGGCCTACGGCGAGAACGCGGGGGGCGACGGGATCGACACGCTTATCCGCTCGATGCAGCAGGCGGGGCTTGGCCCCGGCTCCAACGTCTACGCCGAGCTGGGCAGCACCTGGCGCTTCCTGATGCGGGACCCCGAGCAGGCGGCGCACGGGCTCGGCAAGCTCTTGAAGTACTGCGGCCCCGACAACGTGCTGTGGGGCACGGACTCGATCTGGTACGGCTCCCCGCAGGACCAGATCCAGGCTTTCCGCACCTTCCAGATCGCGCCCGAGTTCCGCGAGCGCCACGGCTACCCGGAGATCACCCCGGGGCTGCGCGCGAAGATCTTCGGGCTGAACGCGATGCGGCCGTACCGCATCTCCGCCGAGGAAATGAAGCTGCGCGCGCGGGGCGACTCGGTGGCGACGGAGCGGCTCGGCTATCGCGAGCGCGCGGAGCCGCATTTCCTGACGCGCGGCCCGAAGACGCGGCGCGAATTCCTGAACCTGCTCGGCTGGAACGGCGGCTCGCGCGCCTGAAGCCGCCGTGCCGAGACGCCCGGACACCCGCTTCCTGCTGGTCGCGGCGGCGCTCGCCGCGACGGCCGCCGGGATCGGCGCGGCGGCCTTGCTGCGGCCGCATCCGGCCGCCGTGCTGCGCGCGGGCACCGCGCTGGAGGCGCCGCGCCCGCTCGCGGAGTTCGTGCTCGTCGACCAGCGCGGGCATTCGCTCGGCCGGCGCGATTTCGAGGACCGCTGGAGCCTCGTGTTCACGGGCTTCACGCACTGCCCCGACCTCTGCCCGACGACGCTTGCCGAGCTCGCCGACCTGCGCAAGCAGCTGCCCGCGGAGGCGCTGCAGATCGTGTTCGTGAGCGTGGACCCCGAACGCGACACTCCGGAGCGGATCGCGGACTACCTCGCGCACTTCGGGCGGGGACTGCGCGGCGCCACCGGCACGGCGGCGCAGGTGGAGGCGTTCACCGGCCAGCTCGGCCTCGCCCACGTCCGGAATCCCGGGGTAGCGGGCGACTACGCCGTGGATCATTCCGCGGCGCTCGTGCTGATCGACCCCGAGGCGCGCGTCGCGGGGTACTTCACGCCGCCGCACGATGCCCGTGCGCTCGCCGCAGACCTTGCCGGGCTCGTGCGCGGCGCGGGCTGAGCGCCCGCGCCGCGCCGCCGTTCAGGTTTTCCCGGGGTCAATGTCGGCGTTCGCCCAGGCGGCGGCAAAGCGCGAGTCCACCTCCACGGCCTCCGCCTGGCGGCCCTGGGCGCGCAGCGCCTGCGCGAGGCCGTGCAGCGACCAGCCATTCTCCGGATTGCGCTTCAACTCGTCGCGATAGGCCTGCTCGGCGTCCTTCGGCCGACCCGCTGCGAGCAGCATCGCGCCGAGGGCCTGGCGCGCGGGCCAGTGCCAGGCGGGAGGCTCATCGTAGAGCAGCGTGTCCTCAATCGCGACCGCCTGCTCGAGCGCGGCGATGCCCGCCGCGTAATCCTTCGCGGCGCGCGCGATTTCCGCGGCGACGAAGCGCTCGGCGATCTTCACGCCGTCGATGAGCGAGTAACGGTCCCAGGACATCATCTTCTCGATGTCGGGATCCACGGCAGCCTTCGCGAGCGCCTCGTGGTGCGCCTTCGCGTCGTCGAGGCGTCCCTGCCTCACGGCCGCCATGCCCTGGCCGTAGTCCCACAGCGCCTGCATGTACTTGAGGTCGTCCGCGGGCTTCGGCATGGCGGCGACCGCGTCCCAGCGGCCGAAGCGCACGTTCGCGAGCAGGGGCGTCGAGGCGAAATTCTGCATCGCCTCGAAGCCCGGCGTGCGCATCAGCTGCGGGTCGGACGTCTTCTCCCCGGTCGTGCGCGCGGCCTCGATCGCGATCGCGCTCGCGCCCTCCATGGTCGCCGCGAACCACAGGAAATGGTGGTTGTGCGGCACGTAGCCGAGCGGGTAAACGCCGGGCCCCGGCTTGCAGATCGCGAGGTAGGCGTCGTCGGAG
The DNA here is from genome assembly GCA_036555345.1 of Steroidobacteraceae bacterium. Classification (GTDB taxonomy): domain Bacteria; phylum Pseudomonadota; class Gammaproteobacteria; order Steroidobacterales; family Steroidobacteraceae; genus SCUD01. The sequence goes on from DATBLN010000057.1 coordinate 2,598, forward strand.
GCGACCGCCTTCTGGTTCGCCAGCACCGCGTCGTGGAAGCGCCCGACGCGCGCGTAGATGTGGGCCGGCATGTGCACGAGGTGGCCGGAGCCCGGCACCAGCTCGCGCAGCCGGTCGGCGGCGGCGACGCCCTTCGACGGGTCCGGCGAGGCTTCCACCGCGTGGATATACAGGTGCAGCGCCCCGGCGTGGTCGGGGTTGCGCGCGATCACCGATTCGAGCGTCGAGACGACCTGCGCCGTGTGCCCCTTGGGCTGGCCTGCGTTGTCCCAGTAGTCCCAGGGCTGCAGGTCCATCATCGATTCCGCGTGCATGGACGCGACGTCGAGGTCGTCGGGGTACTTCGTCGCGAGCTCCCCCATGGCCGCCGCATAGGCCTCGTCGAGCGGCCGGCGATCCTCCGGCGGCTGCTCCGCGTAGCGCGCGGCGAGCGCCCCGATCCACGCGCGTTCCTGGTCGTTCGTGTCCTCCGCCGCCTCGCGCGCGCGCTGCAGGCGGTCCCAGGCCTTCGCGTTGTTGGCCGGGTCCATCGCCGCATTCACGTGCGGGCCGAGCACGAGCGCGGCGCCCCACCAGCACATCGCGCAGTCCGGGTCGAGCTCGGTGGCCTTCAGGAATGAGCGCTCCGCCGCGTCGTGATTGAAGCCGTAGGTGAGCGCGAGGCCCTGGTCGAACCAGCGCTGCACGCCGGGGTCAGCGGACGTCACCGGCATGCTGTAGTCGCCGAGGCCCTCGAGGAGCGTCGCGCCGACTGGCGCAAGATCGGGTGCCGCCTGTCCGGCCTTCCAGCGACCGTACGTGTAGAAGCCGGCCGCCGTCATGACGATGACGACGAGCGCCAGCACGATGTTGCGGTTCATGTTCTCCCCCCCGGCAGCCTGATCGAAGGGCACCCGAAATACACCGATTCGCCCGGGAATGCAATCGGCACTAGAATGCTGCGCCAATGCGTACACCCATGACACTTTCGCGCCGGCTGGCCCCGCTGCTGTTCCTCGCGCTGGCCACGGCGGGCGTGGCACGCGGGGAGATGGCGGTGATCGACGGCTACGGCAAGCTGCTGCAGTTGCACCAGGAATGGCGCGCGTTCGAGCAGCCACCGCGCGCGGACGGCGCGCCCGACTACACGGCCGCGACGTTCGCGCGCCGCCACGGCGAACTCACGCGGTTCCGCGAGCGCCTCGACGCCCTCGACACGACGCACTGGCCGGTCGAGCACCGGGTGGACTACGAGATCCTGCGCGCCGAAATGAACGGGTTCGACTTCTACGTGCGCGTGCTGAAGCCCTGGGAGCGCGACCCGGCCTGGTACATGGTCGTCTGGAACGACCAGAGCGACACGCCGGCGCACGAGGGCCCGACCATCCATTGCGCGCTCGAGGTGTGGACCTACAGCTTCCCGCTCTCGCGCGAGGCCGAGGCGAAGATGGCGCGCGAGCTCGCCGTGATCCCCCCGCTCTACCGGCAGGCCCGCGGCAACCTGACCGGCGACGCGCGGGACCTGTGGGTCACCGGCGCCGCCACGATCCGCGGGCAGGTGTCCTCGCTCGATGCGCTCGCCAAGCGCGCTGCGGGCAGCGGCGCGAAGCTGCGGGAGGCGATCCAGGACGCGCAGCAGGCGACCGAGGAGTTCGCCGACTGGCTGTACGAGCAGGCGCCGCGCAAGACCGGGCCCTCCGGCATCGGCCGCGAGAACTACACCTGGAGCCTGCGCAACGTCCACCTGGTGCCGATGAGCTGGGAGGAGGAAGTGGACCTCCTGAAGCGCGAGCTCGCGCGCAGCCATGCGGCGCTCAAGCTCGAGGAGGAGCGCAACCGCGGCCTGCCGGAACTGCCCGTCATCCAGACGCCCGGGGAATACGAGCGCCGGGGCAACGAGGCGGTCACGCGGTTCCTGCAGTTCCTGCGGGAGCGCAACCTCTACCCGATGCGGGACAACATGGACCCGGCGCTGCGCGCGAAGATCGGCAGCTACGAGCCGCTCGAGACCCGCAATTTCTTCGCGATCGCGACCCACTACGAGCCGCTCACGCTCTACACGCACTTCTACCACTGGTGGGACCTCGCGCGCATGCGCGACGAGCCGCACCCGAGCCCCGTCCGCGCGAACGCGCTGCTCTACAACATCTGGGACAGCCGCGCCGAGGGCATGGCGACCGCGATGGAGGAGTTCATGCTGCACGCGGGGCTCTACGACCGGCAGCCGCGCGCGCGGGAGATCGTCTGGATCATGCTCGCACAGCGCGCGGCGCGCGGCCTCGCCTCGCTCTACGCGCACGACAACCAGTTCGACCTGGCCGAGGCCAAGGCCTTCCAGGTGAAATGGACGCCGCGTGGCTGGATGCGGCCGGACCTCGACCTGCTCGGCTTCGAGCAGCAGCTCTACCTGCGCCAGCCCGGCTACGGCACGAGCTACGTCACCGGCAAGCACCTGCTCGAGGACCTCATCCGCGCGCGCGCGGACCAGCTCGGCGCGGAATTCTCGATGCGCCGTTTCTTCGACGAGGTGAACGGAGCCGGCATGATCCCGGTCCCGCTGATCCGCTGGCAGCTGACCGGGTACGATGACGAGATACGGTCGCTGCGCTCCACCTCCACGGACTGAACGGGAACCCCATGAGACTCATCGGCTTGCTGGGCGCACTCGCGCTCGTCTCCGCCGCCTCGGCCGACACGACGCTCGAATACACCGTGCTGCATTCCGGCAGGCAGTCCGGCGCGCAGACCACGGTGATCGCGGACGACGGCAGCGTGCACGTGACCTACTCGCACCGCGACAATGGCCGCGGCCCGGACCTCGACGAATCCTTCGCCGCCGCCAGCGACGGTACCTTCCGCCGTTACCGGCTGGGCGGCAAGTCGACGTTCGGCGCCGTGCTCGACGAGCGCTTCAGCCTCGAGCGCGGCCGCGCGCGCTGGCGCTCGGCGTCCGAGCGCGGCGAGGCGCGCATCACCGCACCGGCGATCTACGTGCCGGTCAACGGCAGTCCCGAGGCGCGCGCGGTGCTCGCCCGCGCGGCCCTGGCCTCGCCGGCAGGGGCGATCGCGGCTCTGCCGGGCGGGGAGCTCAAGGCCGAACGCGTGCGGCAGCTCTCCCTGGAATCCGCGGATGGCGGGCGCCATGTCTCGCTCGTGATGGTCACCGGGCTCGGGCTCGAGCCGGCCTGGGTGTGGCTCGATGCCGCGGGATCGGAGCGGCTCTTCGCACGCATCCAGCCCGGCGGCGCCCATGTCATTGCGCGTGGCTTCGAGGCCCATGCGCCGGAGCTCGAGCGGCTTCAGGGCGAGGCCGAAGCCGAGCAGCTGCGCCGCATCGCCGCGCAGAACCGCCGGACATTGCCGGATCCGGTGCTGATCCGGAACGTGCGGCCATTCGACACCGCGACGGCGGCGCTCGGCCCGCCGGCCGACGTCTACCTGCACCACGGACGCATCGCGGCAATCTATCCCGCGGGCTCTCCCGCGCAGCAGCCGGCAACCATCATTGAGGGTGACGGCCGGGCGCTGCTGCCCGGGCTGTTCGACATGCACACGCACGAGGACGGCTGGAACGGCGCGCTGCAGGTCGCGGGCGGCGTCACGACATCGCGCGACATGGGCAACGACAATGCGCTGCTCGGGCAGCTGGTGGCGGAGACTGCAGCCGGCCAGATCGTCGGGCCGCGCATCGTGCCCGCCGGCTACATCGAGGGCGAGAGCCCGTTCTCGTCGCGCGGCGGCTTCGTGGTCGGGAGCGTCGCGGGGGCCCAGGCCGCGATCGACTGGTACGCCCAGCGCGGCTACCGCCAGATCAAGCTCTACAACTCGATCCGCCCGGAGTGGGTGCCGCCGATCGCCGCCTACGCGCACTCGCGTGGGCTGCGGGTCAGCGGCCACGTTCCGGCCTTCAGCCGCTCGGAGCGCGTGGTGCGCGAGGGCTACGACGAGCTGCAGCACATCAACCAGATCATGCTCAACTTCGTCTCGGACCCGGACACGGACTCGCGTGACCTCACGCGCTTCACGCTGGTCGGCGAGCGCACTCACACCCTCGACCTGGATTCCGCCGCCGTGCGCGGCTATGTCGCCCTGCTCGCCTCGAAGGGCACGGTGGTGGATGCGACGCTCAACACGTTCGAGGCGATGTACAACCAGCTGCCGGGAGAGATGGACCCGGCGATGGCCGGCGCCGCGGATCACGTGCCGTACGCGACGCAGCGCGACTGGCGCACGAACTCGATGGACGTGAACCAGGGCAATGTCGCGACCTACCGGGCCTCGTGGGCGAAGATGGTGGCGTTCGTCGGCCGGCTGTACGCCGCCGGCGTGCCGCTCGTCGCCGGCACCGACAACACCGCGGGATTCGCGCTGCACCGCGAGCTCGAGCTCTACGTCCAGGCCGGGATTCCCGCGGGCGAGGCGATCCGCATCGCCACGCAGAATGGCGCGCGCTACACCGGCCTCGAGGGCGAGCTCGGCCGCATCGCGCCCGGACTGCGCGCGGACCTGATCCTCGTGGATGGCGACCCGACGCGCAACATCTCCGACATCCGGCGCATCGCGTACGTGATCCAGGGCGGCTCCGGCTACTCGCCGGCCGGCATCTACGAGGCGCTCGGCGTGCGGCGTTTCGCGGATCCGCCGCGGATAACCGCGGCGCCCTGACGGCCGGGTGGTTTCAGGCCGCCGGCGCCAGCGGCCGCGGGCGGCCGATGGCGTGGCCCTGCACGAAATCAATGCCCATGGCGCGCGCGGCCTCGAGCGCGGCCAGGTCCTCGATCTGCTCGGCGACCAGGCGGAAATTCAGCGTGCGCGCCATTCCCACCACCGCGCTCACCATGGCCTGGTTGACCGAATCGCGGCCCAGGTCGCGCATGAAGTCGCCGCCGATCTTCAGGTAATCCATCGGCAGCTGCCGGAGATTCGCGAAGCCGCCCAGGTCGGTGCCGAAGTCGTCGAGCGCAAAGCGGCAGCCCATCCCGTGCAGCACGTCGATGAAGCGCCGCGCCTGCTCGATATTGCCGATGACCGAGGTTTCGGCGACCTCGAAGCAGATCTGCGCGGGCGCGACGCCGGTGCGATCGAGCTCGTCCACCACGAACTCCAGGAAGGTCGGGTCCGCCAGCGTCTGTGCCGATACGTTGATGGACAAGCTGCGTCCCGCCGGGATGCGGATTGCGCCGGCCGTGAGCGCGGCGAGCGCGGAGCCCAGCACCCAGCGGTCGATCAGCGACATCAGGCGGTAGCGTTCGGCGGCCGGGAAGAACTCGGCCGGCGCGACCGGCTGACCCTCGTCGTGCAGGCGCACGAACACCTCCATCGCCGGCCCGCCGCCGGCGCCGCCGGGGCGCGTCGGTTCGATCGGCTGCACGTACAGCTCGAAGAAGCCGTCGCGCAGCGCCGCCTGCAGGCGCTGCAGCCAGTGAATCTCGCCGCGGCTGCGCGCCACGGCCTCGTCATGCGACGAGTAGACGTGCACGTGACTGTCGCCCTGCCGCTTGGCGACGTAACAGGCGGAATCGGCCGCGCTCAGGATTTCCTCCAGCGAGTTGCTTTCGGGCGTGACCTCGACCAGGCCGATGCTGACGCCGACGCTGAAGATGCGGTCCTTCCACACGAAGCGGTACTCGCCGATCGCGCGCCAGATGTCGTCCGCGATCTGGCGCGCCTTCTCCAGCGGGCAGCCGACCAGCAGCACGCCGAACTCGTCGCCGCCGAGGCGCGCGACCGTGTCCGAGTCGCGCACCGCCTCGCGGATCAGCGCCGCGATCTCGCGCAGCATGTTGTCGCCGGCGAGATGGCCGCTGGTGTCGTTGACCGCCTTGAAGCGATCGAGGTCCAGGTAGCACATGACGTGCCCCTGGCGGGTCGCGCGTGCGGCTTCCAGCGCCTCCTGCAGCCGGCGCTCGAACTCGCGCCGGTTGACCAGGCCGGTGAGCGCGTCGTGGCTCGCCTGGTACGACATCTGCTGCGTGATGCCGCGCTGCTCGCTCACGTCGTGCAGCACGACCGCCACGCCCGCGACCTCGCCATCGCCGCCGCGGATCGGCGACGCGGAGGCTTCGACGCCGAGCTCGGTGCCGGTGCCGCGCACGATCAGCAGCGCGCGCCGGCCGAGGTTGACGCGCGCACCCGCGGTCAGGCACTGCTGCACCGGGTCGGGCAGCGGACGGCGGTCGTTCTCGTCCACGAATCCGATCAGTGCGCCGAACGGCTGGCCCGCCGCGTCCTCGCGCCGGAGGCCGCTCATCGCCTCCGCGGCCCGGTTGACGTAGTCGACGAGCCCGTGGGCGTCGGTGGTCACCAGCCCCTCGCCCAGCGCCTCCAGCGCCAGTTCGGCGCGCGGGGGCGCGGCGCGCGGCGCCTGCTCGCTGCGCGGCAGCATCTCGAGCGCGGTGAAGAGCGCCAGGCGGCGCCCGCCTGACGCCAGCGCCTGCCCGGAGAGCTCGAGGCGCGTCACCTGGCCGTGGCTGTCGGCGATCTCGACCTCGGTGAGCGCCGGGCCCTCGCCGCCCGCGAGCGCCCGCGAGACCGCGTTGGCGGCGAGATCCGCATAGTCAGCGGCGACCAGCCCGGACAGGTTCCGGCCGATGAGCTGCGGCACCGGCACGCCGACCAGCGCGGCGAAAGCCTCGTTGACCGCCTCGATGTGCTCGCCGTGCAGCAGGGCGGGCTCGCGCATGGCGGCGAGCATCGCGCGGGTGCCGTTGACGGGCGCACCGGCGCCTGCGCCCGCCGGCGGGCGCGCGGATGCCACCTCGTCCGCAAGCTGCCGCAGCCTGCGCCGCTGCAGCAGGGCGACGACGGCCAGCACGGCGGCAAGGGCCGCGAACGCGATGCCAGCGATCACCGGGACCGTCATGCGGCCTGCCATCCCCTTTGGTTCCGCGCGGCAGCCACGACACCGTCATTTTCGCTATGCTCCGCGGCCGCAATCAGCATATCCCACGCTTGTACTGGGCCCCGCAGCGATTCACCATAATGATCATGGACACGAAACTGGAAGCCGCGCGCCGGCAGATGCTCGATCAGCAGATCCGCGCCTGGGAAGTGCTCGATCCTCGCGTGCTGGAGGCGCTGTCCGCGGTGCCCCGCGAGCGGTTCGTGCCGGAAGCGTATCGCGGCGTCGCATTCGCGGACGTGGCGATCCCGATCGGGCACGGACAGACGATGCTGCAACCCGCCCTCGAAGGACGCATCCTGCAGGCGCTCGCACCCGAGCGCGGCGAGCGCGCGCTCGAGATCGGCACCGGCACCGGCTTCTTCGCCGCCTGCCTCGCGGAACTCGCCGGGAGCGTGGAATCCATCGAAATCCACGCCGATCTCGCCGCGGGCGCGATGCGGACCCTCGCCGCGGAAGGCATCGCCGGCGTCAGGGTCATGACCGCCGATGCGTTTGCGCAGTCCCTCGAGCCGGGGTACGAGGTGATCGCGGTCACGGGCTCGCTGCCCGTGCACGACCCGCGCTTCGAGCGCGCGCTCGCGGTCGGCGGGCGGCTGTTCGTCGTGGTCGGCGCCGCGCCGAACATGGACGCGCGGCTCGTGACGCGCACCGGCCCCGACGCCTGGTTGACCGAGAGCCTGTTCGAGACATCCATCGAACCGCTCATTCATGCCGCAGCCGCATCCCGCTTCCGGTTCTGACGGCAGAACCGTTCGGCGCGCCGGAACCACTTCTCGGCTCTTTCGATGGCCTCCGGCCTGTTCAAAGCCCACTTGAATGGCATCCTCCGAGAGCATTGCCGTGGGTCTACTGGTGATATACACTACTAATACAGTAGTTATCCTCCCTGCCCTGTCTGCGTGAAGGAACGTCTTCGCATGAACACCCGATTGCTGATCCACACCCTTCTGCTTGCGAACTTCGCCACGAATGCCTCCGCCGCGGACCTCGGCGACGTGTATGAGCGCGCGCTCGCCAACGACCCGGTGATCCGGGAAGCCGAGGCGAACCGGCGGGCGGCGCGCGAATCGAAGCCGCAGGCTCTGGCAGCGCTGCTGCCCCAGATCAATGCCAGCGGCCGCTACGACGAAGGCGAGACGGACAGCACCGGCGCGTTCGTCCAGCCGGGCCTGCCGCCGACGCCCGAGGTCCGCAACTCCGACGGCAACAGCTCGAACTGGGACGTCACGCTGCGCCAGAGCGTGTTCCGCTGGCAGAACTGGGCGGCGCTGCGCCGTGCCGACGCCGAGAGCGCGCAGGCCGAGGCCGACTACCGGGCCGCGCAGCAGGACCTGATCCTGCGCACCTCCGACGCGTACTTCAACGTGCTGGCCGCGCAGGACACGCTCGATGCGGCGCAGGCGGCCTACGACGCCATCGGGCGCCAGCTCGAGCAGTCGGAGAAGCGCTTCGAGGTCGGGCTGATCGCCGTCACCGACGTGCAGGAAGCCAAGGCGGCCTTCGATTCCGCGACGGCGACGCTGATCCAGGCCAAGCGCAACCTCGCGACCACCGGCGAACGCCTGCGGGAGCTGACCGGCGACGCCTACGACGAACTGTCGAAGCCGGGCGCCGACATGCCGCTCCATGCCCCGAATCCGGCGAATCCCGAGGACTGGGTGCGGCTCGCCATGGACCAGAACGCGCGCCTGATCTCGAGCCGCCTCGCGGCCGACATCACGCGCCACAACATCAGCTCCGAGCGCGGCGGGCACCTGCCGAGCCTCGACGTCGTCGTGTCGCGATCGCATTTCGAGTCGGAGGCCACCATCACCGGCACCAGCGCCGGCGACGTGGACAGCGACTCGGACGACACCACGTACTCGCTGCAGGTGACGTTCCCCCTGTTCTCGAGCGGCGCGACCTCCTCGCGCGTGCGCCAGGCGCAGTACCGCCACACCGCGGCACGCGAGCGGCTCGAGCGCACCGCGCGCGAGACCGAGCGCGAGACCCGCGACGCCTACCTCGGGGTCAACTCGGAGATGGCGCGGGTGCAGTCGCTGAAGCAGGCGGTCGAGTCGGCGCGCACCGCGCTGCAGGCCACCGAAGCCGGCTACGAGGTGGGCACGCGCACGTCCGTGGACGTGCTCGACGCCCGCCGCAGGCTGTTCGAGTCGGAGACCAACTATGCGCGCAGCCGGTACGACTACCTGCTGAACGTGCTGCGCCTGCGGCTCGCCGCGGGCACGCTCGACGCGCAGGGCCTCAAGGATGTCAACGCGCTCCTGACCGAAATCGTCCGCGTCCGCTGATCAGGGCGCCTCAGGCACGCCTTCCGCGACGGGTCCGTCGCCGGCGGCGGCGGCGCGCGCGAGCCGGTCCGCGATCGCCGCCCAGGGCTCGCCGGCCGGCACCGCCTCGGCGAGGATGCGCGCCGCGCCCGCCGCGTCGAGCGCGCGCAGCGTCGCGTACAGCGCGCGCCCGTAGTCCGCCGGCCGCTCCGGCATGCGCCGCCAGTCGAGCAGCGGCGATGCCGCGGGCGCCGGGTGTCGCGCCATCACGGCGATCCGCTCGCCGGCGCCGACCGCGCGCTTCGCCTCGGCGCGCAACGCGGGCTCCGCCAGCACCATGAGCGGCGTGCGCGGCGCGTAGTGCGAGCGCAGGCGCCCCGGCGCGCGCGGCGCCGCCGCGTCGGCATCGGACACGGTGCCGACCACGTCCGCGAGCTGCGAGCGCGACACCGCCCCGGGACGCAGGAGCGTCACCTTTCCGCCGAGGCAGGCGACGATGGTGGACTCGAGCCCGACCGCGCAGTCGCCGCCGTCCAGCACGAGCGCCACCGCATCGCCCAGCTCCTCGCGCACGTGGGCCGCGCGCGTCGGGCTGATGCGGCCGTAGCGGTTGGCGGAAGGCGCCGCGATACCGCCGCCGAACGCCGCGAGCAGCGCGCGCGCGACCGGGTGCGCGGGCGCCCGCAAGGCCACCGTGTCCTGCCCGCCGGTGACCGCCGGGAGCACCTGCGCCGCCTTCGGCAGCACGATCGTCAGCGGCCCGGGCCAGAACGCCTCGGCGAGCCGGACGGCCGCCTCCGGCATCGCACGCACCCACTCGCGCGCCGCGGCCAGACCGCTCACGTGCACGATCAGCGGATGGCTCGCGGGCCGGCCCTTGACGTCGAAGATGCGCGCGATCGCGGCCGGGTTTGCCGCGTCGCCGCCGAGCCCGTAGACGGTCTCGGTCGGGAAGGCGACCAGGCGCCCCGCCCGCAACAGCCGGGCGGCTTCCTCGATGCGGGCGGCATCCGGCAGCATCACTCGAGCGGCGTGCGCCGCCAGCCGGAGTCGGTGCGCCGGAGTTCGTAGGCCGGCCAGTAGTGCCGGTCGAGCTTGAGCGTGATGACCTCGATGGCGTCGTTCCAGCTGACCGTCTTGAGGCGCAGCGACGAACGGTCGGGCCGCCCGGCGACGGCCCGGATGAACGCATCGAGATCCGGCACCGGGACGCCGTCCACCTCGGTGATGCGCCTTCCCGCCCACAGTTTGTAGCGCGAGGCCGGCGAGCCGTACATGAAGAACGCGATGAAGACGCCTGACGGCCCGATGCCGCGCTGCGCGGACATCGCGCGGTGCGGGGCCTGCAGCGTCGCGCCCGCCCACACCAGCACGCGGTCGATGTCGCCCCCGGACAGCGCCACGGTCGGCAGCTCCACGGCGTGCTCGGCGCCCGAACGCCAGACCGTCAGCATCACCCGGGGCGCGCGCACCGCGGCGCTCGCCTCGGCGAACGTGTTGACCACGCGGCCGTCCACGGCCAGCACGAGGTCGCCGGGCGCGAGCAGGCGCGCCGCGGGGGAACCGGCCACCAGGCGCTCGACCGTCAGCACCTGCCGGCGCCCGGGGTTGTGCTCCGCGATGCGCTCGATCCAGGCCTCGTCGAGGCCAAGCCTGCGGGCCTCGGCGAGCGACAGCAGCCCGTACTCGGCCTCCGCCGAGTAGAGCGTGACGCCGTCGCGCGCATACTCCAGCATCTCCTGCACCACGCCCGCCGGGATGCCCATGTTCTGCTGCTCGAGCTCACGCCCGTTCTCGTAGGCGAAGCTCGCCCACTGCGCGAGCACCTCGCCCCGGCGGTCCACGATCAGGCCGTCGTAGTCCTGCGGGCCGTTCACGAGCGTCACGATCTCGAGATTCGCGTCGCGGAACTGCAGCGTGCGCGAGAGCGGGAACGCGACCGGCCCGATCGAGGCGACCGTCGCCTGCTGCGACACGACGCGGTTGTCGCGGGACAGGCCGACGACGTACACGCGCTCGCCCGTGGCGGGCACGCGCCCGGCGAACTTCACCGCGCGGACCGGCGTCTGACCGAGCGCGGCCGGGTTGTAGCGGATCACGGCCAGGTTGTGCAGCGGGTGCACGTATTCGACGGTGCCGTCCACTTCGATGGTGCCGGCGAACGTGAGGCGCACGTCGCCGATCGCGACCGGCACCGTGTTGCGGTCCACGCCGACGAGGCCGCGCGCGGCGTCCAGCACGACGCCCGTGCCGTGGTAGTTGCGCTCGGTCACGCCCGAGACCGAATACGGCATGCTGAACTCGACCAGCACGAGGGACGGCGTGATCGCGTCCACCAGCCGATCGCCGGAGCGCGCGAACTGCGTCGTTCGCGCCACGGGCGGCGGCGCATCCGCGCCCGCCGCGATGCCCTCGCAGGGCCAGAGCCCGCTCGCGTCGTCGCGCACGCAGTGCCGCGCCGGGAACCACGCGCGGTCCACGCGCAGCGTCGTCAACTGCGGCGTGCGCGATTCCTCCAGCGTGAAGTAGCGCAGCGTCACCCGCTCCCCCTGGCCGAGCGTGGCGAACACCGCCAGGGCGTCGGCGAGCGAGGCGAGCGGCCGGCCCGCGAGCTCGGTCAGCACGGCGCCGCGCGGGATGCCGGCCGAGCCGAACATGTAGCCGGGATTGGCCACATACACCCCCGCGACGGGGACGTTGATGTGCCGCGCCATCTGCCAGGACAGCGTGTGGATCACGCCGTCGCCGATCTCGAGGTAGTCGTCGGGCGTGATCTCGTGCAGGTCCTGCACCGGCAGCGTCATCGCGAGACGCGTGCCGCCGCGCACGACCGCGAGGTCGACGGCGCCGCCGACGCCCTCGTCGAGGATGGCGTTGAGCGCGTCGAATTCCGGCACCAGGCGCCCGTTCACCGACACCAGGATGTCGCCGACCGCCAGCTTGCCGTAGGCGGCCGCGCCGGGCTGCACCTCGGTGACGACCAGCAGGCCGGTGCGCGCGGGCGAGGCGCGCCGCGCCTCGGCCTCGATCACGGCCGGCAGTCCCAGCCGGCGCAGCTCGTCATAGGGCGTGTAGCGGAACACCGTCTGCAGCGTGCCGCGGCCGACGGGCTCCCCGGCCTGGATCAGCGCGAGCGCGCGCACGATGCGCGGCAGCGGCAGGTAGAAGCTCGAGGCCGCGCCGGTCGAGCCGCCCGCGTTCAGTGCGAGCACCCTGCCCTGGATGTCGATGACCGGGCTGCCGGAGGACCCGCCGGAGGTGCTGGAGGCCGCCTGGTAGTAGAACGTGTTGAAGTCGTTGTACTTGCCGGCGCCGTACTCGGGCGCCTCGCGGTCGAGGCGCGCGAGCGTGCCCGCGAGGATCGAGAGCTGCTCGCCCGCATCGTTGCCGACCACGCGGATCTCGACGCCGACCTGAGCGCCCTGCGGGTGGAGCGGCAGCTCCACCGGCTGGATGAAGCGCAGCTTCGACGGGTCGTAGCGGTAGAAGCCGAAGTCATGCACCGGGTCGCGGTACACCGGCACGAGCTCGACCTCCTCACGGTTGATGAAGGTCGCCATCGCGGTCACCGGGCCCGGCGTCACCACGTGCCGGTTGGTCAGGATCAGGCCGCGCTTCGCGTCCACGACGAAGCCGGTCGCCTGCGAGGAGGTGTTCCAGTCGGTGTCGAAGGCGCGCGTCGCGTCGATCTGGATCGCGACCACGCCGGTCGAGATGCGCTCGAGCGTGCGGGTCCAGCGCGTGGACTCCTCCGGCTCCTGCGCCGCCGCCGTGAATGCCGGCGCGAACGCGAGCAGCGCGAGCGCCGCCAGGCGCCGGCGCCGGGCGCCGTCAGCCCAGGCGGTAGCCGAATGCGTCATGAAAGCGCTCCCGGAACTCGTCCATCGTGAAACGGTGATGCTGCGTGCCGACGACCGCGATCTTGATCGCGCCCATGAGCGAGGCGACGCGGCCGGTTGTCTCCCAGTCGATGTGCCGCATCAGGCCGTAGAGCAGGCCCGCGCGGTAGGCGTCGCCGCAGCCGGTCGGGTCCACGACCTGCCCCACGGGCACCGCCGGGATCTCGACGCTGCGCCCGCCCGCGTGCACGACCGAGCCCTGGCCCCCGTGCGTGATGACGTAGGCCTTGACGCGCGCGGCGATCTCGGCGGCCGCGAGGCCGGTGCGCTCCTGCAGCAGCTGCGCCTCGTAGTCGTTGACCGTGACCCACGACGCCTGCCCGACGAATGTCTCGAGCTCGTCGCCGTCGAAGAGGGTCATCGCCTGCCCCGGGTCGAACACGAACGGGATGCCCGCCGTCACGAACTGTTGCGCATGCGCGATCATGCCGTCGCGCCCGTCCGGCGCCAGCACGCCGATCGTGATGCCGCCGTCGGCGGGGACCTCGAGCCGCCAGGAATGGTTCATGGCGCCCGGGTGGAAGGCCGTCAGCTGGTTGGCGTCGAGGTCGGTCGTGATGTAGGCCTGCGCGGTGTACTCCCCCTCGATCTCGCGCACGTAGGCGAGCGACATCCCGTTCTCGTTCATCCACCGGCGGTACGGCCCGAAGTCGTGGCCGACCGCGCCCATCGCGTGGCCCGGCGTCTCGAGCAGGCGCAGGTTGTAGGCGATGTTGCCGGCGCAGCCGCCGAAATAGCGCCTGAGCGTCGGCACCATGAACGAGACGTTCAGCAGGTGGATCTGGTCGGGCAGGATGTGGTCGCGGAAACGGCCCGGGTAGACCATCACCGTGTCGTAGGCCAGCGAGCCGCAGATCAGTGCCGCCATCCGAGCACCAGTATCCAGTTGGCGGCGAGCAGCACGAAGCCGACGAACACCGCGGCGGAACCCAGTTCCTTGGCGATGCCGGAGAGCGGGTGGCGCTCGACGCCGATCCGGTCCACGGTCGCCTCGATCGCGCTGTTCATGAGCTCGATCGCGAGCACCAGCAGCATCGGCCCGACCAGGAGCGCGCGTTCCACGCCGTCCGCGCCCAGCCACAGTCCGAGCGGGACCAGCACCGCCGCC
>DATBLN010000072.1:0-28971 GCA_036555345.1 Steroidobacteraceae bacterium
CCACGAACACGATGCCCGTGACCCAGAACGTCAGGATCACGGTGTCGTCCATGGTGGACCAGTTCGACGCGATCGGCGTGAACCACCAGGGACTCGCGAAGTGGAAGATGATGGAGCCGACGACGAGCAGGACCAGGACTACCGCAATCGCCATCGGGGCGCCCCCTTGTTACGCGCGGACCCGATCGCCGGCGGCCCGGCGGCGGCGCACCGCCGTGAATGGATTGACGAAATGGCTGTCGACGCCCGCGAATTCCGCCTCGGGGTGGCGCCGGCTCATCATGTGCCGCACCGCGGACTCCTGGTCCTTGCGCGCGTAGATCAGGACCAGGAACTTGCCGGCCTCGATGTCGTCGTGGAAGCGCTCGAGCTTCTTGTTCTCCTTCTCGACGCCGATCAGCCCGCCTTCCCAGGCGCCGAACAGCGTCGCGACGACGGTGAGCGCGACGTACACGAACCACGGGATGTTCTGGAACGGCCCGAAGTTGTCGAGCAGGATGCAGCCCACGACGCCTGCGAACATGCCGATCGCCGCGCCGAGAAAGCCCTCGCGCACGACGTCGAGCGTCTCGAGGTAGTTGCCGGAGTGGATGTGCCGCTTCTTGAGTCCCGACTCGTCCTTCGCGATCACGTGAACGAAGAAATCGTCGATGCCGACGTCGTGCAGGTCATCGGAGACACGCGAGGTGCTCTCGAGCTCGGGTGCGACGTAATACAGACATTTCATCTGTGGATCCCCCCGGAACGCCTGAGTCTTGCATAACCCCCGGGGCTTGGGAAGCCTGCGGGCTGCCCGCCTGGCCGCGCCGGGCGCCGGTCAGCGTGGTTTCGGCCTCGGCAGCAGCCACTCGCGCGCGGCTTCCAGGTCCGTGAAGACCCGGGCCTGGGCACCGCGGTGAATGGCGACGATTTCGCCGAAACGCTCCGGATGAATCAGCGGTTCGCGGCCGAGCAGGGCGAAGCGGATGCGCGGGATGTAGCGCAGCTGAAGCTCGGCCACCTTGATTCCCTGATCGTATCGCTCCGTCAGGCTCGGCTCGCGGCCTGTCACCTCGCGCACGTCGACGAGCACGGCGAGCCGGCCAGCCTTCACCGCCTCTTCGAAGGCCAGCGCATAGACGCGCAGTGCCTCGTCAAGCGTATAGGTTCCGGAGCACGACAGCAGGACGTGCTCCGGGTGAACCTCCACCTTGCAGCGGATACCCATGGCGCCTCCGTGTGCCTCTCCGGAAGTTCATTCCCGGAAATCTCAGGCGGCCGCCGGCCAAAGCCAGCCGAACACGCCGCCGGTCAGCAATGCATAGATGAATCCGTCGAGCGTCAGCTTGAGGGTCGTCGACCACGGCCGGCTGTACCAGATGGACTGCTGCCAGAGCGCGACCGCGTAGGCGATGAACGCCGTCGTGCCCGCGACGCGGAACACCGTCAGGTAGTGCGCGCCGGGTTCGAGCGTCCGGCTCGCGACGTAGGCGGCGAGGATCCCGACGACGACGCAATACACGAACCACTGTCCGAGCGACTTGCCCATGGACACCGGCCCGTTCGGCAGCACGGTCATGAGCAGCACCGGGCCGCGCTTCAGCTTCTCGACGAATTCCGGCGCCTTCATCGCCTTCATGTCGGCGGCGCGCGGCAGCATGTACTCGCCGGGCCTGATCGCAAACGGGCGCAGCGCGTCCAGCACGCGGTTCTCGTCCGGCACCGACGGGCATTCGCCCCGGTGCCAGAGCGGCGCCATGTGGATGATGGAACTCGCGATGAAGACGATCACCGCGGCGACGATGATCGGCATCCAGAGCGCGGCAATGGTGGTCATGTGCTTCTCCCGATGGAACGGTAAATGCCGGCGCCGAGCAGCGCCCCGACGATCGGCGCAACCCAGAAGAGCCACAGCTGCGCGGTCGCCCAGCCGCCGGCGTAGATCGCGACACCGGTGCTGCGGGCCGGGTTCACGGAGGTGTTCGAGACCGGGATGCTGATCAGGTGGATCAGGCAGAGCGCGAGTCCGATCGCAAGCGGCGCGAAGCCGGCCGGCGCGCGGCCGTCGGTGGCGCCCAGGATGATGAGCAGGAACATCGCGGTCATCACGATCTCGCAGATCAGCACGGCGGTCATCGAGTAGCCGCCCGGCGAATGCGCGCCGTAGCCGTTCGAGGCGAAGCCGCCCGCGAGGTCGAAGCCGGCGGCGCCGCTCGCGATCAGGTAGAGCACGCCGCCCGCGGCGATGCCGCCCAGCACCTGCGCGGCGACGTAGGGGAGCAGTTCGCCCGCGGCGAAGCGCCCGCCCGCCCAGAGGCCGATCGAGACCGCGGGATTGAAGTGGCCGCCGGAGATGTGGCCGACGGCGTAGGCCATGGTCACGACGGTCAGGCCGAAGGCGAGCGAGACGCCGAGCAGCCCGATGCCGGTGTCCGGGAACGCCGCGGCGAGCACTGCGCTGCCGCAGCCGCCGAGGACGAGCCAGAACGTGCCGAAGAACTCAGCCAGGTAACGATTCATGCGGGCTCCCCCCTGAAAGATGCCTGCAGAGCCGGGATCATAGTCCCGTCAGCTGCGCCCGGGTATCCAGTTCGTGACCCTTGCGGCCGCCGCGCACGAGGGCCCCCTGGCCGAGGCTGGTCTCGATCATGACCCGGGCCATGTCCGCGGCACGGCGGGCGAGCGCGGAGGCTCCTTCGTGCAGCACCTTCGATTCGCGCACGTACTGCTCATTGTTCTCCATGTCCTCGGCGCTCCAGCCCCGCGAATGGGCGACGAACGGGAACTGCGGGAACTGGCAGCCAAGCTCGGCGAAGAAGGCCAGCATCTGCCCGGCGACGGCCTGCACGTTGTCCTGGCCGCCGGTGATGACGAGCGCCACCACCTTGTTGCGCATCAGGTGCCGGTTCGCGACCGTCTCCTGGTTCTGGATGCAGTTCATGCGCTCGATCATCTTGTAGTAAAGGCTGCTCGCGCCGCCCCAGCGGATGGGCGTGGCCACCAGGATCACGTCGGCCCAGTGCACGACGCCCTCGTACACGCGGTCCATCTGGTCCTGCGAATCCATCTGCGTGATCGAACAGGGCCAGGTGCAGGCTCGCGCGGCCTTGGAGTAATAGCCCTCGCAGGCGCGGAACGAGAGTTCGCGCAGCGCGATGAACTGCGTGTCGCATTCACAATCCTTGCGCGAGCGCGCGTCCGCGAGCGCGCGCAGCAGCAGGTCCTCCGAGGTGCTGTAGCGCGGCTGGCCCGGGGTCATCGAGGTCGTCGAGATGCCGAGCACGCGGATCGGGCCCGGCTCGCGTTTCGGCTCGCGCGCGAGCGTGTGCGGCTCGTGCGGCAGCCGGTTGCGCTTCGTGTGCGGCTTTTCGGCGACCAGCACGCGGCCGTTCTCGACCTTGACTTCGTGCGCCGGCACGCGGTCGGCCTCGTAGCCCGGCTCGCCCTCACCGGTCCGCCAGTGGAACTTGTAGTAATGCCACGGGCAGACGACGTAATCGCCGTCGAGGCGGCCCTTGCCGAGCGGGCCACCGACGTGGTTGCAGACGCCCGAGATTGCGCCGAACCTGCCGTCCCTGAAGGTGAGCGCGATGCGCCGCTCGCCCGCGCGCAGTTCCTGCAGCGGCCTCTTCGCCAGCTCGTCGGCGGCGCCGACGTCGATCCAGTCGCTCACCGCCGCCGCGTCAGCCGGCTGCCTTGTCGCGGTACAGGAATGCGACCGCGCAGCCGATCACGAGCGTCACGATCGTGTCGTAGGCGATCTGCCGGACCACCAGCACACCCGGCAGCGGCTGCACGCAGTAGTAGATCAGGTAGATCGGGACGACCGCGAGCAGCGACACGGCCAGGCCGAAGCGCAGGCCCTGGCCGAGCCACGGCTTCGATTCGCGTCCGCGCGCATAGATCCAGACGAAGGCCGCGGCCATGATGAGGTGCGCGGCGATCATCCAGACGAAGTACTGCTGCTGCTCCGCGACCGGCCGCATGAGCCCGGTCGCCACGTACTCATCGGCGAGCAGCTGGCCGTGCACGACGAAGCCGCCCGCCATCCACAGGATGAAGATGACGAGCCAGGTGATGAGGAACTTGGTGTTCATTCTGGTATCCCCTCGGGTGGAACAGGAGCATGGGTCCCCGGCGCCGATCTTACGCCTGCCCGCCGGCCCCGATCAGCACCGAAGTCATGGACAGCGAACCGACCACGCGGGCGTTGAAGAATTCGGCCGGTTCGCCCTGCTGTTGCAGCGCGAGCGCGTAGAGCAGGGGGTAGTAATGCTCGGGGGTCGGCACCGCGAGGCGCATCTCCGGGCCGAGGCTGCCGGGATTCATGAGGGCTTCGTGCTCGTGCGCCGCAATCAGGCGGCGGAGCTCTCCGTCGCAGTTTTCGGCCCAGGCCTGCGGTTTCGGGTCGTGGAAGCTGAACAGCGGCAGGTTGTGGACCATGTTGCCGCTCGCGAGCACGAGCACGGCCTGGTCCCGGAGCGGCGCCAGTTGCCGCCCGAGCGCGTAGTGGTGCGCGCCCGGCCGGCCCGTGTCGATGCCGAGCTGCACGACCGGCACGTCGGCCGCGGGGTACATCGCGACCAGCACGCTCCAGGCGCCGTGGTCGAGGCCGCGGGCGGGGTCCTGCTGCACGCGCTCGCTCCTGATGAGTTCCACGACCCGCTCCGCCAGCCAGGGCGCGCCGGGGGCCGGGTAACGGACGTCGAAGAGCGCCTTCGGGAAGCCGTAGAAGTCGTGGAGCGTGGGCGGGTGCCCGGTCGCGGTGACCCAGGCGCCCTGCGTCTCCCAGTGCGCCGAGACGCAGAGGATGGCGGCGGGCCTGGGCAGCCGGCGCGCGATCTCCTGCCAGCCGCGGAAGAAGTCGTTGCGCTCGATCGCGTTCATCGGGTTGCCGTGCCCGACGAAGAGCACCGGCATCCTCACGGCGCGCTCCGCGGCTCGATCAGGTCCCACTTGTTGCCGTAGAGGTCCTGGAACACGGCGACGGTGCCGTAAGGCTCGTGCCGCGGCTCCTCGAGGAAGCGCACGCCGGCGGCCTTCATGCGCTCGTGGTCGGCGCGGAAATCCTCCGTGTGCATGAACAGGAACACGCGCCCGCCGGCCTGGTTGCCGATGGCGCGCTCCTGCCCGGGCGTCGCCGCGCGCGCGAGCAGGAGCGCGAAGGAAGAGCCGGGCGGTGCGACGCGCACCCAGCGCTTGCCGGCCTCGCGCGGCGAGTCCTCGAGCAGCTCGAAGCCGAGCGTCCGGGTGTAGTACTCGATCGCCTCGTCGTAATCGCGCACGACGAGCGCGATCTGCGTGATCTGCCGGCGCGACCCGCCCGCGGCCATCGTCAGCCGATGGGCGGCGCCCCGCGCGGCGCCCAGATGGAGCGGTAGACCTTCCAGCTGCCGTTCTTCTGCCGGCGCAGCACGCGCATGACGTGGTACTCGGACTCGATGACCCGGCCGGTGCCGATCTCGCGCGTGGCGCCGCGGATCGCGCCCCACTCGACGGCGTACCTGCCGAACACCATCACTTCCTCGAACTCGAGCCGGTAGTGAACCACTTCGTGTGTCTTCGGCCCGCTCGCCATGCGCTCGAAAGCGGCATCGAATTCCTTGGCGCCGCGCTGCGGCGGGCCGCCCGGCGGGAACATCACGGCGTCGTCGTCCACGAGCGCGCGCAGCGCCCTGAAGTCCCCGGACGCGGAAGCGCGCATGTCGCGCCGGTGCAGGCGCTCGATGGCCCTGTGACCCCGGTTCCGCGGCCTCGCGGCCTTCTTCTTCCGTCGCTTCATTGACGCTGCATCGCGAGGCGGAGCCCCAGCGCGACCAGGATCGCGCCGCAGGCCGAGTCGGTCCAGCGCCGCCAGGCGGGCCTCAGGAATAGGGCGCGCGAGCGCGCGACGACGAGCGCGACGCCGCCGAGCCACAGGATGCCCTCGACGTAGTGGATCGCCGTCAGCAGCACGTACCTGGGGAGCACCGCGTCGTCCGGGCCGATGAACTGCGGCACGAGGGCCAGGTAGAACACGACGACCTTGGGGTTCAGCACGTTCGTGAGCAGCCCTTCGCGGAAGGACCGGGCCGCCGCCACCGGCGTGCCGCCGCCGGGGTCGGCGGCCGGCGGCGCACCCCTGAATGCGGACTGCAGCGACCGGATGCCGAGCCAGACGAGATAGCAGGCGCCGGCGACCTTCATGACCGCGAATGCCGTCGCCGAGACCATGAGGATCGCCGAGACCCCGAGCGCGGAGAGCAGCGCGTGCACGAAGAGGCCGGAGCAGATTCCCGCGACCGTGAGCAGCCCGTCCCGCCTCCCGCCGCGCAGCGAATTGCGCACGACCAGCATGGTGTCCGGCCCCGGCGACATGGTCATGAGCGCCGCGACGAAGGTGAAGGCGAGAACCTGCGGGTCAGGCACGGCGGCTGTCCGCGCCGGCGAGCGAGAGCCGCCGCCCGCGGCCCGTTTCCAGCGCGCGCTCGTAGACCGCCGCCGCCGAGGCGACGTCCTGCAGGGCCGTGCCGGTCGAATCGAACACGAAGATCTCCTCCGCGGAAGTCCGCCCGGGCTTCCGTCCGGTGATCAGCTCGCCGAGTTCCGCATGGACCTCCCCGGTGCCCATCATTCCCGCCGCGAGCGCATGCTGCAACTCGCCCATGCGGGCAGCCTGGCCGGTGAGGTCCGTGACGACCCTCGCGCGCTTCAGGATGCGCGGGTCCAGTTCCTGCTTGCCCTCGCTGTCGGCGCCCACGGCCGCGATGAACTGGCCGGCCCGGACGTCCCCGTCGCGCACCACGATCTCGCGCGCGGGCGTGCAGGTGACGGCGATGTCGCAGCCCGCCAGCGCCTCCCCGGGCGATGCCGCCGGTTCGATGTCGAGGCCGGTCTCGGGCCCGAACTCGCCCAGGAAGTCGGCGACGCGCGCCGGGTCCCGGTCGCAGGCGAGCACGCGCTCGATGCGGCGCACCGCGAGCATGGCACGGACGTGGGCGCGTCCCTGGACGCCACAACCGCAGATGAAGAGGGCCTTCGCCTCCGGCAGGGCCAGGTGACGGGCGGCGATCGCGGAAGCCGCCGCCGTGCGCAGCGTCGTGATCTCGATGGAATCGAGGAGTGCCAGCGGCCGGCCGTCGGCCGCATCGAACAGCCCGATCATCCCCTGCACGGTCGGCAATCCGCGCCGGTCCGGATTGCCGGGGAAGTTGGCGTTGACCTTGGCCGCGTAATAGCCGGGCGCCGGACCGAGCGTGGCCGTCTTGACGTGGAAGCCGCCGCCCGGGACATGGGTCGCGAGCACGCCGGGGCCGGCGGGCATCGCGCCCTCCGCATGCGCGCGGAAGCCGCGCTCGACCGCCGCGATGCAGGCTGCCATCGGCAGCAATGCCGCGACGTCCTGGCGGTCGAGGAACAGCATGGGTTCAGCGCCTGAGGCAGGCCTCGTAGCGGAAGCA
The DNA here is from genome assembly GCA_036555345.1 of Steroidobacteraceae bacterium. GTDB lineage: Bacteria > Pseudomonadota > Gammaproteobacteria > Steroidobacterales > Steroidobacteraceae > SCUD01. The sequence goes on from DATBLN010000072.1 coordinate 7,419, forward strand.
GTCCGTCAGGTGATCGTTCACGATGCCGACGGCCTGCATGAAAGCGTAGCAGATCGTCGTGCCGACGAAGCGGAATCCGCGCCGTTTCAGCTCGCGCGAGAGGGCGTCGGAGAGCGCCGTGCGCGCCGGCAGCCGGCGCTGGCGCCGCCTGCGGTTGACCAGTGGCCGGCCGCCCGCGAAGTCCCACAGCCAGCGGTCGAAGCTGCCGTGTTCACGCTGGATCTCCAGGAACGCGGCGGCATTCGTCACGGCACTCCCGATCTTGAGCCGGTTGCGCACGATGCCCCCATCCGCGAGCAGCCGGCGGCGCCGCGCGGCCGTGAAGCGCGCGACCCTTGCCGGGTCGAAGCCGGCAAAGGCACGGCGGTAGCCCTCGCGCTTCCGGAGGATCGTCTCCCAGTTGAGCCCGGCCTGCGCGCCCTCGAGGACGAGGAACTCGAACAGCACGCGGTCGTCGTGCACGGGCACGCCCCATTCGCGGTCGTGGTAGGCGATCGAGAGCGGCGTGACGGCCCAGGCGCAGCGCCTCATGGCTCGCTCGCGAACAGGCGGACTTCGCCGGCGTCCGGCTGCAGTCTCGTCATGCACTCGAAGCGGAATGCGAGCTTGCCGAGCAGGCGGATCGAGGGTTCGTTGTCGGGGGAGGTGATCGCGAGAACGCGCCCGAGGCCGAGCCGGGCGCGCGCGTCGCGCATGACCGCGTCCGCCGCTTCGAAGGCGTAGCCCTGCGACCAGTACGCGGGCAGCAGCGAGAAGCCGAGGTCGGGCTCCGGCAGGGCGTCGCGCTTCAGCACGCCACAGATGCCGATCGGCGCACCGTCGGACTTGCGCGCGACGCGCAGCAGGCCGTAGCCGTGCCTCGCGTACATCGCGACCGGGCCATCCTGGATGTAGCGCACGGCGTCCTCGACCGTGCGCACGCCGCGGTCGCCGATGTAGCGCAGGAACGAGGGCTCGTTCAGCAGCCCGCGGATGAATCCGGCATCGGCGTCCGAGAGCTCCGTCAGCGCGAGTCGCGCCGTGTCGATCCTCATGCGGCCGCCCCGCGAGCTCAGCCCGCGACGACGCCGAACAGGCGGCCGACGGCGGCCGTGGCAGCCATCGCCAGCGCGCTCCAGAAGGTCACGCGCAGCGCGCCGGCCAGGGGCTTCGCGCGTCCCGCGCGCGCGGCGACGGCGCCGAGCATCGCGAGGAAGACCAGCGAGAGCAGGGCGACGATGGTGACGGTGCTTTCGGCAGGCGCGGCGATCGCCGTCGCGAGCGGCAGCGCGGCGCCTGCCGCGAATGCCGCGGCGGAGGCGAGCGCGGCCTCGACCGGCCGCGCGCGCATGACTTCCGAGATGCCGAGCTCGTCGCGGGCGTGGGCGCCGAGGGCGTCCTTCGCCATCAGCTGGGTCGCCACCCGGGAGGCGAGCGCAGGATCGAGGCCGCGGCCGACGTAGATTGCCGCGAGCTCGCGGTGCTCGGCCTCCACGTCGTCCTGCAGCTCCTTGCGCTCCCGCGCGAGGTCTGATCGTTCGGCATCCGCCTGCGAGCTGACCGAGACGTACTCGCCCGCGGCCATCGACATCGCCCCGGCCACGAGGCCGGCGAGCCCCGCCGTCAGCACGGCGCCGCGGCCGGCACCGGCCTCGGCGACGCCGATCACCAGGCTCGCGGTCGAGACGATGCCGTCATTGGCGCCGAGCACGGCCGCCCGCAGCCAGCCTGCCCGGCCCGTGCCGTGCCACTCACCGTGACGCAAGGGATCCGGCCGTCACTTCTGGTTGACGGCGTAGCGCCCGCCGCCGATCAGCGCGAGCGCGATCGAGGAAAGAAAGTACATGTACTGCTTCTCGATCTTGAGGCCGCCCGACTTCTCGATGATGGCGAGCTCGCCCCAGTGCGCGAGGCCGATCGCGAACAGCATGTTGACGGCGATCAGCCAGGCGCCGACGCGCGTGTGGAAGCCGGCGATGATCATGAGGGGCGCGACCAGCTCGCCGACGTAGACGCCGTACTTGAAGAAGACCGGCAGGCCGTTGGCCTCCAGCATCGGGCCGATCCAGTCGATACCATTCGTGATCTTGCCGATGCCGTGCATCAGGATCAGGACGCCCAGTGAAAGGCGCAGGATGAGCTTGCCGGTGTCCTCGTTCATGTCGGGGTCTCCGCGGGATGCGTGGTGGTGGCCGGTGACAGCATATCAGCGGGCCTGGCGGCGGGCCGACCAGCGCGCGACGAAGGCGAGCAGCAGGCCGACCAGGAACAGGTGCGCGAGGATGCCGTCCAGGAACCAGGGAAGGATGAAGGGCGGCGGGATCGCGCGCGACAGGGGCACGATCACGTGGTTCATCGCGGCCCAGGTGACGATGCCGTAGCTGAGGCCCGCGGCGACGGGACGCGCCAGGAACGCGGGCCAGCGCAGGCAGGTGAGCCAATAGACGCCGGCCATGCCAAAGGCGATCAGCGAATGCAGCGCGAGACCGAGTGCCGCGGTCGCGGCGCCGCCGGCGAAGGATTCCTTGCCGAGCAGGCCCGCGGCGACCGCCTGCAGGATGCGCGCGGGCGGTGCGCCGGCGTAGAAGTGCCAGAAGGCGATCGCGTTCGCGATGTCGAGCAGCGCGATGGCCACGCCACCCAGCAGGACGACGTCGAGCGCACGCGGGCGCACGGGGGCTCAGCCGGACTTGCGGCCCATCAGGATGAGGACGACGCCGAGCGCGAGCGCGCCACCGGCGGCCCACTTCGGGATCGCGATGCGCTCCTTCTCCTTGACCGACAGCTCGATACCGAGCACGTCCGCTTCGTGCTTCTCCTTCGTATAGCTGAACTCGCCCCTGGCGAGGCCGTAGCCGCCCGCGGCGATCAGCGCGACACCGATGGCGGGCAGGACCCAGTTCTTCATGGCTTGCCGCCTCCTCTGGCGATCTCCTCCGCCACCTTGCGATAAGCCTCGCGAAACGGCAAGCCTTCCCTTGCGGCCAGCTCGTTGGCGCGCGCGGCCGCGTGAATGGCGGGATCGAGGCGGATGCCGGCGGGCAGGAAGCGCAGGCCCTCGATCGCGGCCGGCAGGATCGCGAGCACCGACGCGCAGCTGTCGATGCCGCGGAAGAGCGGCGACTTGATGAGCTGCAGGTCGCGCTGGTATCCGGAGGGCAGCCGCGCGAACACGCCGAGCGCCTCGACCAGGCAGGCGAGCGCCGTCGCCGAGCGGCCGCGGATGAGCTCGAACACGTCCGGATTCCTCTTCTGCGGCATGATCGAGGAACCGGTCGTCATCGCCTGCGGCAGTTCGACGGTCGCGAACTCGCGCGTGTTGAAGAGCAGCACGTCGGCCGCGAGCCTGCCGAGGTCCTGCATCAGGAGCGTGATCTCGAACAGGACCTGGGCCTCGGCCTTGCCGCGCGAGAGCTGCACGGCGGTGACCGGCTCCTGCGTCTCGGCGAACCCCAGCTTCGCGCGCGTCGACTCGCGCGATACGTGCAGGCCCGGTGTGCCGTAGCCGGCGGCGGAGCCGAGCGGGTTGCGGTCGATGCGGCGCAGCGTGTGGCGCAGGCCCGTCGCGTCGTCCTGGATCTCGACCGCGAATCCGCGCGCCCACCAGTCCACGGAGGAAGGCATCGCCTGCTGCATGTGCGTGTAGCCGGGCAGCACGACCTCGCCCTGGCGCGAGGCGAGCGCGTGCAGCGCATCGGCGACCTGGTCGGCGCCGCCCGCCAGCGAGGACACCGCGTCCTTCAGGTACAGCCGAAGCGCCGCCAGCACCTGGTCGTTGCGCGAGCGGCCGAGGTGGATGCGCGCGCCGGCCTCGCCGATGCGCGCGGTGAGGCGCGCCTCGAGCGCGGTCTGCCCGTCCTCCTCCTCGAGCGTCACGCGCCATTCGCCGCGCGCGTGCGCGGCGCCGATGGCCGCGAGCCCGTCCGCGATCTTCGCGAGGTCCGCGGGGGAGAGCAGGCGCGCCTCGGCGAGCATCTCGGCGTGCGCGATCGAGGCGCGCACGTCATAGGCGACCAGCCGGTCGTCGAGCGCGTGATCCTCGCCGGCCGTGAAGGCGAGTACGCGCGCGTCGAGCGGGGCGCCCTTGTCCCAGAGGCGGGTCACGGCGCCGCCGGTTCCGGGTGCTGCTCGGCGGGCGTCAACGCCTTGATGTCGGCGACGATCATGGTGCCGGTGCCCTCGTTCGTGAACACCTCGGCGAGCACGCTGTCGCGCACGTCGTAGGAGATCACGTGCACGCGGCGCACGCCGCCGCGGATCGCCGCCTCGATCGCGGTCGCCTTGGGCAGCATGCCGCCCTCGAGGCTGCCGGACTGCTCGAGGCGCCGGAGCCCCGCGAGGTCGGTGTAGGAGACGAGCGAGCGCGGGTCGTCGCGCCGCTCCAGGATCCCGGGCGCGCCGGTGCAGAGGATCAGCTTCTCGGCGCCGAGCGCGGCGCCGATCGAGGCGGCGACCGTGTCGGCGTTGATGTTGAGCAGCATGCCGGCATCGTCCGAGGACACCGGGCTCACGACCGGCATCAGGCCGGCGTCGAGCTGCTTCCGGAGCACCGTAGTGTCGATGGAGACGATGTCGCCGACGTAGCCGTAGTCCACCGACTCGCCGTCCACTTTCACGGGCGGGCGGCGGTTGGCGCGCACGAGGCCAGCGTCCACGCCCGAGAGCCCGACCGCGTCGACGCCGAGCTCGCGGCAGGCGGCGAGGATGCGCGTGTTGATGAGGCCGTTCAGCACCATCGTCGTGGCGTCGATGGACCTGTCGTCCGTGATGCGCCGCCCGCGCACCATGCGCGGCTCGATGCCGAGCGAGCGCTGCATCTCGTCGAGCTGCGGCCCGCCGCCGTGCACGAGCACGACCCGGATCCCGAGGTGGTGCAGGATTGCAATCTGCTCGATCAGCGCGCGCGTGGCGCCCGCCTCGCCGAACACGGCGCCGCCGGCCTTGATCACGAAGGTCTTGCCCTTGTAGAGGCGGATGTAGGGGGCCGCGCCGCGCAATGCCGCGATCACGGCGGCCTGGTCGATCCGGTGAATCACCATCGTCCGGGAGCTCCTCTCAATGCCGGCGGCCGTCGCCGCCGAGCAGCCGATAGAGTACCGCCATCTGCACGACCAGGCGGTTGTGGGCCTGCTGGAGCACGCGGCTGCGTGGCCCGTCCAGCACCTCGTCGGCGATCGCGACGTTCCGGCGCACCGGCAGGCAGTGCATCAGGTGGCAGCCCGGCGCGGCGGCGGCGAACCACGGTTCGCGCACCATCCAGTCGGAAAGCCCGGCGCGCGCGCGGGCGTCCGCCTCGGTGTCGCCGTAGTGCGCGGTCGAGCCCCATTCCTTGGCATAGACGACGTGGGCGCCCGCGAGCGCCGCCTCGCGGTCATCGGTCTCGGTGACGCTGCCGCCCGAGGCCGCCGCCGCGCGGCGCGCCTTGTCCAGGACGGCGGCGGGCAGCGCGAACCCCTCCGGCCGCAGCACGACGACCTCCATGCCGCGCAGCGCCGCCATCTGCGACACCGCCGCGGGCACCGCGAGCGGCAGCGCCCGCGGGTGATTCGCCCAGGACAGCACGAAGCGGCCGTGGCGCGGCACGCCGAGGTCATCGAGTGTCTTCCAGTCGGCGAGCGCCTGGCAGGGATGGTTGGCCGCGGACTCGAGATTGATGAGCGGGTTGCGGCAGAGCGAGGCGATGGCCGCGAAGGTGCGCTCGGAAAGGTCGGCCGCGAGGTCGCGCCCCTCCGCGAATGCGCGCACGCCGAGCGCGTCGCAGTAGGAGTCGAGCACGGGGATCGCCTCGCGGATGTGCTCGGCGGCGGCGCCGGCCATCGTGACGCCGGTGCGCGTCTCGAGCTGCCAGCTGCCGGCGCCCGGCGTGACGACGACCGATTCGCCGCCGAGGCGCGCCATGGCGACGCGCATCGAGGTCAGCGAGCGCAGCGACGGATTGAAGAATAGGAGCCCCAGCACGCGGCCGGCGAGCGCCGTGGGCTCCGGCTTCTCGCGCAGGCGGTCGGCGAGCGCGAGCAGGTCGACGACCTGGTCGCGCCCGACATCCGCGAGGTCGAGGAAGTTCCTCACGCAGCGATCCCCGCGAGCGCCTCGCGCAGCAGCGCGACGTGGGACGCGTCGAGCGTGAAGGGCGGCAGCAGCCGGAGCACGTTCGGATCGCCGCTGGTGCCGGCCAGGATGTTCCGCTCGAGCAGCCGCGCGTGGATCTCCTTCGCGGGCCGGCGGGTGCGAAGGCCGAGCAGGAAGCCCTCGCCCTGCGTGCCCGTGACGGGGCCGGTCACGCAGGTCTCGCGGATCAGTCTCGATACGCGGCGCACGTTCTCGAGCAGGCCCTCGAGCTCGATCGCGTCGATCACGGCGGTGACGACGGCGCAGGCCAGCGGGCCGCCGCCGAAGGTGGTGCCGAGCGCGTCGGGCCTGAGCGCGGCCCTCACGCGCCCGCCGGTCAGGAGCGCGCCCACCGGGAAGCCGGCGCCGAGCGCCTTCGCGGTCGTGATCATGTCGGGCATCACGCCGTAGAGGTTGGCCGCGAACGGATGCCCGGTGCGGCCCATGCCGCACTGCACCTCGTCGAAGATGAGGAGCGCGCCGGTCTCGTCGCAGCGCGCCCGCAGCGCCGCGAGGTAGTCGCGTCCCATGTCGAAGGCGCCGCCGACGCCCTGCACGGGCTCGACGATGACCGCGGCCGTGGCGTCCGTGACGCCGCCGAGCGCCGACGCGTCGCGGCGCGGCAGGAAGGCGACGTCGAAGGGCGCGCGCGGGAAGCCATACCACTTCGCCATCGCGCCCCAGGTGACGGCGCCCGCGGCCGCGGTGCGCCCGTGAAAGCTGCCCTCGAGCGCGACGACCTGCGCGCGGCCGGTGACGCGGCAGGCGAGCTTGAGCGCGTTCTCGTTGGCCTCGGCGCCCGTGGACACGAAGAACACCGTGTCGAGCGGCAGTTTCGAGAACTCGACCAGCCGGCGCGCGGCACGCGTGCGCACCTCCATCGGCACGGCGTTGCTCTGGAAGTGCACGGTGCGCGCCTGCGAGTCGAGCGCGGCGAGCCACGCGGCGTGCCCGTAGCCGAGCGCGGCGACCGCGTGGCCGCCGTAGAGGTCGAGGATGCGCCGCCCGTCGCGCGTGGTGAGCCACACGCCCGCGGCGGACGTGACCTCGATCGGATACTGCGCGAAGACCGGGGCGAGGTGTTCCATCAGGTCCACCCCGGCGCGGGCGCCGTGAGACCCTCGGTCTCGTCGAAGCCAAGCAGCCGGTTCATCCACTGCATCGCGCCGCCGGCGGCGCCCTTGACTAGGTTGTCCACGACCGACATCACGACGATCGTGTCGCCATTCGCCGCCGCCGAGAGGTTCGCATAGTTGCTCGCGACCACGTCCTTGACGCGCGGCGGTTCGTCCAGCACGCGCACGAACGGCTTGCCGGCGTAGAAGGCGCGAAGCGCCGAGATCGCGGCCGCGGTGTCCTGCGGCCTTGCGAGCTTCGCCTGCACCGTCGCATGGATGCCGCGCGCGAACGGTCCCGAGTGCGGCACGAAAGCGAGCTGCCAGTCGCGGCCGGCCGCCGCGCGCGCGAGCGCGCGCACCTCGGCCGCGTGGCGGTGGGTGAGGGCGTTGTAGGAATAGAGGTCGCTGTGCCGCTGCGGGTGGTGCGTGCCGGCGATCGGGCTCCTGCCCGCGCCGGTCGATCCGGTCACCGCGGAGACGAAGATGGGGCCTTCGGTCAGGCCGAGCTTCAGGAGCGGCACGACGGCGAGCAGCGTCGCCGTGGCGAAGCAGCCGGGATGGGCGACGTGCGGTGTCGGCGCCCGGTCGAGGTGCTCGGGCACCGCGCAGGTGAACTGCCTCGCCCGCGCCGGCGCGCCGTGCGGGTGCCTGTAGATGCGCTCGTACTCGGCGAGGTCCGCGTAGCGGTAGTCGGCTGAGATGTCAACGACGGCAGGCTTCGCGCCGGCAGCCTCCGCCTGCTTCAGGATCGAGTCGATCAGCACGTCGGAGACGCCGTGCGGGGCGGCGGCGAGCACCGCGGCGCGCGGGTGCTCCGCAATCGCGTCGCCCGCCTGCCCGATCGAGACGTAACGCAGGTCGCCGCAGGCGGAGGCGAGGTGCGGAAAGGCCCTGGCGACGGGCTCGCCCGGCTGGCTGTCGGAGGCGATGGCGGCGAGTGAAAGGCGCGGGTGGGCGAGCGTGAGACGCAGGAGCTCGCCGGCCACGTAGCCGGTTCCGCCCAGGATGACCGCGGGGGTGCGCGCGCTCATTCCACGATCTCGCGCGAGTGCGCGACGGCGTCGAGCCCGACCGCGGAAATCACGCAGTCGCCGAGCGCCGCCCCGGTGGTCATCGCGTTGAAGGCGGGGACGCCGAGCTGCTCGCGGATGATGTCCACGCCCACCGAGTTGTCGGTGGCGGGGCCCGTGACGACCGCGGGCTCGACGCCGAAGCGCTCGCGCAGGAGCTTGACGCCACCCCAGGCCGCGACCGGGTCGTTGGCGGAGAGCACCACCGCGGTCAGTGCCTGGCGGATGTCAGGCGCGTCGAGGATGGCTTCGACGCCGTAGGCGCCGAGGATGCCGTCGCCAAGCTCGAAGACGATCACGTCGGGCTTGCCGGCGGCCATCTCGGTCAGCATCGTGCGCGTGAGCGCGGGGCCGTTCTTCGCGGTGGTGGTGACGACGCCGAAGTCGGTGAAGATCGCGGAGCGGCGCGCACCCGAGTCCTCCATCGCGAGGATGTCGCGGCGCAGCGAGACGCCCGTGGCCTTGAAGGCGTCGATCGAGAGTCCGCGATGCCGCATGCGCGAAATCATGGCGCAGGCGGCCGCGGTCTTGCCGGCCTCCATGCAGGTGCCGGCGAGCGCGACGACGGGCACGCCGTTGGTCTCGAGCCTGGCCTCGGCGTCGAGCTTGCGCAGCCCCACGCGCGCCGGCACGCCGATGCGCTCGCCGAGGTACGGGAAGTGCAGCACCACGCCCAGCACGCGGCAGTCGAAAGGGCGGCCCTTCTCGGGGTTCGCGGAATCGCAGACGCCGAGCACGCCGCCGATGTTCAGCATCTGGATCACGTCGCCGGCCGCGAGCTTTTCGGGCAGGTGCCCGGAGTAGCCGAACAGCGCCTTGCGATGGCCGAGCGCGCCTACCACGACGTTGCCGCGCGCGAGCTTGGCCATGCGGCCGCTCGTGAGCTCGAGCGTGTTGTATTGCGCCTTGTCGGTCAGGATCTCGACGGCCAGCACGACGCCTTCCTCGCAGGGGATGTCCGTCGAGATCCGCAGCTCGTGCTTCAGGCCGCAGGCCTGCGTGACCGAGGCGATCTTGTCCACGATGATCGACTTCATCATTGCTTCCGGCCCTCACCGCCCGCGCGGGTCCAGAACGCGCCGGGCAAGGAAACCATCTTCGAGAACCCGCGGGCGTCCTCCGCGGTCCACTCGCCGGCCGCCTCGCCGTAGACGCCCTTGCTGGCCTTCATCAGCGAGTACGGCGAATCGACGCCCTCGACGAAGGCGGAACCCGGCCGCAGCAGCACGGCGGCCGTGCCCGTGACGCGCGCCTGCGAGGAGGCGAGGAGCGCCTCGATGTCGCGGCAGACCGGGTCGAGGTTCTGCCCCTCGTGCACGAGGTCGCCGTAGACGGCCGCGACCTGGTCCTTGATGCGCTGCTGGCGCGCCGTCAGCACGAGCTTCTCGAGCTCGCGATGCGCCTCGATCAGGACCGCGGCGGCCGGCGCCTCGAACGCGACGCGGCCCTTGGTGCCGATGATCGTGTCGCCGAGGTGGATGCCGCGGCCGATGCCGTAGGGCGCCGCCAGCGCCTCGAGCCTCTCGACGAGCGCGACCGGCCCCTGCGCCTCGCCGTTGAGCGAGCAGGGGACACCGTGCTCGAAGCCGACGACCACGCGCGTCGGCCCGCGCGGGTTCGTGAAGGCGTCCTTCGACAGCACCCAGGCGGACTCGGGGATGCTGCCCGTGGAGGTGAGCGTTTCGCGCCCGCCGATCGTCACGCCCCACAGCCCGCGGTTCGTGGAATAGGCGGCGCCGTGCGGCGGCACCGGCAGCCCGCGCTTTTCCAGGTATGCCAGCTGTTCCGGGCGCTTGAACGCGCGGTCGCGCACCGGGGCCAGGATCTCGAGCCCGGGCGCGAGCGTGCGCAGCGCGACCTCGAAGCGCACCTGGTCGTTGCCGGCCGCGGTGCAGCCGTGGGCGACGGTGCCGGTGCCGAGCGTGCGCGCCATCGCGGCGACCGTCTGGGCCTGCACCGAGCGCTCGGCGCCGACGCAGAGCGGATAGAGGTTGCCGCGGCGCACGTTGCCCGCGAGCAGCCACTTCAGGACGCGGTCGAAGTACTCGCGGCGCGCGTCCACCAGGTGGTGGCCGGCGGCGCCCAGCGAGCGGGCGCGCTCCGCGAGCTGCCGGGCAGCCGCATCGTCGATGCCGCCGGTGTCCACCGTCACCGTGACGACCGGGCGGCCGTAGGTCTCCGCGAGCCAGGGCACGCAGAAGGACGTGTCGAGGCCGCCGGAGAATGCGAGGAGGATGGGCGCGGGCGCGCCCGGTCCGGATGCGGTCATGTCGGTCCTCAGGCTCGGAGCTTGTCGTGCAGCCGGGCGAGCACGCGCCGCTGCGCCGCGGCGCCGGTCGTCGCGACGAAGATGGTGTCGTCGCCGGAAATCGTGCCGACGACGTCCGGCCAGTCGGCGCGGTCGAGCACGATCGCGACGCTCTGCGCGGCGCCAGCGGTCGTGCGGATCACGGTGAGGCAGGGGCCGGCCGGGCGGATGTCGCGCACGAAGGCGGCGACCGTGCCGAAGTCGTCGAGGGCGGGCGCGGACTCCGGCGGCAGCACGTAGCGGTCACCCCGCTTGGCGACGCCGAGCTCGCGCAGGTCGCGGCTGACGCTCGACTGCGTGGCGTGATGGCCCGCCTTGCCGAGCAGGCGCACGAGGTCCTCCTGCCGCCCGACGGGCGCGTGGCCGATGATGCGCCGGAGCGCCTCGCGGCGCGCGAGCGCCGGGTCGCCGTCCAATTTCGCGCGAGCGTGCATAAACTTGCACGCATTGTGAATATTTATGCAGCCACCGTCAAGCGGCGCGCCGCCGGCGCCGCCGCAGCGCGACGGCGAGCAGGATCACGGCCGCGGCGAGCGCGAGGAACGGCAGCAGTACGGCGAGCGCGGCAATCCCGGCGGCGCCCGCCAGTTCGCCGGTGGCGTACACCGGGTTGCCGGTGCCCGCGGTCGCGGCGGCGGTCTTGGCGCGGCCGAGGGCATTGAGGGCGTGGCCCGCGGCCGTGACCGTGCCGCCACCGCCGACGGCCGCCGCCCAGCGGAGCCAGTCGGGCAGCCCCGTCATGACGCCGGCCGCGGCGACGATGCCCGCGGCGATCGCGACCGGCGCGCCGATCACGTCGAGGAAATGGTCCACGCCCGGCACGTAGTACGCGGCGATCTCGATCGCCGTCGCCGCCCCGAGCGCCGCGAGCGCCGCGGGTTCGCCCAGCCAGGCGAAACCCGCGGAGGGTTCCAGGTACCCGAAGTGAATCGCGAGGCTTGCGGCAAAGAGCGGCACGAAGGCCCGGAAGCCGGCGGCGGCCGCGAGCGCGAGCCCGGCCGCGACCGACAGCGCGACGGTCAACGCCTGTGTTGCGTCCGTGGGGCGGTCTCCGCCAGCGGCCGGCCGGCGCCGGCGTCGTGCCAGTCCTCGATCAGCCGGTACGCGATCGACTGCGCGAACGGCAACATCGTGCCGGTGCCGATTTCCTCGCGGCTGAACCAGCGCGCGTCCTCGAGCTCCGCGTCGCCGAGCTTCACGCCGGTCGTGCGCGCCTCGGCGCGGAACCCGAGCATCAGCGAGCGCGGAAACGGCCACGGCTGCGAGGAGTGGTAGCTCATCGCGCCGGTCTCGATGCCGGTCTCCTCGAACACCTCGCGCCGTACCGCGTCCTCGAGGCTCTCGCCGGGTTCGACGAACCCGGCAATCGTCGAGTAGCGCCCCGCGGGCCAGCCCGGCTGGCGCCCGAGCAGGACGCGATCGCCGTGCGTCACGAGCACGATCACGGCGGGGTCCACGCGCGGGAAGAACTCGGTGCGGCAGGCCTCATGGGTGCAGGTCATGACGCGGCCGTTGCGCTCGGGCCGTGTCTGCGCGCCACAGCTGCCGCAGAAGCGGTGCCGGTGGCGGAACGAGATCATCGCGCGCGCATAGGCGACGAGGCCGGCCTCGTCGTGCGGCAGGAGGCTGGCGGCGAGGCGCAGGTCCGCGAACTCGGCGCCGTCTTCGAGCGGCGGCGGCGTGTCGGACTCGATCTCGGTCGTGAAGATGGCGAGGCCGCGGTACTCACCGAGCAGGATCATGTCGTCCATGCCGACCGCGGCGAACGGCCCGCTGCCGACCGGCAGCAGGCAGGCCCCGGGGGAGGGCTCGCGCACCACCGGGCAGCGCGACTTCCAGACCGGCACCAGGCGGGCGGAGCCGTCGGCGATCCAGCGCGCGATCGTCCCGGCGTCGGCCTGCGCGAGTTTCAGCCGGTCGACATGCGGGCCGGCAAAGACATTGGGCCGCTCCAGTTCGGAACGCATCGATCCCCGTCGGCGGTTGGCGAAACACGCATTCTAGCAGTCGCCCACCGAGAGACCGGGCTTCGCCGGCGGCCGCGTCGAGGCGCAGAACTCGCAGACCTTGGGCCTGGCGGCATAGCGCATCACGACCAGCAGGCTGCCGCAGCCCTCGCAGTCGTCGAGGCAGATCTCGTTCTGCTTCTCGAGCGAGCGCAGCAGGTGGCAGGCGTGCTCGAAGGAGATCTGCGGCTGCCGGTTGAGGCTCAGGAAGGTCTCGTAGGCCTCGCAGAAGCGCTCGCCCCAGCGCAGCTGCTCGACCGCCCCGGGCGCGGCGCCCGCCTCGCGCCGCAGGAGCCCCAGCATGCACAGGAGCGTCGCGAGGCCGGCCGCCTCGCGCCGGATGACGGCGTTCCTCATGAACCAGGCACTCTGGCGCGGGCTCTTGCCGCGCCGGCGGCGCACGTCGCGCCGCCCGGCGTCCACGACGTAGGCGCGGTAGAGCTTGCGGATGCGATCGTCCGTGAGGCCGGTCCAGCTCCTGATGGTGCGCGTGCGCGCCTCGTGGCGGATGAGGCGCAGCGCCAGGTCGAGCCGGAGGCGGTCGCGCGTGTAGCGGTCGTCGGTGATGCGCATGTTCGCTGCCTTGACGGGTCGCGGGGACTGGTATTATCGTACCAGTGCATTCTAAGCCGGCCACAGAGCCGGCCGCACGCCGAATGGCACGTCATCGGGGAGAAATGCCATGCACCCGCAGCAGCCACTCGCGCTCGCCCCGCCGGCGGGCCTCGCCGAATGGTCCGAGCACTCGCTGCTCGATGCCGCCACGCGCCGGGCGCTCGGCTCCGTCAACCGGGCGTTCCTCGGCCTCGCGACGGAGCTCGCCGAGGAGGGCCGCCTGAAGCTGATCGCGGGCCTGCCGCCGCGCGCGATCGACTCCCTGATCCACCCGGATGCCGGCGAGCGCCTGTGCGAACGGCTGCCCTACGCGCTCTTCGACCTGCGGTTCGGCGATGGAGCCTACTGGGAGAGCGAGTCGGCCGCGGCCGGCGGCGTGCAGGACGCTCCGGGCGGGGCACCCGCCGACGAGCGCGTCACGGCGCTCGCGCGCGCGGCGGTCATGCTGGCCTGGCACCTGGCGCAGACGCGCCCGGCGGCGGCGCGCATCGTCTTTGGCACCGCGCCTGCGACCATCGGCGCGCTCGCGGGGCTGCCGGTGGCCGCGGTCGAGAAAGTCGCCCGGCGCGTCGCATCCTCACTCACCGCGCGCTTCGGTTCCCGCGCGCGGTTCTGGCTTCAGTTCGAGGGCTGTGGCGCCCACCCGGACGACCGCTCGGTCGACTCGTTGCAGAGGCTCGGGCTGCAGATCCAGGGCGCGGAGAGCGCCCGTCAGCAGGCGCTGCAGCGCCGCCCGCGCCGGACCGCCGCCGCCTGACCGCCGTCGCCGCGCGGCGGGCGCGGCGCGTCCGCTCGGTTGCCGGGGCGCAGGCCGAAAGCTACGCTTCGCGCCTGTCCGCCCGCATTCCCATGTCACCTGGGGTTTCATGAAGGCGCTTTCGATCCGCGGCCTGGCCAAGACCTATCGCACGGGCGTGCAGGCGCTCAAGGGCATCGACCTGGACGTCGAGGAAGGCGACTTCTTCGCGTTGCTCGGGCCGAACGGGGCCGGCAAGACGACCACAATCGGCATCGTCATGTCGCTCGTGTCGAAGACCGGCGGCTCGGTGTCCGTCTTCGGCCACGACATCGACCGGGCACTCGATCACGCGAAGTCCTGCATCGGGCTGGTGCCGCAGGAGATCAACTTCAACCAGTTCGAGAAGGTGTTCACGATCATCGTGAACCAGGCGGGCTTCTACGGCCTGCCGCGCCGCCTCGCGCTCGAGCGCGCGGAGAAGTACCTGCGCCAGCTGCAGCTGTGGGACAAGCGGGACTCGACGGCGCGCTCGCTCTCGGGCGGCATGAAGCGCCGTCTCATGATCGCGCGCGCGCTCGTGCACGAGCCGCGACTGCTGATCCTCGACGAGCCGACCGCGGGCGTGGACATCGAGATCCGGCGCAGCATGTGGAACTTCCTGCGGGAGATCAATGCGCGGGGCACGACGATCATCCTGACGACGCACTACCTCGAGGAGGCGGAGAGCCTCTGCCGCCACATCGCGATCATCGACGGCGGGCGCATCATCGAGAACGACACGATGGCGGGCGTGATCCGCAAGCTCGCCCAGGAGACCTTCGTGCTGAACTTCCGCGAGGCGGTAGCCGCCCCGCCCGCCCTGCCGGGCTACGTCACGCGCCTCGTCGACGACCACACCCTCGAGGTCGAGGTCACGAAGGAGCAGAGCCTGAACGACATCTTCGCGCGGCTCACGCAGCAGGGCATCGAGGTCGTCAGCATGCGCAACAAGGTGAACCGCCTCGAGGAGCTGTTCATGCGGCTGGTCGAGAGCAAGGGCGCCGCGGCGCGGCGGGCGGGCTGACGTGGGCGCCGCAGCCGCCACGCAGTCGCTCGCGCGGATCCGCCGCATCGGATTGCAGACGATCGTGCGCCGCGAGTACGGCCGCATCATCCGCATCTGGGGCCAGACGCTGGTGCCGCCCGCAGTCACGGCCACGCTCTATTTCGTCATCTTCGGCAGCCTGATCGGGCGGCGGATCGGGACGATGGGCGGCTACGACTACATGCAGTACATCGCGCCCGGCCTGATCATGATGGCGATCATCAGCAACTCCTACGGCAACGTCGTGTCGAGCTTCTTCGGTGCCAAGTTCGGCAAGCACATCGAGGAATTGCTGGTCGCGCCGCTGCCGAACTGGCTGATCGTGCTCGGCTACGTCTCCGGCGGCGTCATGCGCGGGCTGCTGGTCGGGGCCGTGGTCACGGTGGTCACGCTCTTCTTCACGCGCATCCCCGTGGAACACCCGCTCCTGGTCGCGGGCTCGGTGATCCTGACCTCGGTCGTGTTCGCGCTGGGGGGCTTCTTCAACGCGATCTTCGCCAAGAACTTCGACCAGATCTCGTGGTTCCCGACCTTCGTGCTGACGCCGCTGATCTACCTGGGCGGGGTGTTCTATTCGGTGGCACTGCTGCCGGACTGGGCCCAGCGCCTGTCCTACGCGAACCCGATCCTCTACATGGTCAACGCCTTCCGGCACGGGTTCCTCGGCACCAGCGACGTGGATATCGGCTTCGCGTTCCTGATCATGGCGGCATTCGCCGTCGCGATGTTCACGATCGTGGTCACGCTGATGAATCGCGGCACCGGCATCCGCGAGTAGGGGCGATTCCCATGTGCGGACGCTACGCGTTCTTTTCGCCGGCCGAGGCCGTCCGGCGCACGTTCGCCCTCGACGAGCTGCCTCCCCTCGAGCCGCGCTACAACATCGCGCCGACGCAGGACGTGCCCGCGGTGCGCGCCTGCGAGGAGGGGCGGCGGGAGCTCGTGCTGCTGCACTGGGGCCTGGTGCCGAGGTGGGCCAAGGAGAAGGCCATCGGCAACCGCATGATCAACGCGCGCGCCGAGACGCTCGCGGAGAAGCCGTCGTTCCGCGACGCCTTCCGCAAGCGCCGCTGCCTCGTCGTGACGGACGGCTGGTACGAATGGCAGGTGGCGCCGGGAGGCAAGCAGCCCTGGTTCATCCGCATGAAGGACGGCCGGCCATTCGCCTTCGCCGGGCTCTGGGAGCGATGGAAGGACCCGGCGGACGGCTCGATGCTCGAGTCCTGTACGATCGTGACGACGGATGCCTCGGCCTCGATCCGCAAGATCCACGACCGGATGCCGTGCGTGCTGCCCGAGTCGGAATGGGACCGCTGGCTCGACGGGGCCTATTCGGATACGGAGCAGCTCGCGCGGTTGCTGCAGCCTTACGAGCCGAAGGCGCTGGCGTTCTGGCCGGTCAGCCGGCTGGTGAATGCGCCCAGAAACCAGGGCGCGAATCTGATCGAGCAGGACCGTTCGGTCGCGACCGGCTGACCGCTACTTCTTCGCCCAGTCCCCGCCGGCGCGCTTGTAGTACCAGCCGGCGTGCGCGTTCGCGATCCAGCGCGCCGCGAAGGTGCTGCGGATGTCGGCCTCCCACTCGGGGTGGCCATTGGCGGAGGCGATCTCGCGGTAGAGCGAGTTGCGGTCCGCGTTCTCGTCCGTGACCAGCTTGCGCACGCGGTTGCGGTCCGCGAGCGGCACCGAGTTGGCGTCGCGCAGCTCGACGAGGCCGTCGGAAGTGAGGCCGACGGCGCCCGAGTCGAAGAAGGGCTCGAGGTCGGCGGCGCGCGCCTTCATCGATGCGGTGAGCGCCCGGATCGCGGGGCTCGAGATGTCGATGTCCGCCTGCGCCTGGGCAGCGGGCACCACGAGGTCGAGGGCGCCCTCGAGCGCCGCGAACAGCATGCCGCGCGCGGGCTCGACGATGGACGACTGCTCGTTGCCTTCCGGCTTCTTCTCCTCGTCCTCGCCCCAGACGTCCTTGATGATGCGGTCGGCCGCTTCCTCGGCCGCGGCGGCAGGGAAGTAGACGTTGATCGTCACGCAGGCGGCGAGTGCGAGGCAGCCGGCAGCCGTGCCTGCGGTAAACCAGCGAATCATGACGTGACCTCCTTCTGCTCCGGGCCCGGTCGGGAGCATGCTCGCCGCCGGCGCCTGAACGTCTCCTGAACCGGATTCTAGCGCGGATTCCGCTCACTCGACGACGATCTCGGACTCCATGATGGAGGCGAGCTGCCGGACCAGGCGCGTCCACGCCACCCGGGACTGGCTGCCGATCACGTCGATGCGCGGCAGGCCCGAGCCCTTGACGATGTAATAGCCGCCGTCCGTGCGCTCGACGCCGCTCATCGTGCAGACGTCGTTCGCGAGCCGGCAGCTGAGTCCCAGGCGGTCGTAGCCGAAATCGTCGAAGAACTTGAGGAAACCGCCCTGCAGGGCGGCCGCGACGCCGCCGCCGCTGCCGCCGCCGATGCTGGAGAGGTTCTGCACGGCGCGCTGGCTGATCCGGTGCTTCGAGCGGTCGCCGCGCGGCGTCTGGAACGCGGCGGTGAACGACACCGGCATCCAGGCGAAGGTCTCGAGGTTCTCGACCTTGCCGGACAGGCGCCCCGTGATCATGCCGAAGGAGAACGTGCTCGTCACCAGCTCGAGGTCCAGGTTTTCCGCGTCGATGCTCGCGTACAGGCGCGGGAACTTGCCGAGCGGCTCGCGCAGCTGCAGGTCGCGCACGACCACGCGCCCGTCGAATACGGCCGCCTCTAGGTTGCCGCCGAGCGTCACGACACCCCGCGCGAGCTGCAGTTCCGGTATGCGACCCGAGAGGGAGCCCGAGAACTCCGGCCAGCCCAGTGCGCGCGAGAGCTTCGCGACGCTGACCGGCCGCAGTTCCGCATCGAAGCGCACGTACATCTGGTCCGTGCCCGCATGGCGCACGCGCAGCGTATCGATCGCGAGCCCGCCGTCGAAGATCGGCAGCAGCACGGGCGTGAGCAGGCGGAAGTGCCGGCCGGTCGTGGCGAATGGCAGTTCCGCCGCCCCGATCTCGATGCCCCAGAGGCTTGCCGATTCCCAGGAAAGGAGAGACTGGAACAGCGCGTCGTCGATCGAGCCTGCGAGCGCACTACGCGAGGCGTCGTCGAACCAGTTCAGGCGGCCATCGAGACCCGAGATCGACAGAGAGCCGGTCTGGCTGTCGAGGATCACTCGCTCGACGTCGAGCGCGGCGCGCACCGGCAGGCCACCGGCGACGTCGAGATCACCGCTCACCCGGCCCGCACCCTCGATGTCCTTCAGGGCCGTGTTGATCAGGAAGGGCTGCACGTAGGAGGGAAGGGCAGTGGAAAGGTCGAGCGAGGCCACTTTCATCCGTGCATCGGTCAGCAGGGTCCCGGCGTCGAAATCGAGCGCCGCCGAGCCTGCGACCTTCAGCACCCCATGGTGATCGAGTGCGAACTCGCGCGCTTCGAATCGTGCCTCGTCGGTGATCAGCAGCCCGGCGAAGTCCACGTCCGCCGGATGCGCGCCGAAATCGAGGAAGACCGGGTCGCTGTAGGCCTGGCCGCCGGCGATCCCGGCCCGGCCCTTGCTGACCGCGAATCCGCGCGGCGCCGCCTCGAGGTCCATTCGCAGCAGTCCCGTGATCCCTTCGCCCGCAAAGGTCCCCGCGGCGTCCGCGAAATCGAGTCGCGCGATGTCCGCCTCGACGGTTGCGGCGCGAAGCGAATCGCCCCGGCCGGTGGCGTGCACGTCTCCGGAAGCCGCGCCGGCGACGGCAAATCCCTCCGGGAGCTCGACCCACGGCTTTGCGATCGGGGGCAGCTGCGAGATGTCGAGGTCCGCCAGCTTCGCGTCCAGCCGCCAGCGCGTGCCGTCGAGCCTGAGGTCCGCGCGTGCGCGCCCGCCCGCGAAGGCGAAGGATTCCAGCCGGACGCGCAGCGTGCCTCCGTCCTCCGTGTGCGCGCTGAACGCCGTGTCCTGGCGGCCGAGCGAGCCGAGCGAGCCGCGCAGCCGCCCGCGCGCGCAATGGAGCGAGTCGCCCGCGACCGAGAGCGACGGGCAGTCGAGCTCGAAGCCGGACAGGGGACCGGTGGCGGCGACGCCCCGGATGCGCGCGGCGCGCACGGTGGCCGCGCCCGTCGCGCCGGCATCGGAATCCAGCCCGACCGCCAGCCCGTCGATCCGCAGGCCCGCGAACTCGGCGCGGCCGACCTCGACGCTGACGCGACTCGCGGCCGTTGCGGACGTGGCGGCGCAGGCCAGGAGCGCCATCAGCGGCCATCCCAGCGTGCGCGCGGTCGGGCTGGTTGCGTGGCTGGCCGGCATCACGCCCCCGGCGCGTTGACGAGCACGGCGGCGCCCCGCAGCTCCCCGCGGCGCAGCCTCGCCAGCGCCTCGTTGGCCCGCGCGAGCGGCATGCGCTCGATGGATGCGCGCAGCGGGACTTCCGCGGCGAGGCGCATGAACTCCTCGCCGTCCTGGCGGGTGAGGTTTGCGACCGAGACGACCGAACGTTCCTCCCAGAGCAGCCGGTATGGGAAGGACGGAATGTCGCTCATGTGGATGCCCGCGCAGACCACTCGCCCGCCCTTGCGCACGGCCGCGAGCGCCGCCGGCACGAGCGCGCCGACCGGCGCGAACAGGATCGCTGCGTCGAGAGGCTCCGGCGGCGGGTCGTCCGAGCCGCCGGCCCAGGCGGCGCCCAGGGAGAGCGCGAAGCGCTGCGCTTGCACGTCACCGGGGCGCGTGAATGCGAAGACGCGGCGTCCCTGCGCGGCGGCGACCTGAGCGAGCAGGTGGGCCGCGGCGCCGAATCCATAGAGGCCGACCGCACGGGCGTCGCCGGCGGCCCGCCACGCGCGGTAGCCGATCAGGCCCGCGCACAGAAGCGGCGCCGCTTCCGCGTCTTCATAGCGTCCGGGAACCGGCAGGCAGAAATCCGCGTTCGCAACGGCGTACTCGGCGTAGCCGCCATCGCGCGTGTAGCCGGTGAACACGGCGCGATCGCAGAGGTTCTCGCGCCCCTCGCGGCACCAGCGGCAACGCCCGCAGGCGCCGCCGAGCCAGGGCACGCCGACGCGCTCGCCCTCGTGGAACCGCGCGTTCGCACCCGCCGAGACGACGCGGCCGACGATCTCGTGGCCCGGCGTGACGGGGCAGCGGATGCCGGGAAGCTCGCCGTCCACCAGATGCAGGTCGGTGCGGCATACGCCGCAGGCCGAGACGCGCAGCAAGAGCTCGCCGGGGCCGGGCTTCGGCACGGGCAGTTCGTCGCACAGAAGCGGTCTGCCCGGCGCATGCAGGCGCATCGCCTTCATGGCGATATCTTAGCGTCAGCAGGCGCCTGGGATCCCGGCCGCGACCATTTGCCGCGTCCGCGCATCCATGACGCGGTGACGGGAGAATGATCCATGCGCGCGAGTTGCCTTGTGTCGATCGGCTTCGCATCGATGGTCGCATGCGCCGGCACGCCCGCCGGGCCGGACCTTGACTCCCTGGTCGCCGCAAACGTGCGCGCGCGCGGCGGCGCGGATGCGATTGGCAGAGTCGAAACTTTCGAGAGCGACTTGCGCATCGAAGAACCGACCTTTGCGGTGGATGGCCGCTACGTGGCGACCCGTGACGGGCGCATGCGCATCGACGTCAGCATGGATGGCACCCGCGTGTTCACCGAGGCCCTGGACCACGCGCGCTCCTGGTCATGGTCCCCGGACGAAGGCGTGAGCGAGGGTTCGCCCCAGGGCTCCGCCGCCCTCCGCCACGGGATCGAGTTCCCGTTCAAGCTATTCGGCCTGCATGAAATGGCGTCGCGCGGCCACCGGCTCGAGCTTCAGGCCCGCGAAGTCGTGGACGGCATCGATTACCACGTCCTGCGGCTCACGCTGGACGACGGCTTCCAGGTCACCTACTACGTGCATCCCGAGAGCTGGCTCATCGAGCGGGAACGCACCCGGCGCGCGCTGCACGTGGACGTCGACCCGACGCCGGAGTGGATCGAGACCGTCTACAGCGACTACCGGCCGGTGGGCGGCGTCCTGTATCCCTTCAAGCAGATGGAACGACAGCTCACGACGGGAAAAGTCCTCTCAACCGGAACAGTCCGGGAGATCCGCATCAACCCGCCGCTCGCCGCGGATCGCTTCGCTCCGCCCTGACCGGCTCCTCCAGGTCGCGCTTCAGCCGGGCGAGCAGCGCGACCGCGTTCGCGGCGTAACGCCCGATCCAGCGGTCATGGATCTCCTTGATCGGCATCACGTTCAGCACGTTCCAGCGCTGCCGCCCCTCGCTGCGCGCGACGACGAGTTCCGCGCGCTCCAGTACGCCGAGGTGCTGCATGACCGTGCAGCGGTCGAGGCGCGGGAAGGCGTCGCAGACCTCCCCGGTCGTGCGCGGCGCGCGGCGCAGCAGGTCGAGGATCTCCCGGCGGGTCGCGTGGGCGAGCGCGCGGAACACGCGGTCCTGCTTGTCGAGCCGGCGAATCATGTTATATATTTATAACATATAGGCCAGACGCGGGGAAGCCGTCATGGAACTGAAGTTCGAC
>DATBLN010000004.1:0-10346 GCA_036555345.1 Steroidobacteraceae bacterium
CCGGCCCGATGCAGAGGAGCACGCCCTCTCGCCAGCCGCCTCGCAGCCAGGCGCGCGGGGTCCAGAGCAGGCGGGCCTCAGCCATCCGGCCTCCAGGCAAGCGCGGTCTCCAGCAGCCGTCTCAATACCGGAACGAGGGCGTCGGCGCGCGCGCGATCGACAGTGTACGGCGGGGCCTCGAGCATGTAGCAGGACCAGCACATCTCCAGTTGCACGGCGTGCACGCGCTGATCCGGCCTCCCGTAATGCCGGGTGATGTAGCCGCCGCTGAAGCGGCCATCGACGACATGCGTGAACCGGTCCTGGGATTCCAGCACGCGCTGGAGCGCGGCGGCGAGCGAGGCGGCGCAACTCGCGCCCCGCGCGGTGCCGAGGTTGAGGTCGGGCAGCTTGCCCTCGAAGAGCCACGGCAGCCGCGACTTGATGCTGTGGCCGTCCCACAGCAGCGCGTAGCCATGCGCTTCCCGGACCAGCGCCAGCTCGGCGCCCAGCGCCTCGTGATAGGGTTGCCAGGAGCGCTCGAGCCGGCGCGCGACCTCGGCGGGACCGGGGACGTGGCCGTCGCGGTACAGGGGCTCGCCTTCGAAGGAACGCGTCGGCACGAGCTCCGTGTTGTTGGCGCCGGCGTACATCGGCGAATCCCCGGGCGGGCGGTTCAGGTCGATCACGTAGCGCGAGTAATGCGGGACGAGGAGCCCGGCGCCCAGTTCACGCGCGAATGCGTAGAGCTCGTCGAGGCGCCAGTCGGTATCTGCCATCGCGAGCGCTCGCGCGTGGAACGGCGGCTCGAGCCCGTCCGGAATGCGGGTGCCCGTGTGCGGCACGCTGACGAGCAGCGGTGTCCGGCCCCGATGCAGCGTGAAGACCGATTCGCTCACGGCGCAATCGTAGCCGGTCCGCACGGTCCGGGACCCCCAATTCGCGGTCGCTCCCGCCGGGTGTTGGCTCTGAACCGGCGTCCAGACCTTAGACTCCACCCCACGACGCCTCGACGGGAGCACAGCAGTGACCGATCCACACGGGCATCGCCATCACGCCTCTCACGCGCCAGGGCAATCGGCCCCCGCCGCCGCAGCCCGCTGGACCTGCCCGATGCACCCGGAAATCATCAGGGACGCGCCGGGGCATTGCCCCATCTGCGGCATGGCGCTCGAGCCGATGATGCCGACGCTGGACGACGACGAGCTGCCCGAGCTCGGCGACTTCAGGCGCCGGTTCTGGTGGACGCTGCCGTTGACGCTCGTGGTGCTTGCGCTCGCCATGGCAGGTCACCGCTTCGATTTCCCGGGCGCGCAGCAGCGCAGCTGGCTCGAGCTCCTGCTGTCGGCGCCGGTCGTGCTCTGGGCCGCCTGGCCGTTCTTCCGGCGCTGGGCGCAGTCCGTCGCCACCCGCAACCCGAACATGTGGACGCTGATCGGCACCGGCGTCGGCGCCGCGTTCCTCTACAGCGTCGTCGCGACCCTGGCGCCCGGCTGGTTCCCGGAGTCGTTCCGGGAGCACGGCCGCGTCGGCGTCTACTTCGAGGCGGCGGCCGTGATCGTGTCGCTGACGCTGCTCGGCCAGCTGCTCGAACTGAAGGCGCGTTCCTCGACTTCCGCCGCGATCAAGGCGCTGCTGCGCCTGGCGCCGCCGACCGCCCGGCGCCTGCGCGCAAACGGCAGCGACGAGGAGATCCCGCTCGACCACGTGCGTGGCGGCGACCGCCTGCGCGTGCGCCCGGGCGACAAGGTGCCGGTGGACGGCGTCGTGCTCGAGGGACATTCGAGCGTGGACGAGTCGCTGCTGACCGGCGAGTCGCTTCCGGTCTCGAAGCATCCCGGCGATCGCCTGATCGGCGGCACGCAGAACGCGAACGGCAGCCTCGTCATGCGCGCGGAGCGCGTGGGCAGCGAGTCCATGCTGGCGCAGGTCGTGCAGCTGGTCGCACAGGCGCAGCGCTCGCGCGCGCCGATGCAGCGGCTGGCGGACCGCGTGTCGTACTGGTTCGTACTGGCGGTGCTCGCGATCGCGGCGGCGACATTCCTCGGCTGGGGCCTGTTCGGGCCTGACCCGTCCTGGACCTACGCGATCGTCAATGCGGTGGCCGTGCTCATCATCGCCTGTCCCTGCGCGCTCGGGCTCGCGACGCCGATGTCGGTCATGGTCGCCATGGGCCGCGCGGCGCAGTCGGGCATCCTGTTCCGGGACGCCGAGGCGATCGAGAGGCTCCGTGCCGTGGACACGCTGATCGTGGACAAGACCGGCACGCTGACCGAGGGCCGCCCGGCGTTCCGCGCGGCGGTCGCCGCCACGGGGTCCGCGGAGGCGGAACTGCTGCGCCTCGCCGCGAGCCTCGACGCCGGCAGCGAGCATCCGCTCGCACAGGCGATCGTGGCGGAGGCCCGCCGGCGCGGCCTGCCGCTCTCGAAGGCGGAATCGTTCGAGTCGGGCACCGGCCTCGGCGTGCGCGGGAGGGTGGACGGAAAGTCGCTGGCGCTCGGCAGCGCCGCGCTGATGCGCGACCTCGGCATGGACCTGCAGCCACTCGCGGATGAGGCCGGGAGGCTTCGCGCCGAGGGCGCGAGCGTGATGTTCCTCGTGGCGGACCGCGCGCTCGCGGGCCTGATCGCGGTCGCGGATCCCGTCAAGTCGACGACGCCGGAAGCGCTCGCGATCCTGCGCCGCTCCGGGCTTCGCATCATCATGGCGACGGGCGATGCGGGTGCGACCGCACAGGCGGTGGCATCCGCCACCGGCGTCACCGAAGTTCACAGTGAAGTGCGTCCTGCCGACAAGGCGGCGCTGGTCGCGCGGCTGCAGGCGGGTGGCCGGAGCGTGGCGATGGCTGGCGACGGCATCAACGACGCGCCGGCGCTCGCCGCGGCCGACGTCGGCATCGCCATGGGAACGGGCACCGATGTCGCGATCTCGAGCGCCAAGGTGACGCTCGTGAAGGGCGACCTGCGCGGCATCGCGCGTGCGCGCGAGCTTTCCGTCGCGACCGTGCGCAACATGCGCGAGAATCTGGCATTCGCGCTCGTGTACAACGCGCTCGGCGTGCCGGTCGCGGCGGGGATCCTGTGGCCGTGGACCGGGTTGCTGCTGTCGCCGATGATCGCCGCGCTCGCGATGAGCCTGTCGTCGGTCTCGGTGGTCGGCAACGCGCTGCGCCTGCGGCGCGCCTGACGGCCGGTCAGAACAGCCGCCGCCCCAGCCACCAGGCGCCGGCGGCGATCAGCCCGGACGCGGGGATCGTCAGGACCCAGGCCATCACGACGTTGCCGGCGACACCCCATCGCACCGCGCGGGTGCGCCGCGTTGAGCCCACGCCGATGATCGCGCCCGTGATCGTGTGCGTCGTGGAAACCGGGATGCCGAAGCTCGATGCGAGGAACAGCGAGATCGCGCCGCCGGTCTCGGCCGCGAAGCCGCCGACCGGCTTCAGCTTGGTGATGCGCTGGCCCATGGTCTTCACGATGCGCCAGCCGCCGAACAGCGTGCCGAGCGCGATCGCGATGTAACAGGTGATCACGACCCAGTAGGGCAGGTGATCCGTGGTCGTGAGGCCCGCGGAGATGAGCAGCAGCCAGATGATGCCCATGGTCTTCTGCGCGTCATTGCTGCCGTGGCCGATGCTGTAGAGCGCGGAGGAGACGAGCTGCAGCCGCCGGAACCAGCGGTCCGTCATGCGCTGCGTGCGCGTCCGGCAGATCCATGCCACGGCCACATAGAGGAGCCCCGCGAGCAGCATGCCGAGCAGCGGCGACACCACGATGAACGTCGAGGTCTTGACGATGCCGGGGGCCAGCAACGGGTCGGTGCCGGCCTTCACGATGGTCGCGCCCAGCATGCCCCCGATCAGCGCATGCGAGGACGAGGACGGCAGGCCGTAGTACCAGGTGATGACGTTCCAGGCGATCGCGCCGACCAGCGCGCCGAAGATCACGTAGTTGTCGACGACCTCGGGTGTCACGATGCCCTTGCCAACGGTCGCGGCGACCTTGAGCTCGAACAGCGCGATCGCGACGAAGTTGAAGAACGCCGCCCAGAGCACGGCCTGGTAGGGCTTCAGCACGCCGGTCGAGACGATCGTGGCGATGGAGTTCGCCGCGTCGTGGAAGCCGTTCATGAAGTCGAATGCGAGCGCGACCAGCACCAGCATCGCGAGCGTCAGCGTGACGGTGCCGGCATCCATGCCAGCGTCAGCCGTTCTCGAGCACCACGCCCTCGATCACGAGCGCGACGTCCTGGCACTTGTCCGTGGTCAGCTCGAGGAGCTCATAGACGGCCTTGAGCTTCACGAGCTGCCGGACGTCCTGTTCCTCGCGGAACAGCTTGGAGATGGCCCCGCGCATGACGCGGTCGGCGTCGGTCTCGAGCGAGTCGATCTCCTGGCAGATCCGGAGGATCGCGGGCCCGTTGTCCATGTTCGAGAGCTGGGTGACGGCGTCCCTGACGCGCGTGCAGCACACCTGCACAAGGTCCGCGAGGTGGAGGACTTCCGGCGTGAGCTGGTGCACGTCATAGAGCATCAGCGACTCGGCCGTGTCCTGCATCAGGTCCAGGATGTCGTCCATGCGCTGGATCAGCTTGTTGATCTGGTCGCGGTCGAAGGGCGTCACGAAGGTGTTGTGCATGAGCGCGACGGTCTGGTGCGTGACCTCATCGGCGTCGTGCTCGAACTTCTGGATCTTCGCGATCAGCGCCTCGCGCCGGCCGTTGTCGGCGTAGCCCGCGAGCAACTCGACCAGCGCCCGGGCACCGTCCACGACGAGCGCCGCGTGGGCGTTGAACAAGGTGAAGAACTGCCGCTCCTGCGGCATCAGGACGGAAAGCAGGCGCATCCGGGTTCCCCCTCCGGCTCGACGTCGCGGCGCATTGTACGCACCCCGCCGGCCGGCTGCGGTATCGTTCGCGCATGAACACGCCGATGCGTTCCGTACTTGCCTTTGCGCTGCTGATGGTGCTGGCCGTGCCGCCGGCGGCCGCCGGCGACCCGTCCGCCACCACCCGCCTGGTCGAGGAACTGGGCCTGAAAGAATCCGCCACCCCGGTCTCCGGGCGGCCTGGCTGGACGCCGCCGCGCCGGGTCGTAATCCCGCGGGCCGACGCCGCCCGGCTCGCCTGGATGCAGGAAGCGGCGCCCGGTGTGACGCTGCTGCAGGCGGGGGACCGCGCCGAGGCCGCCCGGCTCGCGGCCGACGCGGATGCCGTGATCGGATTCTGCACGCCCGAAGTCGTGGCCGCTGGCCGGCGCCTGCGCTGGATCCAGGTCCTGTCGGCGGGAGTGGAGCGCTGCGTCGGCATCCCGGGCTTCGCGGAGCGCGGCCTCTGGCTCACCAACATGCAGAAGGTCGCGGGTCCGGTGATGTCCGAGCACGTGATGGCCTTCCTGCTGGGGCTGACGCGCGGCTTCGCGAGCTACGTGCCACTGCAGGCGCGCGGCGAGTGGAAGGACGACGCGGTGCCCACGTCGCGCATGTGGTCCGTGGAGGGGCGCACGATGCTTGTCGTCGGCCTCGGCGGCATCGGCACCGAGACCGCCCGCCGCGCGCACGCGCTCGGCATGAAGGTGATCGCGATCCGCAACTCCGGTCGCGAGGGCCCGCCGTTCGTGGCCGAGGTGGGCCTCTCGCCGGAACTGCGCGCGTTCGCCGCGCGCGCCGACGTCATCGTCAACACGCTGCCGCTGACGGCCGAGACCCGCGGACTGTTCGACCGCGGATTCTTCGACGCGGCGAAGCGCGGCGCGCTCTTCATCAACGTCGGCCGCGGGGCCAGCGTTGTGACCGCGGACCTGGTCGCGGCGCTCGAGGACGGCCGCGTCGGCGGCGCGGGCCTCGACGTCACGGATCCCGAGCCGCTGCCGCCGGACCACCCGTTGTGGCGCGCGCCGAACGTGCTGATCACGCCGCACGTCTCCGCGGAGACCGACACCGGGGACGAGCCGCGCTGGCTGGTCGCGCGCGAGAACCTGCGCCGCTACGCTTCGGGCGGGAAGCTGCTCTCCGAGGTGGACGTCCGGCGCGGCTACTGAGGCGGGCTTGATCCCCCTGCCGCCGAGGCGAGTATGATCGGGGCAGGCCACCCAGAGAGGGGGACGCGACATGAAACGCATTCATCTCGCCTCATGGACCGCCTTGATCGCGCTGCTCGCCATGGGCTGCGAGCGCCCCGCCGCGCCGGAGCCGTTCCCGCAGGCCGCCGCCGACGGCTGGCTCGCCGCCTTCAACAGCGGCGACGTGGACGGGCTCTCGCTGATGTACAGCCCGGATGCGCAGATCCTGCCGCCCGACAGCCCGATCGTCGCCGGCCACGATGCCATCATCGAGTACTGGAAGTCCTATAACCCGGGCGCCGTACGCATCGAGATTTCCGATGCGGAGACCTTCCCGGCCGGCGCCTACTGGCTGCGCGAGGGCGCGTACACGGCGATGCACCCGGAGGAGGGCGAGCCGCGGGTGGGCAAGTTCATGGAATTGTGGATCAAGGTCGACAATGCCTGGCTGCTGCACCGGCACATGTGGAGCCCGAATGCGCCGCCGCCGGCCGAGATGCCGGCGCTCGCTCCGGGCTGAGGTGCCGCGGATGACGCGCGCGGCCACGTTGCTTTCGCTGGTGCTCGTCTTCGCGGGCTGCGCGCCCGCGCCCGTGCCCGAGGCGTTCCCGCAGGAACGCGCCGACGCCTGGGTCGAGCGCTACGCGTTGCACGATGCCGCGGGCGTCGCCGCGCTCTACACCGAGGACGCGCAGCTGCTGCCGCCGGACGCCGAGATCGTCAACGGGCGGGCCGCGATCCAGGAGTTCTTCGCGCGCGAGAACCCTCCGGGCAGTGCCGGCATCGAGATTGCGACCGTCGAGACACTCGTGCTCGGCGACCACGCCTATCGCCAGGGCAGCATCCGCTTCAAGGGACCGGACGGCGAGGCCGTCGCGGCCGGCAAGTTCATCGAGCTGTGGAAGAAGGTGGACGGCGAGTGGCTCATCCACCGCGACATCTGGAGCGCGAACGCGCCGCCCCCGGCGGCGCCCGCCGCGGCGGGCGATGAACCTGCGTGACCACGTCGAGGCGATCCTGCCGGAATGGGAGCGCTGGTATCCCAGCCTGTTCGATGCCGCGGCCGACCTCGGGGTGATCCGTGCGCGCGTCTGCCCGCCGGCGTCACTTCTCCTGTCGCGCCGCCACGCACTGATCCGCGACGAGGCCGTGCGCGCCTTCCGTGAGCGCTGGAACGCGCTCGAGGAACCGGAAGCATCCTAGGGAAGCTCTGCGCAGAGCCTTCTCAATCCTGCTGCCAGCCGGCGCGGATCACGCGCCAGTCCCCGCTGTCGCGCGCGAGGCGCAGGTCGAAGCGCCAGACATCGCCCGCGAATTCCCAGCCGGAATCGGATGAGGCCTCGCGCCCGAGCATGCCGATGGTCACGGACAGCCTCGCCAGCTCATTGCCCTCGAGCTCGATGGAGTTCACGCGCGTGATGAGCCGCACCGACGGGTGCGCGACGAGCCAGCCGTGGATGTAGTTGCGCAGGTCGTCGGCGGTGCGGCCGGCGGGATCCTCGTAGTCGTCGGCGACCAGGTCCCTGAGCGCGGAAGCATCCCGCGCCTCGGCCGACTCCTCGGCCGTGGAGACCAGCGCGCGGATCTCGTCCTCCGGCGTGCCCCGGGGGCCGCAGCCGGCGGCCGCGAACGCGAGCAGGAGCGCCGTGCCGAAGCGCCGCAGCCGATCAGGCGCGCGCAGGATATCCCTCCCACTGCGGCAGCCCGTCCGTGATCTCGAACCACGCCGCCTTGCTGGTTGCGAAGACGTGCCCAAGCGGGCGCATGCCGGGCGAGGTGTCGAGGCTGCCGCAGGGCACGACGACGTAGCCGGTCGCCTCGACCACCCGCGGCACGGGACTGCCGCAGCGGCGGCAGAAATCCTGCCCGAAGCGCTTCGCGCCTTTCAGCGCGTAGCTCTGGACCTCGTCCTTGCCGCGGGTCCACTGGAGTTGCCCGGCCTTGTAGAAGGCGTTGGTCGCGTGCGCGGCGCTTCGCGCCCTGCGGCAGCGCGAGCAGTGGCAGTTCTGCACGCGCTCGGGCTGCCCCTCGAACTCCCAGGCGACCGCGCCGCACAGGCAACTGCCCTGCGTGATGCCGAGCCGGAGCGCGGGCGCCGGCCGTGCGACCCCTTCGCCGCCGCCGAACTGCGGGGGGTAGGCCGGATGCTGCGGCAACGCGTCCGTGATCGGGTACCAGGGCGCGCGCGAGCCCGCGAACATGTGCATCTGCGGCCGGATGCCGAGGTCGCCCTCCAGGTTGCCCGCGGGCAGGATCACGATGCCCATCTCCTTCATGAGCGTCGGCGTCACCGAACCACAGGTCCGGCAGAAGTACCGGTGCCCGTGCTCCGACGACTGGAACGACTGCACGTTCTCCTGTCCGGCTACCCAGCGGAAGCCGGCGATCGGCGCCGAAACGAAGGTCGCGAACATCGCGCCGTGGTGCTTGCGGCACATCGAGCAGTGGCAGTGCGCCATCATGTCAAAGGGGCCCGCGACCTCGTAACGGACGGTGCCGCACAGGCAGCTACCAGTGGTCATAATGAACCCCCGGGGGACCAGGTCCCCCTAGTTTGCATCAACGGAGCGACGAGTCCATGTACACCCTCTATTGGGCGCCCGGGGCCGCCAGCCTGTGCGTGCACTGGATGCTGATCGAGCTGGGAGTTCCGCACGATCTCAGGAAGCTCGACCTCGAGGCGGGCGATCACCGGAAGCCGGAGTACCTGAAGATCAACCCGAACGGCCTGGTGCCGACGATGATCGTGGACGGCGAGGCGCTGTACGAGAGCGCGGCGCTATTGATGCTGCTCGCGGAACGGCACCATGAATTCGGCTTTGCGCCGCCGCCGGGGAGCCCGCGGCGCGGCGCCTACATGACCTGGATGTTCCACCTGTCGAACACGCTGCAGGCGTCGTTCCGCGACTGGTTCTACCCGGACAAGCAGGCGGGCGGCGCCGACCAGGACGCGGTCAAGGCCGCCGCGCGCTCGCGCATCGAGGCCTGCTTCGACCGGATCGACGCCCGGCTCGCGTCCGACGGCCCGTACTTCATGGGCGACCGCGTGAGCGCGACCGACTTCCTCGGCACGATGCTGATGCGCTGGTCGCGCAACATGCCGAAGCCCGCGACCGAGTGGCGCTCGATCGCGGGCTACGTGGCGCGGATGAAAGCGCGCCCCACCTTCAAGGTCCTGTACCAGCGCGAGGGCCTGACCGAGTGGGCCTGACCCGCGCGGCGGTCACAGGAAGGTGTAGATGAACGAGAGCGAGATCGTCCCGAGTTTCTCGTCCTCGATGATGTTCAGCTGCTCGTATTCGAGCCGCAGGCCCAGGCTGCCAAAATGCGCCTGCGCCCCGGCACCCCAGGCGAACTCGGTGCCGTCCTCGTCGATCGAGAACGCCGGGAACGCCGGCGTCGAGCTGCCCTTGAACTCCCAGGCCGTGGCGCCGACCTTCGCGAACAGGTCCACCGCCGGGAAGTCCAGGAAGCCGACCGCGAAGGCGGAGAGCGTCTTCGCCTCGAGGTCCGTGTCGTCCGGGCACGGCGCGTTGATCAGCTGGATGCAGACGATGCCGGAGGGCACGGTCGCGTTGCCGTGATCGGCATAGTCCAGTTCCAGGCCGAAGCTGTCGAGCGGCCGGAATCCGGCGATGATCTTGTAACCGCTGTCCTCGTCGTCGAATGGCTCCAGATCACCCGGGTTCGAGAGCCCGTACTGGCTCTGCACCATGCCGGCGCCGAGGTAGACGCCATTGTCGGCGGCGAGCGTCAAAGGTGAAACGAGAAGCAATCCGGCCAGGGCGATGATTCGCAGCATAAGGGGCACTCCATGCCAGGGGGGTGTCGATTCGACCGGCCGACTTTGGGCATGGTTCCTCGCGACCGCCGCATCCAGCCGTCTCTTGACAGCGACACTTTGCGAAGCGCAGCGTAGCCACCCCAGGGGGCCATCCACATGAACCCAAACCGCCGGGCAGCCAGCCTGCTCGCCGCATTCCTGTGTGCATTCGCCGTGCCCGCGTACGCCGCGAGCTGCCTGCTGTTTCCGCTGTCCTGCCTGAAGCCGAAGAAGAAGTACGGCGAGGAGATGGAAGCTTTGGTGCTGGACCTCAGCGGCAAGCAGACCGACTACTACCACGTCACCGCGGACAGCACCTACGTCGGGCCCGGGCTGGACACCACGCGCCAGTACTACATCTGGTTCAAGGTCGGCGAGACGCTGTACCAGGCGCAGCGGGACGAGACCATCCTGCAGATGGGCTACAAGCCGAAGCGCGACGAGTGGGTGGGAAAGACCGTCAAGCTGCGCTTCCGCGACCAGAAG
>DATBLN010000094.1:0-3493 GCA_036555345.1 Steroidobacteraceae bacterium
AGCCCGCCGAACGCCTCGCGGACGAGCGCCTCGATGCGGCGGCGCGCCTGCGTGTTGTAGCGGTCGCGCGGCACGAAGACGAGGCAGGAGTAGAAGCGGCGGAACACGTCGCGCCGCACGAACAGGCGCACCTGCGACCGCTCGTACAGGTTCACGACGCCGCGGACGATGCGGATCAGGTCCGGCACGGTCGCCTGGAACAGCTCGTCGCGCGGGAAGGTCTCGAGCACGTGCACGAGCGCCTTGTTGTCGTGGCTCGCGGCCGGCAGGCCGAAGTGGTCGATCACGCGCTGCACCTTGTGGCGCAGCACCGGGATCTCGCTGGGCGTCCGGCTGTACGCCGACGACGTCCACAGGCCGATGAAGCGGCGCTCGCCGGTCACGGCCCCCTTGGCGTCGAAGGTCTTGAAGCCGACGTAGTCGAGGTAGGTCGGCCGGTGCACGGTCGCGACCGAGTTGGCCTTGGTGATGATGAGCGGCTCGGGCGACCGGGCGAAGGCCCGGACCTCGCCGGAGAGCTCGATGGACTTCGGCTTGCCGCGGCGGCCGGCGCGCATCAGCCCGAGGCCCGAGCCCGCCACCGGGACCAGGCGGTCGCGGCGCGCGCCGCGGCGCAGCCGGTATTCGCGGTAGCCGAGGAAGGTGAAGTGGTTGTCCTCCATCCACTCGACGAGCGCGCGCGCCTCGCGGATCTCGCGCTCCTGGCCGCGCGCGCGCGCCGTGCCGAGGAGCGCCGCGGCCTCGCGCGCCTTGGCGCGCATGCGGCGCCAGTCGCCGGTCGCCGCCCGCACGTCCTCGAGTGTCGCGCGGATCCGGCGCTCGAGCGCCGCCAGGCGCCGCGCGTCCGGCTCGCGGTCGACCTGGATCAGCTGCCAGGACTCGGCGCGCGCGCCAGGCCGGCCGCCGTCCAGCCACAGTTCGCGCAGGCGGCCGCGCGCATCGCGCCGGACGGCGAAGACCGGGTGCGCGAGCAGGTGGACGGAAAGGCCGCCCTGGGCGCAGACCATGCCGAGCGAATCGACGAGGAATGGCATGTCGTCGGTGACGACCATGATGACGGTGTGCGCGCAGGCGAAGCCGTCCTTCGCCGGGTCCGGGTTGAACACCCGCACCCGCGCGCGCCCGGGCGGCCGCACCCGGCCGAGCGCGAGGTGTGCGAGGGCGGCGCCGGCCAGGTCCGCCTCGGAGTGCTGCACGAGGTCGAGTTCCGAGACGCCGTGGTAGAAGCAGCGGACGAGGCTGGCCGGGGAAACCGGCGCGCCGCGCCGGCCCCGGCGGCGGGCGGCGGCGGCGATGCGGTCGATGATTGCCTGTCGGGCGGCCGGGATCCTGCCTAGCATCCACACTCCAGACCCGCCCGGCCCGCGGCGGGGCGGGCGGCGGCGTTGCCGCGCGAATTATACACGGGCCGCCGGGGCGGTTCCGCGCGCGGCGCGGACGGATTAAAGTTGCGTCAGCACCCGATCCTGGAGCCGGCCATGGCCGATCTTTTCGACAATCCGATGGGCACCGACGGCTTCGAATTCGTCGAGTACACCGCGCCCGACCCCGAGCAGCTCCGGGCCCTGTTCGCGCGCATGGGCTTTCCGGTGAGCGCCCGCCACCGCAGCAAGAACGTGACGCTGCACCGCCAGGGCGACGTCAACTTCATCATCAACGCCGAGCCCGAGGGCTTCGGCCAGCGCTTCGCGCGCGAGCACGGCCCTTCGGCCTGCGCCATGGCGTTCCGCGTCAAGGACGCCGGTTTCGCCTTCCGCCGCGCGGTCGAGCTGGGCGCGACGCCCGTCGAGACGCGCGTCGGCCCGATGGAGCTCGCGATCCCGGCGATCGAGGGCATCGGCGGCAGCCTGATCTACCTGGTGGACCGCTATGGCGACCGCACGATCTACGACGTGGACTTCGTGCCGGTGCAGGACCCGCGGCCGGTCCGGGGGGCGGGGCTCACCGTCATCGACCACCTGACCCACAACGTGCGCCGCGGCAACATGGACCGCTGGGCCGGCTTCTACGAGCGGCTGTTCAACTTCCGCGAGATCCGCTACTTCGACATCGAGGGAAAGAAGACCGGTCTCTTCAGCCGCGCGATGACGAGCCCCTGCGGCAGGATCCGCATCCCGATCAACGAGAGCCAGGACGACAAGAGCCAGATCGAGGAGTACATCCGCGAGTACCACGGCGAGGGCATCCAGCACATCGCGCTGTTCACGGACGACATCTATGCGACCGTGGACGCGCTGCGCGCCAACGGCATCGAGTTCCAGGACACGCCGGACACCTACTACGAGGGCGTGGAAGCGCGCGTGACCGGTCACCAGGAGTCGCTCGCGCGCATGCAGGAACGCCGCATCCTGATCGACGGCAGCGCCAAGGACGGCATCCTGCTGCAGATCTTCACGAAGAACGTGATCGGCCCGATCTTCTTCGAGATCATCCAGCGCAAGGGCAACGAGGGCTTTGGCGAGGGCAACTTCCGCGCGCTGTTCGAGTCCATCGAGCTCGACCAGGAGCGGCGCGGCGTCATCTGAAATAAAGGGGATGCGTCCCCTTTAAGGCCGGTGCGGCCGCGCGAGATAGGCGCGGCCCTGCATCTCCGAGAGGCGGCTGGCGGTGCGGCGGAATTCGAACGCGAGGCGCTCGCCACGGTAGAGGTCCGCCGGGGAGTCGGCGGCGGCGGTCAGGAAGAGCTTGACGCCGCGGTCGTAGAACTCGTCCACCAGCGTGATGAACCGCCGCGCCGCGTCGTCGCGCGACGCATCCATGACCGGCACCCCGCTCACGAAGACCGTGTGGTAGCAGCGCGCGAGCTCGATGTAGTCGGCGGCGGACCGCGGGCCCTCGCAGAGCTCGCGAAAGTCGAACCACGCGAGGTCGTCCGCCTCCCGCCGCGCGCGGAGCGCCCGGCCGTTGATCTCGACGCGCGCATCGCGGTCCACGTCGCTGTCGGCGATGCGGTCGAACTCCGCGGCGAGCCGCCGCTCCGCGTCCGCCTGGCCCGGGCCGAGGAAGAGCGCGGCGCGCTCGAGCTGGCGCAGGCGGTAGTCGGTGCCGGCGGCGAGCTCCTGCACGCGACAGTGCCGCTCGATCAGTGCGATCGCGGGCAGGAAGCGCTCGCGCTGCAGGCCGCCGCGGTAGAGCTCCGACGGCCGCAGGTTGGACGTCGCGACGAGCGCCACCCCCTGGCGGAAGAGGGCTTCCAGGAGGGTGCCCAGGATCATGGCGTCGGCGACGTCGCTGACGTTGAATTCGTCGAAGCACAGGATGCGCGCCTCGCGCGCGATGTCCTGCGCGACGCGGGCGAGCGGCGAGGGCTCGTTGCGGTGACGGCGCAGCCCCGCGTGCACGGCCTGCATGAAGCGATGGAAGTGCTCGCGCCGCTTCGCCCGGACCGGCAGCTCGGCGAAGAACTGGTCCACGAGGAAGGTCTTGCCGCGCCCGACGCCGCCCCAGAGCCACAGGCCGCGCAACGGCTGCGCGCGCCGCGCGCCGGGCAGGA
>DATBLN010000097.1:0-10337 GCA_036555345.1 Steroidobacteraceae bacterium
CGCTCGGCGGCGTCCTCGATCGAGAGCCCGAGCGCCTCGCGCGCGGCGCGCAGGCGCGTCCCGGGCGACGCGGCGCGGCCCGCGCTCATTCGCGGTTCCGGCGTTCCAGGTCGTCGAGCGCGCGCAGCTGCGGCGACTCCGGGAATTCCTTGCGCAGGCGCGCGGCGAAGCCGGCGGCCGCGGCGGAGTCCTTCATCGCCGCCTCGATCTGGTAGCCGAGCAGCAGCACGTCGGGCGAGGCCGGCGCGATCGCGAGATAGCGCTCGATGAACGCGCGCGCCTGCAGGTAGTTGCCGCGCTCGTGCAGGACCCCGGCCAGCTGGACATAGGCCTCGGGATAGCTCGCGGTCAGCGTCAGCGCCTGCCGGAGGTACTGCTCCGCGCGCTCGAGCCTGCCGGCACTGCGCGCGCAGACGCCGGCGTTGGTGTACGCGACCTCCGGCGTCCGGTAGACCGGGTTGCGCGCGGCCTTCAGGAACATGTCCTCGCCCCTGGCGTGCTGGCGGTTGCGGCAGAAGAAGGCGCCGAGCGCGTTCTGCGCCTCCGGGCTCTCGGCATCCGCGCGCAGCGCCTGCCGGAAGTGCTTCTCGGCGCGCTTCTTGTCGAGCAGCCGCTCGTACACGAGGCCCGCCGCGAGCTGCACGGTCACGTCGCGCGGGTTCTGCAGCA
The DNA here is from genome assembly GCA_036555345.1 of Steroidobacteraceae bacterium. Classification (GTDB taxonomy): domain Bacteria; phylum Pseudomonadota; class Gammaproteobacteria; order Steroidobacterales; family Steroidobacteraceae; genus SCUD01. Next base: position 670 of record DATBLN010000097.1, read on the forward strand.
GCGCCTTCTCGACCTTCTCGCGCGCGACCAGCAGCTGCTCGCGCTTGAGGTACTCCATCGCGAGGCGCGCGTTGATGCGACCGGCCTCGAGGATCGGGTCGGGCGGCTCGGCCGTCGACTGCGCCAGCAGGGAGGACGGCAGGGCGAGCAGGCAGGCCGCGACCAGCGCCGCGATCCGGGGCCTCATGCGCGCACCGCGAGGCGCGTGAGCCTGCTGCCCAGGCGCACCTGCGTGCGGTCCAGCACCTGGCCGCGCAGCTGGCCGCAGGCCGCATCGATGTCGTCGCCGCGGGTCTTTCGGATCGTGGCCATCACGCCTCCCTGCATCAGCAGGTCGCGGAACCGGCGGATCGCCTCGGCAGGCGAGCGGCGGAACCTCGTACCCGGAAACGGGTTGAAGGGAATCAGGTTCACCTTGGCGTCATGACCGCGCAGCAGGCCGGCGAGTTCCCGCGCATGCTGCGGCTGGTCGTTGACGCCGTCCAGCATGGTGTACTCGAACGTCACGCTGCGGCCGTTCTGGCGCTCGAGGTAGTGCCAGCAGGCCGCCAGCAGCTCGGCGATGGGGTGGCGGCGATTGATCGGCACGAGCTCGTCGCGCAGCCGGTCGTTCGGGGCGTGCAGCGAGACGGCGAGCGCGACATTCGTGTCCTCCGCCAGCCGGTAGATCTGCGGCACGAGCCCCGAGGTCGAGAGCGTGACGCGGCGCCGCGACAGGTCATAGCCGAGGTCGTCCAGCATGAGCTGCATCGCCGGCAGCACGTTGCGGTAGTTCGCGAGCGGCTCGCCCATGCCCATCAGCACGACGTTCGTGACGATGCGCCCGCCGTCCGGGTCGTAGCCGAGCTCGCGGTTCGCGAGCCACACCTGGCCGATGATCTCGGCGGCGGTGAGGTTGCGGTTGAAGCCCTGCTGGCCGGTCGCGCAGAACGCGCAGTCGAGGACGCAGCCGACCTGGCTCGAGATGCACAGCGTGCCGCGCCCGGGCTCCGGGATGAACACCGTTTCGATGACCTGCTCGGCCGCGACCGCCCCCGGCATCCGGAGCAGCCACTTGCGGGTGCCGTCGGCCGCCGTGCGCGCGGCGACGATCTCCGGCACGCGCACCTCCGCGACCGCGGCGAGCGCGGCGCGGAAGTCCTTCGCCAGGTCCGTCATGCGCGCGAAGTCGGACTCGCCGCGGCGGTAGATCCACTTGAGCAGCTGCCGCGCGCGGAAGGGCTTCGCCCCGAGCCCCGCCACGAATGCCTCGAGCTCAGGGCGCGTGAGGCCGAGCAGGTTGGTGCGCTGGCCGCTGGCGTTCATCGCGCTGCGGGGATCAGCGCGTGCGCGGGCACAGCGCGATGTCGGCGAAGAAGTAGGCGATCTCGCGGGCGGCGTTCTCGGCGCTGTCCGAACCGTGCACGACGTTCTCCTCGATGCTGGTCGCCAGGTCCGCGCGGATCGTGCCCGGCGCGGCCTTCTTCGGGTCGGTGGCGCCCATGATCTCGCGGTTCCTCGCAACCGCGGACTCCCCCTCCAGCACCTGCACCATCACCGGGCCCGAGGTCATGTAGGCGCACAGGTCGCGGAAGAACGGCCGCTCGCGGTGCACCGCGTAGAAGCCCTCGGCCTGGCTCTTGGTCAGGTGCAGCATGCGGGCGGCGACGATGCGAAGCCCCGCCGCCTCGAAGCGGCGATACACGTCGCCGACCAGGTTGCGGGCCACGCCGTCGGGCTTGACGATGGACAGGGTACGCTCGAGCGCCATGCAATCCTCTGTGGTCCGGGGGACCATCGGCGGCGCATTCTAGCGTTCGGGACCCGCCTGCGGCAATCGGCGCGGGTCCGGAAGTGCCCGCCGCCAAAGGAAAAATCAGACGCTGAAGCTCTCGCCGCAGCCGCACTCGCCGCGCACGTTGGGGTTCCTGAAGCGGAATGATTCATTGAGGCCGTGGCGCACGAAATCGACCTCGGTCCCGTCGATCAGCGACAGGCTGTCGGGATCGACCAGCACGCGCACGCCCTGGCTTTCGAACACACGGTCGCCCGCGTGCTGCTCGTCGGCGTAGTTCACGACGTAGGCGAAACCGGAGCAGCCGGTCTTGCGCACGCCGAGGCGCAGGCCGACGCCATGACCGCGATCCGCCAGGAAGCGGCGGATGCGGTCGGCCGCGGCGGGAGTGAGCGTGATGGCCATTCCGACGCTCATTGTACCGCACGCGCCGCCGCGAGCAGCGCCGCCTGCGCGTCCACGACCGCGAGCAATCGCCCCAGTTTCCCGGCCGGCGCGTCGATTTCGTGCGCCAGTTCACGAACCTCGGCGGACTTCGCCGCGGACACGGGTGAGCCGCGCATCCTGCCGGCGAGCCAGGCGCCCGCCGCGAGCGTGTGCGGGCAACCCCAGGCGCGGAATGTGCAGTCGGCAATGCGCCCGCCCTCGATGCGCGCCTCGAAGCGCACCCAGGCGCCGCGATCGAGGGCGATGGATTCCCCGTGCACGGCCGTGCCGGCGCCCGCGGCCGGGGAGCCTGCGTGCGGCAGCGCGGCGAACAGCTCGCGCACGCGCGGGGAATAGCGGACGGGCTCGCCGCTCATGCGATGCGCCCCAGCGCGCCCGGCGGAAGCGCCGAACGCAGGCGGTGCACCGCCGCCACGACGTGCGCCGCCGCGCGGTCCACGTCCTCTTCCGTCGTGCCGCCACCGAGGCTCAGGCGCAACGAGGCCTGGATCGCGAGGTCGGAGCGGCCGAGCGCGCGCAGGACGTAGGACGGCTCGGCGACGGCGGAGTGGCAGGCCGCTCCCGAGGCCGCCGCGACCGCGCCATCCAGCGCGAGCAGGAGGCTTTCGCCCTCCACGCCCGCGAAGCCGACGTTCAGGATGCCGGGCGCCGAGGGTTCCGTGGCGCCGTTCCGCCACAGCGGCGCCGCCGGCTGCAGCGCCCGCCACAGCCGCTCGCGCAGCTCGCGGATGCGCGCAGGCGCGGTCGCGATCGATTCGCGCGCAATCGCGCAGGCCGCGCCGAAGCCGACGAGCTGGTGGGTTGCGAGCGTGCCCGGGCGCAGGCCTCCCTCGTGGCCGCCGCCCGACATCAAGGGCGACAGCATGGGACGCGGCTCCCGCCTGACGTAGAGCGCGCCGACGCCTTTCGGCCCGCCGAGCTTGTGCGCGCAGAACGAGAGCAGCGCGATGCCGGCCTCGGCGCCGACGTCGATCGGGACCTTGCCGGCGCTCTGCGCCGCGTCCACGTGCAGCAGCACGCCGCGCTCCCGGCAGAGGCGCGCGATCGGGGCGATGTCGGTCAGCGCGCCGGTCTCATTGTTGACCTGCATGAGCGTCACGAGCGCGGTGTCGGCGCGCAGCGCGGCCGCGACCGCCTCCGGCTCGATGCCGCCGTCGGCCCGCGGCGCGAGCCAGCTGACCCCGAATCCCTCGCGCTCGAGCATCCGGCAGGCGCCGACGACCGCACGATGCTCGACGCGCGAGGAAACGACATGACGCCGGTCGCGCGGCGCGGCACGCGCCGCGCCCAGGATCGCGAGGTTGATGCTCTCGGTGGCGCCCGAGGTGAACACGACCGCCTCCGCCGCCGCGCCGATGAGCGCCCCGACCTCCGCCCGCGCCCGCGCGACGAGCGCCGCCGCGGCACGCCCCGGCGCGTGCCCGGAGGACGGGTTCGCCTGCGCCGCGGGGTCGGCGAGGCAGGCGCACATCGCCGCCGCCACGCGCGCATCGAGCGGCGCGGTCGCGGCCCAGTCGAGGTACACGGGGCCGTCGGCGCTCATGGCGCGTCCGCCCCCGGCGGCACGCGGCGCTCGATCGCCGCCAGCAGCCCGCGCAGGATCCGCACTTCGCCGGCGTCGGGCACGGCGCGCGCGAGCAGCCGGCGGATCCTCGGCGCGAGCTGCCCGGCATTGCCGTCGTGCAGGAACCCGACGCGGGCGAGCACGGCGTCGAGATGCGCTTCGAGTGCCGCCATCTCCCGCACCGAGGCCGGCGGCTCCGCGGGCGGCCCCGCCGGCGCGCCCCCCATCGCGAGGCGGATCTCGTAGCAGACGATCTGCACCGCCTGCGCGAGGTTCAGCGACTCGTAACCGGGATCGGCCGGAATCCGGATGAGGGCGTGGCAGCGCGCGAGGTCCTCGTTCGCGAGGCCGTTGCGCTCGCCGCCGAACAGCACCGCCACCGGGCGGCCCGCCGCGGCGGCGACGAGTTCCGCCGCCGCCATGCGCGCGTCCAGCACGCGGAAGTTCGCGGCGCGCGCCCGCGCGCTCGTGCCGAGCACGAGCCCGCAGTCGGCGACGGCGGCCGCCACCGACGGCTCGATGCGCGCCGCGCGCAGGAGCTCCGCGCCGCCGGCGGCGCGCGCGAAGGACTCCGTATCCGGCGCCGCCTGTGGCCGCACCAGCACGAGCGTGTCGAGCCCCATGTTGCGCATCGCGCGCGCGCTCGCGCCCAGGTTGCCCGTATGGCTGGTATCGGCGAGCACGATTCGGATTGCGGCGGACATGAGGCTTCCCGGAGAATGGCGGCCATTCTACTGCGGGAGCGGGCATGCACCCCCTGGTCAACATCGCGACCGCCGCCGCGCGCCGCGCCGGCGAGCTGATCGTGCGCAGCCTCGATCGCGCCGGCGGTGTCACCGTGAGCGAGAAGACCCGCAACGATTTCGTCACCGAGGTGGACCGGGCCGCGGAACAGGCGGTCATCGCGACCATCCGCAAGGCGTACCCGGACCATGGCATCCTGGCCGAGGAGAGCGGCCACCAGCCCGGCGACGACTACACCTGGATCATCGACCCGCTCGACGGCACCACCAATTTCCTGCACGGGTTCCCGCACTTCGCCGTGTCCGTCGCCTGCCGCCACCGCGACCGCGTCGAGGCCGGCGTGGTGCTGGACGCGACGCGCAACGAGCTGTTCACGGCGGCGCGCGGCGGCGGCGCGCAGCTCGACGGGCGGCGCCTGCGCGTGTCGCGTCACCAGGGGCTCGACGGCGCGCTGATCGGCACTGGCTTCCCGTACCGCGAGAACAGGCGCTGGCTCGAGCCCTATCTCGCGATGCTGCGGCAGGTCATGGACCGCGCCGCCGGCGTGCGCCGCCCCGGCGCCGCCTCGCTCGATCTCGCCTACGTCGCGGCCGGCCGCCTCGACGGCTTCTGGGAGGTGGGCCTCTCGCCCTGGGACACCGCCGCCGGCAATCTGATGATCGTCGAAGCCGGCGGCCGCGTCGGCACGCTCGCCGGCGGCGAATACCGGGATGGCGGCAATCTGGTCGCGGGCAACCCGCGCGTCTATGCCGCGCTCGTCGATGCCTTCGCCCCGTACCTCGTCGACGAGCTTCGCCAATAACGCCGCGCTCTGGCTCGCAATCACGCCGGGGCTGGGTTAGAGTCCGTCAGATTTTTCCGGGGGAAGCCGCATGAACCTGTTCCGCACCAAGCCCGTCCAGGCGGTCATGGATGCCGACGCGGCCCAGCCCGGCGAGGTCACGCTGAAGCGCGTGCTCACCGCGCGGCACCTCGTCCTGCTCGGCATCGGCGCGGTGATCGGCGCCGGCATCTTCGTGCTGACCGGCCACGCCGCCGCGAACCACGCGGGGCCGGCGGTCGTGCTCTCCTTCGTGATTGCGGGCGTCGCCTGCGGTCTTGCGGGGCTGTGCTACGCGGAGTTCGCCTCGATGCTGCCGGTCTCGGGCAGCGCCTACTCCTACGCCTACGCGACGCTCGGCGAGTTCACCGCCTGGTTCATCGGCTGGATGCTGGTGCTCGAGTACACCTTTGCCGCAGCCACCGTCTCGGTCGGCTGGTCCGGCTACTTCACCGGGCTGCTCGACTCGATCAGCAGCGGCCTCGGCGTATCGGTCTCACTGCCGGCGGCCCTCACTTCCGCGCCGTTCGACCTGGTCGAGGGTCGCGTCGTGGCAACGGGCTCGATCGTCAACCTGCCCGCCGTCGCGATCGCGACCGCGATCGCCGCGCTGTGCTACCGCGGCATCACGCAGTCCGCGTTCGTCAACTCGATCATCGTCGCGATCAAGCTGGTCGTGATCTTCCTGTTCATGGGCTTCAGCCTGCAGTTCCTCGATACCTCCAACTGGACGCCCTTCATACCCGAGTCGCAGGGACCGGGGCAGTTCGGCTGGGACGGCGTGCTGCGCGCCGCGTCCATCGTGTTCTTCGCCTACATCGGCTTCGATGCCGTGTCGACCGCGGCGCAGGAGACCAAGAATCCGCAGCGCGACATGCCGATCGGCATCCTCGGCTCGCTCGCCATCTGCACGCTGATCTACATCGCGATGTCGGCGGTCATGACGGGCATCATGCCGTACACGATGCTCGGCACCCCGAAGCCGGTCGCGACCGCGCTCGAGACCTACCCGAGCCTGGCCTGGCTCAAGACGCTGGTCGAGGTCGGCGCGATCGCGGGCCTGTCCTCGGTGATCCTCGTGATGATGGTCGGCCAGCCGCGCATCTTCTACTCGATGGCGCGCGACGGCCTGATCCCGCCCGCCTTCGGCCGCGTGCACGCGACGTTCCGCACGCCTCACGTCGGCACGATCGTGGTCGGCATCACGGCGGCGCTGCTCGCGGCGCTGCTGCCGATCGGCAGGCTCGGCGAGATGGTGTCGATGGGCACGTTGCTGGCATTCGCGACCGTCTGCATCGGCATCCCGGTTCTGCGCCGGACGCGCCCCGACCTGGCGCGCTCCTTCCGGGTGCCGATGGCGCCGGTGGTCGGCATCCTGGGTGCCGCCGCCTGTCTCTACCTGTTCTGGCAGTCTTTCCAGGCCAACTGGCACTGGATGTCCGGCTGGATCGTGATCGGCCTCGCCATCTACTTCGGCTACAGCCGCAAGCACTCCAAGCTCAACAGGTAGCCTCGCTGCGCGGGTGCAGGATCGCGACGGGCGAGGATCCCTCGCTCGCTCAGTAGAACCGGAAAATTCGCTCGCCACGGGATCCTCGCCCGTCGCGAGCACGCGCCCGCAGCGGGGCCACGCGCGGCCCTTGCCGGACCGACACGGAGGCCCGAAGCGAGCGAATTTCTCCGGTTCCGTTGAGCGAGCGAGGGCGCTCCGTGTCGGCCCGGCGAGAGCGGCGCGCGACCTCAGTGCTGGCGCGGCTCGGAGTCCGGGAGCTCGGGCCCGCGCAGGTCCACGACCGGCTCGCCGCGCCGGCGCATGCGGATGTTGACCATCTCGACGCCGACCGAGAACGCCATCGCGAAGTACAGGTAGCCCTTCGGGATCTCGAAATCGAACGACTCGGCGATCAGCGCGACGCCGATCAGGATCAGGAACGCGAGCGCGAGGATCTTGATGGTCGGGTGGCGCTCGATGAACTCGTGGATCGGCCGCGCCAGGAACATCATCACGAATACCGCGATCACGATCGCGGCCACCATCACCTCGAGGTGCTCGGCGAGGCCGACCGCCGTCAGCACCGAGTCCAGCGAGAAAACGATGTCCACGAGCCCGATCTGGATCACGACGCCCAGGATCCTCGACCGGAGATTGACCGGCTTGCCGTGCGCGTCTCCGACGCCCTCGAGGGCGCCGTGGATCTCGTTGACACTCTTGACCAGCAGGAACAGGCCGCCCGCGAACAGGATCAGGTCGCGCCCCGAGATCTCCTCGCCGAGGACCGTGAACAGCGGCGCGGTGAGCCGGGTCAGCCAGACGATGGAGAACAGCAGCCCGATGCGCGTCACCATCGCGAAGGCGAGCCCCAGAGTGCGGCCACGCGGCTGCAGGTCCCTGGGCAGCTTCGAGACCAGGATCGACAGGAAGATGATGTTGTCGATGCCGAGGACGATCTCGAGCAGCGTCAGCGTCAGGAATGCCAGCCAGACCTGCGGATCCGTCAGCAGTTCGATCACCGGGCGCCTCCCGCGTTACGGCAGCGCATCGACTTCCCCCCGCTTCTCGGGCGGCATGAAGTCGCGGCCCGAGGCGCCCAGATCGAGCGCGATGGCGCCCGCGACGTAGATCGAGGAATAGGTGCCGATCACGATGCCGATGGCCAGCGCGACCGCAAAGCCGCGCAGCGTCTCGCCGCCCAGCACCGCCAGGAAGATCACCGATGCCAGCGCGCAGCCCGCGACGATGATGGTGCGGCCGAGCGTCTCGTTGATCGCGCGGTCGATGACCTCCGCGGGAGCCGCCTTGCGCATCGAGCGGAAGCGCTCGCGGATGCGGTCGAAGATCACGACGGTGTCGTTGACGGAGTAACCGAGGATCGTCAGGAGCGCGGCGACCACGTTCAGGTCGAACGGGATCTGCAGCAGCGCGATCGCGCCGGCCGCGACGATCGGGTCGTGGATGGAGGCCACCAGCGAGCCGATGCCGAAGCGCCAGCGGAACCGCAGCGCGATGTAGACGAGGACGAGCAGCAGCGTCATGAGCACCGCGAGCGCCGCCTGCTCGCCGAGCTGCCGGCTGACCTGCGGGCCGACCGATTCGGTGCGGCGCAGCTCCGCGCCGGCATCGAGCGTCCGCATCGCCGCCATCACGCGGTCCGCGATCGCCGCCGCCTCCCCCGTCCCCGCGGGCGGCAGCCGCACCTCGAGCTCGCTTGCGGTGCCGAAGTTGCGCACCTGGTAGTCCTCGAAGCCGGCCCCGTCCAGCGCGTCGCGCGCCCGCTCGAGGTCGATCGGTTGCGTGAACCCCACCTCGAGCACGACTCCGCCGGTGAAGTCGACGGTGAGGTTGAGCCCCCGGAACAGGATGACCGCGAGGGAGGCGACGATCATGACCGCCGACAGCACGTACCAGTACCGCCGCAGCGACATGAACCGGATCGACGGGACCTTCTTCAGGAACTGCATCATGGCCGCGCCCTCAGATCGCCAGCCGCTCGATGCGGCGGCGGCGGCCATAGACCAGGTGGATGAGCGCGCGGCTGCCGACGAGCGCGGTGAACATCGAGGTCGCGATGCCGATGCAGAGCGTCACCGCGAAGCCGCGCACCGGCCCCGAGCCGAACATGAAGAGCACGGCGCCCGCCATCAGCATGGTCACGTTGGAGTCGGCGATCGCCGAGAAGGCCTTGTCGAAGCCGGCATTGATGGCCGCCATTGGCGAGGCGCCGATCTCGATCTCCTCGCGGATGCGCTCGTAGATCAGGATGTTGGCGTCCACCGCGGTGCCGACCGTCAGCACGATCCCCGCGATGCCCGGCAGCGTGAGCGCGGCGCCGAACAGGCCGAGCACCGCGACGATGAACACCACGTTCGTCGTCAGCACGAAGCAGGCGATGGCGCCGAACACGCGGTAGTAGACAATCATGAACGCGAAGATCGCGATCGCAGCGATCGTGAGCGCGAAGGTGCCGTCGTCGATGTTGTCCTGGCCGAGGCTCGGGCCGATCACGCGCTGCTCGACCACGTAGACCGGCGCCGCGAGCGCGCCGGCGCGCAGGAGCTTCGCGAGCTCGGTAGCCTCGGCCGCGGACAGGCCCGTGATCTGGAAGTTGTTCGAGAACACGCCGCGGATGGTCGCGATGCTGATGACCTCCTCCTTCGAGCGGTCCACGACGACCTGGCGCCCGTCGCGCAGGACGAGCTCGCGCTCCTTCTCGATGAACACGACCGCCATCGGGCGGTTCAGGTTCTCGCGCGTCGTGCGCAGCATCTCGTCGCCGCCGCGGCTGTCGAGCTTCACGCTGACCGCCGGCTCGCCCTGCGAC
>DATBLN010000112.1:0-16097 GCA_036555345.1 Steroidobacteraceae bacterium
GATCATCGCCGCGCGGCCTCAGGACGCGAGCACGTCGAGGTATTTCAGCGCGCCGCCCGTGTTGAAGACGACCACGGTGTCGTGAGGCTTGATGCGGCCCTCGTGGACGAGCACGCGCAGCGCATGCAGGGCGGCCCCGCCCTCCGGCGCCGCGCTCACGCCCTCGCGGCGGCCGAGGTCTCGCATGCCCTGGATCATCTCGGCATCGCCGACGGCGACGGCCGCGCCCTGACTCTCGCGGACCGCGCGCAGCACCAGGAAGTCGCCGATGGCCTTGGGCACGCGCAGGCCGTCAGCGGCCGTCTGCGCGCCCTCCCACATGGTCGATCGCTCCGCGCCGGCGTGAAACGCGCGGACGATGGGCGCACAGCCGGCGGCCTGCACGGTGACCATGTGCGGACGCCGGACGGGATCAATCCAGCCCAGCACCGACATCTCGGCGAACGCTTTCCACATCCCGACCATGCCCGTGCCGCCGCCGGTGGGGTAGAGAATCCAGTCCGGCAGCTTCCAGCCGAGCTGCTCGGCCAGCTCGTACCCCATCGTCTTCTTGCCCTCGATGCGGTACGGCTCCTTGAGCGTCGAGACGTCGAGCCAGCCCATGCGCTCGCGCCCCTCGGCCACCCGCCGCCCGCAGTCGTTGATGAGGCCGTCCACCAGCGTGACGTGGGCACCCGCGAGCGCGATCTCGCGCACGTTGATCTCGGGCGTGTCGGCGGGGCAGAACACGAAGGACTCGATGCCGGCCCGGGTGGCATAGGCCGCGAGCGCGGCGCCCGCATTGCCGTTGGTCGGCATGGCCATGCGCGCGACGCCCAGTTCCTTCGCCATCGAGACGGCGAGCGCGAGCCCGCGCGCCTTGAACGAGCCGGTCGGCAGCCGGCCCTCGTCCTTGACGATGAGCCGCCGGGCGCGCGCCTCGCTCGCGAGCGCGGGCAGTTCCACGAGCGGCGTCGCGACCTCGCCGAGCGAGACCACGTTTTCGCTCCTGCGCACCGGCAGCAGTTCCCGGTAGCGCCAGAATCCGCCCTCGTGCCGGGCGGCGAGCCTCTCGCGGGTCAGCGCGCGCCCGGCGGCCGCGAGGTCGTACCGCACCAGCAGCGGCTTGCCCGCGTCCGACAGGCCATGCAGGACGTCGGCGCGGTAGCGCCTGCCGGTCACGCTGCATTCCAGGTGCGTCGCGAAGGTGGGGATGCCGGTCACCGCGCGATTATGCCGTGCCCGGACAAGCCGAACCCCCGTAGCGGCAGCGCTGCCGCTTGCGGGGGTCCTGACCCGCTGGCGACGACCGGTCTCGTTTCGATGCCGCGCGCGTCCCTTTTCGGACTTTGCGTCGGCGCTGCCGGCCATCTTCCCCTCGTCGGACGGGTCCGACTCAGGCAGCCCCACTGCGGGCTTCCGCCGTGTCCAGCGACCTCACGGCGTGCGCACTGGATTCGAACTTCCTGGTGCGCCTCCTTTCCGTCACCGTCGTGCCGGAAAAGCCCCGTTCACGAAATTCCCGTCTCGTGAACGTAGGCGCGAGCTTACCCATTTTCCCGACAATCACAATCGTGGGAACTACGCATTGACGGCATTTTCGATGCGCATGGGTGCCGCACGGGCGGCGGGATCCATCGCTCGCAAAGTCCGCCAGAACTTACGAATTTGCTCGCGAGATCGCGCCCGGCTGCGCGCCGCGTACGCGCTGGAATCGCGGCCACGTGTCGCACGCGCCCGGCCGGCGGGAACCTGCGAAGCGAGCGCGTAAGTTCCGGCGGCGCGAGCGAGCAGGGTTCGCGCCGGCCGGGCGCGGGCCATGAGTGACGGCAATTCCGGCGCGCATGAACGACGACGCCGGCCCTCGCGAGCCGGCGTCGTGGGTTCAGACGATGCGATCGAGGTCAGGGAGCGCGGACGGCGTCGCCGACGTGCACTTCGCGGTCGGACTGCATCATCAGCCCGTAGCTCATGCGGTCGTAGGCCTTGAAGACCATCGCCAGGCCGTTGCGCTCGTCGGGCAGCTGCACCTTGCGGCTCTCGGCGTGGGCCGTGGTGTCGCGCACCTCCTCGCCCGCCTGCCAGACCGTCAGCACGTGGCCGGGCTCGAGCCCGTGGCGCGTGCCGCGGTTGATGATCACGACGTCGTAATCGGCGACCACGGTGCGTTCGTCAATCACGGACATGATCGTGCCGCCCTCGAACCCGGCCGGCGCGTGCGGGATGAAGTCCATCTTCGGCTCGGCCAGCACGGGCAGCAGGATGTCGCCGTCGAGCGTCTCGCGCGCGGAGTCCACGATCAGCATCGTGGACGGGTCGCCGCTGCGCTTGAGGTTGGCCTCGCCCGTGAACAGGCCCTGGTAGCCGAGCACGTCGCCGCCCTGCGGGTCCTTCAGCTCGTCGCCCACGTGGTAGACGCTGTAGCGGGTGCCGATGGCGGCGCTGCCGAGGCGGCGCACGTAGACCTGCTGGCCGGCGGCGGAGACGAGGCGCTCATCGCGACCGTGCACGACGTACGGCGCGCCCTTGACCTGCTCCTCGGACAGCACCGAGGGCCGCTGCATGAATGCGGCGATGCGCTCGTACGGGATCGCGTGGATGGCCTCCGACAGCGGGTGCTCGCGCACGCGCGGCGACAGGCGCGTGGCGCCGCCCTGCGCCACGGTCACGCGCGGCTGTCCGTCCACCCAGGTGAGCGCCAGCGTGTCGCCCGGATAAATGAGGTGCGGGTTCTGCACCTGCGGATTGATGTGCCAGATCTCGGGCCAGTACCACGGGTCCGTGAGGAACCTGACCGAGATGTCCCAGAGCGTGTCGCCCGGCTGCACCACGTAGCTCGAGGGCGCGTCCGGCGCCACCGGGATGACGCTGCGGTCGATGCCCTGCTGGCCGGTGGCGGGCACGGCGATCGCGACGGCGACCAGCGCGGCGGCCGCCAGGCGGCGTGCAGGACCGAGGGAATTCAAGAAGAAGGATGCCATGCGAGTGCTCCCTGACTGCCGGGACGGCCCGGACAACCGTATAATCAGATCCGGAGTCCGACGTAAGTCCATGGTTCGACGAACTTTAGCAGCATTTTCCGGTCAGATACACGCGACCCAGGCCCCGCTCCCATGACGCGCCTCACAATCCTGGAGTATCCGGACCCCCGGCTGCGCACCCGGGCGGTCCCGGTGGCCGCCGTGGATGCCCGATTGCGTGAACTGATCGACGACATGCTGGAGACCATGTACGCGGCGAATGGCATCGGCCTCGCCGCCACCCAGGTGGACGTGCACCGCCGCCTGCTGGTCGCCGACGTCTCGGATGGACGCGACCAGCCGCGCGTCTTCATCAACCCGGAGATCCTCGCGAAAGACGGCACGACCACCTCCCAGGAGGGCTGTTTGTCCGTCCCCGGCTATTACGACGACGTGCCGCGCGCCCTGCGCGTCCGCGTGCGCGCGCTCGGGCGCGACGGCGCGCCGTTCGAGGAGGACCTCGAGGGCCTGCTCGCGATCTGCGTGCAGCACGAGATCGACCATCTCGACGGCAAGCTGTTCGTCGACTACCTCTCGGAGATGAAGCGCCAGCGCGTGCGCAAGAAGATCGAGAAGGACCGGCGGCTGCGCGCGGAAGGCCAGGCCGCGGAGCCTGCCCGCGCACCCGCGATCTGAGCCCGGCCGCCGCCATGCACCCGGGCCTGGCGGTCGCATTCGCCGGCACCTCCGGCTTCGCCGTTCCCGCGCTCGAGCGCATCGCCGCCTCGCGCCACCGCGTCATCGTCGTGTACACGCAGCCCGACCGGCCCGCGGGCCGCGGCCTGCGGCGGCTGCCGGGCCCGGTGAAGACATGCGCGCTCGCGCTCGGATTGCCGCTCGAACAGCCGGCGACGCTTCGCGACGCGGATGCCGCCCCGCGTCTCGCGTCCTTCGCGCCGGACGTCATGGTCGTGGCCGCCTACGGCCTGCTGCTGCCGGCCTCGATCCTCGGCACGCCGCGTCTCGGCTGCATCAACATCCACGGCTCGCTGCTGCCGCGCTGGCGCGGGGCGGCGCCCGTCGCGCGCGCGATCGAGGCGGGCGATGCGGTGACCGGCGTCTGCATCATGCGAATGGAGGCGGGCCTCGACACCGGGCCGGTGATGCGAAGCGCGCGGACCGCCATCGGCGCGCGCGAGACCGCGGGCGACCTGGAAGCGCGGCTCGCGGCATTGGGCGCGGACGAGGTGATCGCGGCGCTCGATGAGCTGGCCGGGGGCCGCGCCGCCTTCGAGCCGCAGGATGAGTCGCGGGCCACCTACGCGCGCAAGCTCGCGAAGTCCGAGGCCCGGCTCGACTGGCGCGAGCCGGCGGTCGTCCTCGCCCGGCGCGTGCGCGCCTTCCAGCCCTGGCCCGTCGCCGAGGCCTCGCTCGAGGGCGTGCAGCTGCGCATCCACGAGGCCGATGCGGGCCCGGAGCCCGTCGCCGCGGCGCCCGGCACGATCCTGCGCGCGGACGCGGGAGGCATCGCGGTGATGGCCGGGGAGGGCGCGCTGCTGCTCCGTCGCGTGCAGCTGCCCGGCCGCCGTGTCGTTTCCGCCGCCGAGCTCGCCCAGTCGCGCACCCTCGCCGGGCTGGTGCTCGCCTGAGCGTGCCCGAGGCAGCCGCGATCCGCGCCGCGGCGGCCCGCGCGGTCGTCGCGGTCGCATCCCGGGGCCGGCGCCTGGAATCGGCGGTCGCGGAACAGGCGCGGGATCCGCCGTCGCGCCCGGCGATCCAGTCGCTCGCTTTCGGCACCGTGCGCTGGTTTCCGGAGCTCGAGGCGATCCTGGACCTGCTGCTCGACCGCCCCGGCGCGCCGCTGCCGCGCGAGGTGCGCGCGCTCGCGCTCGTCGGGCTCTACCAGCTCGCGCACGGCGCGACGCCCCCGCATGCCGCGGTGTCCGAGACGGTCGAGGCGGCGCGCTCGCTCGGCCATCCGCGCGCGGCCCCCCTCGTCAACGCGCTGCTGCGGCGCTTCCAGCGCGAGCACGGGACGATCGTCGCGACGGCGCACGCAGGCCGCGCCGCGCGCCTCGCGCACCCGGAATGGATGCTCGCGGCCTTCGAGCGGGACTGGCCCCGGGAGTGGGAGTCGATCGCGGCGGCCGGCAACGCCGAGCCGCCCATGTGGCTGCGCGTGAACGCGCGTCGCGCGTCGCGCGACGACTACCGCGCGCGCCTCGCCGCCCTCGGCATGGATTCCGTGACCTGCGACTTCGCGCCGCGGGCGCTGCGGCTCGCGCAGCCGGCGGACGTCGCGCGGCTGCCGGGCTTCGCCGCGGGCGACGTCTCGGTGCAGGACGCCGCGGCGCAGCTCGCCGCGTACTTCCTCGCGCCGCGGGACGGCATGCGGGTGCTCGACGCCTGCGCCGCGCCGGGTGGCAAGGCCTGCCACCTGCTGGAGGAATTCCCCGGCATCGCGGAGCTCGTCGCGGTGGATGCCGACCCGGGGCGCGCCGCGCGCATCGCGTCGAACCTCGCGCGGCTCGGGCTCGCGGCGCGCGTGGTGACGGGCGACGCGGCGGCGCCGGCGACGTGGTGGGACGGCCGCGCGTTCGAGCGCATCCTGCTCGACGTGCCCTGCTCCGGCACGGGCGTGATCCGCCGCCACCCGGACATCAAGCTGCTGCGCCGCCCGGACGACATCCCGCGCTTCGCCGCCACCCAGGCGGCGTTGCTCGCGGCCGCCTTCGGCCTGCTGGCGCCCGCAGGGCGCCTGCTGTACGCGAGCTGCTCCGTGCTCGCGGCCGAGAACGCCGCGGTGGTGCGCGCGTTTCTCGCGGCAAACCCGGCGGCGGCGGACGTGACCGAATCTGCTAGGCTTCTGCTGCCCGGCGCTGCGCCGGTGTCCGACGCGGGGGCTGGCTGCGCGCTTGCGAGCGGTGCGGCCGACGCCGACGGCTTCTACTACGCCTGCCTCGAGAAGCGGGCCTGAGGAACCGGCGTGCAATCGATGCGGTGGCGACATCCCGGACTGGCCTGCCTCGCGGCGCTCCTGTGCGTCGCGCCGCCGGCGGCCGCCCAGGACGACGGCCGCTTCGAGATCAGGAACGCCTACGTCGAGAACGTGAATGGCCAGTGGCTGCTCGACGTGCGGCTCGACCTCGCGCTCGCGGACGCCGCGCGCCAGGCGTTCGAGGAAGGCGTGCCGCTGGTGCTCGAGCTCGAGGTGGAGGCGAGCGTCGAGCGCCGTTTCCTGCCCGACGAGACGGTGGTCTCGCTCACGCGCCAGTGGCAGCTCGCCTATGACGCGATCGCGGAGCGCTACGTCGTCACCGACGTGGTGGGCGGCGCGCAGGCGGCCTACGCGACCCAGGCGGATGCGTTCGCGGCCCTCGCGCGGCTGCCGGAGATTCCGGTCGCCGACGTGGCGACGCTGCCCGGCGACGCGCGCTTCGGCATGCGCGTGCGCGCCTCGGTCGAGGTCGGCGAGCTGCCGGCGGCGATCAAGGTGCTGCTGTTCTGGAGGAGCTGGTCGCGCAGCACCGACTGGTACGCCTGGAGCGTGCGGCCATGACGCGGCGCTGGCTGCCCATCGCGGTCGTCGCGGGCATCGTCGTCTGGGTCGCGGCGCTCGCGCTGCTCGCGGTCACCGCCGAGGGCTCGCAGCGCTATTCGCAGCTGCAGCCGTGGATCCTGCTGGTCAACATCGCGGGCGTGGTGGTGCTGCTCGCGCTGATCGGCGGGCGGCTCACCGACTTCGTCCGCGACTGGCGGCGCCACGTGCCCGGCTCGCGCCTGCGCGGCCGCACGATCCTGATGTTCGGCGGCCTGGCGGCGGCGCCGCTCCTGCTCGTGTTCACCTTCTCGGTGCTGTTCCTCACCCGCGGCATCGACAGCTGGTTCCACGCCGAGGTGCGCCAGGGCCTGACCGACGCGCTCAATCTCTCGCGCGCGGCGCTCGACCTGCGCATGCGCGAGTACCTCGACCGCACCGGGCAGATCGCCGCGGGGCTCCCGGGGCAGTCCGGGGCCTCGCTGTACGCGGCGCTCGACGTGGAGCTGCGCCGCACCGGCGCCGAGGAGCTGGTCGTGACCACGGCCGGCGGCCAGCCGGAGGGATTCAGCCGCGCCGGGATGCTGCACGGGCTGCCGGGCGTGCCGCCCGAGGAGCTGCTGCTGCAGCTGCGCCAGGGCCGGCCCTACGTGAGCCTCGAGCCGGCGGAGGGCGGCGGCTACCGCATCATCGCGGCGACGCAGCTCCCCGGCGAGCCCGCGCTCGCCGCGCCGCGGCTCCTGATCGCGACCTGGGCCATGCCGCAGCGGCTCGCCGACCTCGCCGCGCAGGTGCAGGCGGCGTACCAGGAGTACGGCCGCCTGCAGTTCCTGCGCGAGCCGCTCAAGCTGTCGTTCGTGCTGACGCTGTCGCTCGTGCTGCTGACCGCCGTGCTCGCGGCGCTGTACGGCGCCCTGTATTTCTCGGAGCGGCTGGTGCGGCCGGTGCAGGAGCTGATCGCCGGCACGCGCGCGGTGGCGAAGGGCGACTTCGACACGTTCATCCAGCGCCCCTCGCGCGACGAGATCGGCTTCCTCGTCACCTCGTTCAACGACATGACCAAGAAGCTGGCGCGCGCGAGGGAGGAGACCGAGAAGAGCCGCGCGGCCGTCGAGGCCGAGCGCGCGGCGCTCGCGGTGATCCTCGCGCGGCTCACGAGCGGCGTCATCTCGCTCGAGCCCGACCTGCGCGTGCGCGTCGTGAACGCGGCCGCGGGGCAGATCCTCGGCATGGACTTCACGCAGGCCGCGGGGCGCCCGCTCGCGGAGCTCGCGGCCGGCAACGCGCTGCTCGCGCAGCTGCACGCGGTGCTGCAGCGCCACGCGGAGGCCGGCGAGACGGAGTGGCGCGAGCAGGTCACGATCCGCAGCGACGGCGCGCGGCGCGAGCTCGTGTGTGCCTCGACCGCGCTGCCGGGCGACGCCGGCTCCGCCGCCGGGCTGGTGCTCGTGTTCGACGAGGTGACGCAGCTCCTGCAGGCGCAGCGGCAGGCGGCCTGGGGCGAGGTCGCGCGCCGCCTCGCGCACGAGATCCGCAACCCGCTGACGCCGATCCAGCTGTCGGCGGAACGCATGCGACGCAAGCTGATGCGCGGCCTGACGAGTGCCGAGGCGGAGCTGCTCGAGCGCGGGACGCACACGATCGTGCAGCAGGTGGAGGTCATGAAGCAGATGGTCGCGGCGTTCTCGGAGTACGCCAGGGCCCCGGAGCTTCATCTCTCCGAGCTTGACCTCGCGGCGCTGATCCGCCAGGTCTCCGATCTCTACCACGCGCAGGACCCGCGCGTGGCCTTCGGCCTGTCGCTGGACCCGAGGGCCGCGGTGCTCGAGGCGGATCCCGGGCGGATCCGCCAGCTGCTGAACAACCTGCTGACCAACTCGCTCGAGGCGCTCGACGGGCGGGAGAATCCTGTCATCATGATCGAGACGAAGCGTGCGGGTGACCAGGTCGTGCTGACCGTCGTGGACAACGGCCCCGGCTTCCAGGAAGGGCTGGTGGAGCAGGCATTCGATCCCTATGTCACGACCAAGCCCAAGGGCACGGGACTCGGGCTCGCGATCGTGCGGCGGATCGTCGAAGAGCATGGCGGGCAGGTCGAGGTGGACAACGCGCCGCAGGGCGGCGCGCGCATCCGCGTCACGTTGCCGGCGGCGCCGCGCGAGGCGCGGCGCGCCGAGGCGAGGAGAGAGAAGGCATGAGTGCGCAGAGAATACTCGTCGTCGACGACGAGGCGGACATCCGCGGTCTGCTCGGGGAAATCCTCGCGGAGGAGGGCTACGAGGTGGAGGTGGCTGCCGACGCCGCCGGCGCGCGGCGCGCGGTCGCGCACCAGGAGCCGGACCTGGTGCTGCTCGACATCTGGATGCCGGACACCGACGGCATCACGCTGCTGCGCGAGTGGTCGGAGAAGCACACGCTGCGCTGCCCGGTGGTCATGCTCTCGGGCCATGGCACGGTGGAGACCGCGGTCGAGGCGACGCGGCTCGGCGCGTTCGATTTCGTCGAGAAGCCGTTGTCGATCGCCAAGCTGCTGCGCACCGTCGAGCGCGCGATGGAGGCCGGGCGCCGACGGCGCCTCGCGCAGCGCACGCTGATTCCGCCGCTGGTCGCACCGGTCGGCAAGAGCCGCGTCATGCAGAAGCTGCGCGAGCAGGTGCAGCAGGTCGCCGGGCACGAGGCGCCGGTGCTGCTCGTCGGCGAGCCGGGCACCGGCCGCGAGGCCTTCGCGCGCTACATGCATTCGCTCGGGCCGCGCTCCCCGGGCCCGTTCGTGGCCGTCACCTGCGCGAGCCTCGATGATACGACCGCGGCCTTCCAGCTGCGCGGGCGCGAGTCCGACGGCAAGGTCGAGCCGGGTCTCTACGAGCAGGCCTCCGGCGGGACGCTGTTTCTCGGCGGCATCGAGGACCTGTCGCAGGGCGCGCAGCGCCTGCTGCTCGCCGACCTCGAGCAGGGCGGGTTCCAGCGCGAGGGCGGCGGCCAGCGCATTCCGTTCGGCATGCGCCTCGTCGCCGGGGCGGGCCCCGGCCACGACGGCCAGGCGCAGGGCGTGCGCCGCGACCTGCTCGCGCACCTTGAGGTCATCACGATCCGCATCCCGCCGCTGCGCGAGTACGCGGAGGACGTGCCGGACCTGCTGCGCCACTACGTGGACCGGCTGGTGGACGAGGAGGGCATGCCGCTGCGGCGCTTCTCGGTTGCCGCGCAGAACCGCCTGCGGAACTACCCGTGGCCCGGCAACGTGCGCGAGCTCAGGAACCTCGTGCAGCGCGTGCTGATCATCGGCGGCCCCGAGGAGATCGGCCTCGACGAGATCGAGCAGCAGCTGGTGACGCAGCAGGCGCCCGACGAGCCGCTGGTGAAGCAGGACCTGCTGGCCCTGCCGCTGCGCGAGGCGCGCGAGCAGTTCGAGCGCGCCTACCTGCTGCAGCAGCTGATGCTCTGCGGCGGCAAGGTGGGGTTGCTCGCCAAGCGCGTCGGCATGGAGCGCACCCACCTCTACCGCAAGCTGCGCTCCCTCGGCGTCGATTTCCGCCAGGTCACCGACGATTAAGTTGGTGCCGGATTAAGTTGGTGCCGGGTCGTACATTTCGTACATGTTCATCTTGGCCGGATATTTCCACCCAGACACCAAGATGAACATGTACGAAATGTACGACCCGGCACCATTCAATCCGGCACCATTCAATCGCCGACGCGGATGACCAGCAGGTCCATCTCCGCCTCGCGCAGGCGGTCACGGACGCGGTTGAGCTCGGCGAGGTCGGTGATGGGGCCGACACGCACGCGGTGCCAGGTATCGTTGTCCACGGACACGCGTTGCACCTTCGACTCGATGCCCTGCAGCGCGAGCTGCGCCCGCACGCGGTCCGCCTCCTCGAACTTCCGGTAGGAACCCACCTGCAGCACGTAGGCGCCGGCGCGCTCGACCGGCGCGGCGGGCTCGCCGCGCCGCACGGGGGCCTCGCGCTCGGGCACCACGACCTCGAAGTTCGGCAGCATCTCGTAGAAGTCGTAGCGCTCGGCGGGCTCCTCCGCGGCGCCTTCGCGCGCCGAGGCGGGCCCGGGCTCCGCAGGCGCGGCGGGGCCGGGCGCGGGCGCGCGCGGGTCGAAGTAGTAGAGCGCGAGGCCCACGCCGAGCCCGGCCACCAGCCCGATCAGGAGCCCGGTCCAGCCGGAGAACGGCTCGCGCCGCGCGCGCGTGCGCTTGTAGTCGCGCGAAACCATCACATGCTCTCCGGCGCCGAGACGCCGAGGATCGAAAGCGCGTTCACGAGCACCTGCCGCGCCGCCGCGATCAGCGCCAGGCGGGCATTGCGCGTCCGCGCGTCGTCCACGATGAAGGTCAGCGCCGCGTAGCAGGCGTGGAACGCCTGCGCGAGCTCGCGCAGGTAGTGCACGACGAGGTGCGGCGCGCGCAGTTCGGCGCCCTGGCGCACGACCTCGGGCCACCGGGAGATCTCTCGCATCAGCGCGAGCTCGGCCGGCTCCGCGAGCGCATCGAGCGCCGCGACGCCCGCCGCCGGGTCGAAGGGCAGCCCGCGCTCGGTGGCCTGCTTCAGCACGCTCGCGATGCGCGCATGCGCGTACTGCACGTAGTAGACCGGGTTGTCATTCGACTGCTTCTTCGCGAGCTCGAGGTCGAAGTCGAGCGGCTGGTCATTCGAGCGCATCACGTAGATGAAGCGCGCAGCGTCGTTGCCGACCTCGGTGCGCAGGTCGCGGAGCGTCACGAACTGCGCCTCGCGCTTGCCCATCGCCACCTTCTCGCCGCCCTTCCAGAGGGTGACGAACTGGACCATCGGCACCTCGAGCGACTCCGGCGGCTCACCCATGGCGGCGAGGCCCGCGCGCACGCGCGCGACGTAGCCGTGGTGGTCGGCGCCCAGGATCGTGACCAGCAGGTCAAAGCCGCGCTCGCGCTTGTCGAGGTGGTAGGCGATGTCCGAGGCGAAGTAGGTCTTCTGGCCGTTGGCGCGGATGACCACCCGGTCCTTCTCGTCGCCGAACTGCGCGGCGCGGAACCAGGTCGCGCCGTCCTGCTCGAACACGTGACCGTTCGCGCGCAGGCGCGCGAGCGCGCGGTCGATGGGGCCGCCGTCGCGGCCGTCGCCGAGGTCCTGCTCCGAGTACCAGCGGTCGAAGCTCACGCCGAATTCCGCGAGGTCGTCCCGGATGTCGGCGAGGATGTCGGCGAGGCCCGCCGCGAACACGGTCTTGAACGCGTCGCCGAGGAGCTCCCGGGCGCGCGCGATGACGGCGTCGATGTACAGGTCCTTGTCGCCGCCCGCGGTCTCGTCGGGCGGCAGGCCGGCCTGCACCGCCGCGGCGGGCCGGCGGAGCGCGTCGCCGTGCCTCCCGCGCAGGCGCGCGGCGATCGCGCGCACGTAGTCGCCGCGGTAGCCGTTCGCGGGGAATGGCAGCGTCTCGCCGCAGAGCTCGAGGTAGCGCAGCCACACGCTCACGGCGAGGATGTCCATCTGCCGTCCCGCGTCGTTCACGTAGTACTCGCGGTGCACGCGCCAGCCGTCGGCCTCGAGCAGGTTCGCGACCGTCGCGCCGAAAGCGGCGTGCCGGCCGTGGCCGACGTGCAGCGGGCCGGTCGGGTTCGCCGAGACGAATTCGACGATCGCGCCGCGCCCGCCGCCGTCCATGCCCCGCCCGTAAGCCGCTCCCCCGGCCAGCACGCGCGCCATCTCCGCCTGCCAGGCCGCGGGCGTCATGAAGAAATTGATGAACCCGGGGCCCGCGATCTCGGTCTTCGCGATCAGCGTGTTGGCGTGGATCGCCGCGACGATCTTCTGCGCGAGCGCCCGCGGGTTCGCGCGCGCGGATTTCGCGAGGCGCATGGCGACGCCGGTCGCGAAGTCGCCGTGGGCGGCGTCGCGGCTGCGCTCGATGGCGGGCTCTGGCGCGGGCTCCTCGCCGAGCGTGCCGGGCGGCAGCGCCGCCAGAGCGTCGGCGACCAGCTTTTCGATGAGGGATTTCAAGCCGCGCAGTCTATCAGTCGACCTCGATCGGATCGACGTCCACCGACCAGCGCAGCGCGCGCGGCGGGCGCAGTTTGCCGACTTCCACGAGCCACTCGGCGAGGAAGCGCTGCAGCCCCGCCCGTGCGGGTGACTCGACGAGCAGCTGCGCGCGGTGCCGGCCGGCGCGCCGCTCCATCGCCGCCGGCGCGGGCCCCAGCAGGCGCAGCCCCGCCGGGCGCGACGCGGGCGCCGCCGCGAGCGCGGCGCGCAGGAAGTCCTGGGCGTCGGCGCGGGCGGGCGCGTCGGCGCGCAGCAGCGCGAGGTGCGAGTACGGCGGCCAGCCCGCGGCGCGGCGCTCCTCGAGCGCGCGCGCGGCGAAGCCCTCGTAGCCCTCGCGGATCAGGCACTGCAGCAGCGGATGCTCGGGATAGGCGGTCTGGATCAGCACCTCGCCCGGGCGGTCGCCCCGGCCCGCGCGTCCCGCCACCTGCACGATCTGCTGCGCGAGCCGTTCGCTGGCGCGGAAGTCGGCGCCGAACAGGCCCTGGTCCGCGGCGAGCACGACCACGAGCGTCACGTCGGGGAAGTCGTGTCCCTTGGTCAGCATCTGCGTGCCGAGCAGGATGCGCGCGCGCCCGTCCGCGACCGCCGCGAGCGCCTCTTCCAGCTCGCCGCGCCGGCGGATCACGTCGCGGTCCACGCGCACGAGCGGCGCCGCCGGGAAACGCGATGCGAGCGCGGACTCGACGCGCTCGGTGCCCTCGCCGACCGGCGCGAGCTCGCCGCCGCAGCGCGGGCAGCCGTAGGGCATCGGCTCGTCCGCGCCGCAGTGGTGGCAGACGAGGCGCGCCCGGCCCAGGTGCACGGTGAGGCGCGCGTCGCAGGACCGGCAGGGAACGGTGTAGCCGCAGCCCGGGCAGAACATCGTGGGCGCCCAGCCGCGGCGGTTCAGGAACACCAGCACCTGCCCGCCGTCGCCGAGATGCCGCTCGATCGCGGCGGCGGCCGGAGGCGTGAGCCCGTCGCGCGCCGGGTTGATGCGCAGGTCCACGACCGCGACGCGCGGCTTGCCGGCGCGGCCGGTGCGCTCGGGCAGCGAGAGCCGGGCGTAGCGGCCGGCCGCGACGTTCGCGAGCGACTCGAGCGAGGGCGTCGCCGAGCCGAGCACCACGGGCACGCCCGCCCGCGAGGCGCGCAGCACGGCGAGGTCGCGGCCCGAATAGCGGAAGCCCTCCTGCTGCTTGTAGGAGGCGTCGTGCTCCTCATCCACGACCACGATGCCGGGCGACGGCATCGGCGTGAAGACCGCCGAGCGCGTGCCGATCACGACCGGCGCGCGCCCCGAGGCCGCGGCGCGCCAGGCAGCGGCGCGCGCGCCGTCGGCAAGCGAGGAGTGCAGCGCCACCACCGGCACCGGGAGCCGTTCGCGGAAGCGCGCGACCAGCTGCGGCGTGAGCGCGATCTCGGGCACGAGCACGAGCGCGCCGCGCCCGGCCTCGAGCGCCCGCGAGATGAGCCGCAGGTACACCTCCGTCTTGCCGCTGCCGGTGACGCCATGCAGCAGGAAGGCGCCGTAGCGCCCGAGCGACGCGCCGATCGCCTCGCAGGCTGCGGCCTGCGCCGGCGTGAGCGGAGGTCCCGCGCGGCCGCTGCCAGCGGGCGGCGCGGCTTCCGCGCGCTCGAAGGACTCGACCCACCCGCGGCGCAGCAGCGACTTCAGCGCATCGGTGAGGCCGGCGGCGGAGATGGCGTCCGCGCTCGCGCCATCCCGGCCCATCAACGCGAAGAGCTCGCGCTGGCGCGCGCCGAGGCGCGCGGCGCCCGGTTCCGCGAGCCCGCTTGCGGAAGGGCGCCACACCGTCTCATCCGCGCGCGCGCGCGCGCCCCGGCGCAGCAGCTTCGGCATCGCGGCGAACAGCACCTCGCCGGGCGGGTGGTGATAGTAGTCGGCGGCCCAGAGCAGCAGGCCCCACGTCGCCTCGTCCCAGAGCGGTTCCTCGCCGAGCGCGCCCTGCAGGCGCTTGAGCCCCCTGCGTGGCAACGCGCTTTCCGCCGCGACGCCGGTCACCACGCCGATCGCGCGCCGCCCACCGAGCGGCGCGCGCACGCGCATCCCGGGCCGCGGGAGGGGCTCGCCCGCGGGCGGCAGGTAGTCGAAGGAATGCCTGAGCGGCGTGTCGAAAACGACCTGCAGGATCGGCGAATCGTCTGTCAAAATACCTTCGGATATCAACGGGTTAGGAAAAGGCGACCGTCGTCGTCAACGGCCGCCCGGGCATGGACGTTATATCACCGTGGCGGGGTCAGGAGTCTCGCGCCGATGCCGGAAGAGTCCTTGACCCGCTCTGCTACGCTTCCCGCGCCCGCGGCGCTGGCCGGCGGGCGGCGGGCGATGCGGGAGGCGGCACTGGATTCGGGGCGCGCACTGGAGCGGTTCCTGGCCGGCATCGAGCGGCGCGCGTTTCGCATTGCGCAGCTTGCGTTGCGCGACCACGCGGAGGCACAGGACGCGGTGCAGGACGCCATGATCCGCCTGGTGCGGAACTACGCGGGGCATCCGCCGGAGCAGTGGCGGCCGCTGTTCTACCGGATCCTGCGGAACCGCATCACGGACACGCAGCGCCGCGAGAAGGTGCGCCGCGCCGTGATGGCCTGGTGGCCCGCCGGCGACGCCGGGGACGAGGCGGCCGATCCGCTCGAGTCCGCGCCGGACCCGGACGGCGCGCCGGACGCGGTGCTCGAGGGCGAGGAGTTGCTCGCGCGCATCGAAGGGGTGCTCGCGGGACTGAGCAGCCGGCAGCGCGAGGCGTTCCTGCTGCGGAACTTCGAAGGCATGGACGTGGCGCAGACGGCGATCGCGATGGGTTGCTCGGAAGGCAGCGTCAAGACGCACTACTTCCGCGCGTTGCAGGCCTTGCAGGAAGTGTTGGGGGAAACGAAATGAACGACCGCATGCAGGAACTGGAACGGAAGAGCCGCGCGGCTTTCGACGCGAGCGTCGAGTCGCTGCCCGGCGCGACGCGCTCGCGCCTCGCGCGCTCGCGCGCGCGGGCGCTCGAGGAGCTGCGGCACCGGCGCCCGCGCTGGTCCGCGACCTGGATCCCGGCAGGGGCCGCGGCCGCCGCCGCGATCATCGGCGTGATGCTGTGGCAGGGCGAGCGGGCGGCGCCGCCCGCGGAGCCTGCGCTCGCCGCGTTCGAGGACCTCGACCTGGTCGCGGGCGCCGATGAACTCGACATGTTCGAGGAGGACGGCGATTTCTATGCCTGGGCGGCCGAACAGGCGGCCGGCGACGTGGGCTGAGACGATGCGTCCCGCCTGGATCGCCGCGTGCCTGGTGGCCTGGTCGGCCACGGCGGCGGAGACGCCGCCCCCGCCGCCGGACCCGGAGTTCCTGGAGTTCCTGGCGGAGATGGGTGCGGAGGACGAGCAGTTCGCGGATTACATCGAGTCGCGCAAGGGCGGGAAGCAGCTCGAGCGCGCCGAGCAAGAGGCTTCGAAGGATGAAGGCCATGAATAGATTCGCTGGGATTGTCGCGGTGTGGCTCGCGCTCGGATTCGCGCCCGCGCAGGCGCAGGAACCGCCGCCGGCCGCGGATCAGGACACGGCGCCGGGCATCGCCTGGGACGAGCTCGACGAGGAGCAGC
>DATBLN010000117.1:0-5964 GCA_036555345.1 Steroidobacteraceae bacterium
CCATCGTCGAGCTGGCCGGCGCGGCGCAGGAACTGGCCACGCCGCTCGAGACCCAACCCGGATGAACCGCATGGACAAGTCGCAGGACCTCGTGGAGTCGCTGATCCGCACGGCCGGCCGCCGCGTGGAGCCGCCGGAGGACGCATACCGGCAGGTGTTCGCGGCGGCGAATGAGGCGTTTCGCGCCAGGACCGCACGCCGGCGCGAGAGCCTGTGGATGCTGTGGGCGGGCGCGGCGGCGGTGCTCGTGCTCGCGGTCGCGCTGATGCTGCAGTGGACGCCGCCGGGCGCCGGGCGCGAGGAGCTTGCGCGCATCGAACGCGCGATCGGCGGGGTGGAGCGCGCGACGGGCGACGTCTGGCAGCCGGTCGGCGAGTCCGCCGCGCCCCTGACGCGCGGCATGAAGCTGCGCACCCTCGCGGGCGCGCATGCCGGGCTCGTGCTCGCGGGCGGAGCGTCGCTGCGGCTCGCGCCGGCGACCGAGATCATGCTGGACGAGCCCGGCCGGCTCTACCTGAGCGGCGGGACCGTCTACCTGGATCACCGGGGCAGCGTCGGAACCGGCTATCGTATCGAGACGCCCGCCGGCACCGTGCGCGACGTCGGCACGCAGTTCGAGCTGCGCGTGGCCTCGGGCGCGCTGCGGCTGCGCGTGCGCGAGGGTTCCGTCGAGATCGACCGCGCCGGGCAGACGCTCGGCGGCGCCGCCGGCGAGCAGCTCGAGATCGACGCGCTGGGCGGCATCACGCGTTCCCGGATCCCGGCGACGGATGCGGCCTGGCAGTGGACGGAGGCGATCGCGCCGACGCCCGACGTGGACGGCAAGCCGGCGGCGGAGCTGATCGCCTGGGTCGCGCGCGAGACGGGCCGGCGCCTGCGCTACGCATCGGCCGCCGTCGAGCAGCGCGCCACGACCGTCATCCTGCACGGCAACATCCGCCACCTGCCGCCGCTCTCGGCGCTGGACGCCATGCTCGCGACGACCGACCTCGAGTACGCGCTCGACGGCGATACAATGGAGATCCGCGCCAGGAGCGCAACACCGGCGGAGCCGTGAACAAGCTGTCGTGGCTGCTGGTCTGCCTCGCGGGCACCGCCGAGGCCGCCGCGCACCGGGGCGCGCCGCTCGCGGACGTGCTCGAGGAGTTGCGCGCGGGCGGGCTCGAGTTCCTCTACAGCAGCGACCTGGTCAAGCCCTGGATGCGCGTCGCCGCGGAACCGCGCTCGAGCGACCCGCGCGCGCTGCTCGCCGAGATCCTCGCGCCGCACGGCATCCTCGTCCGCGAAGGACCCGGAGGCGTGCTGGTGCTGGTGCGGGACACGTCGCGCGCGCCGCGGCAGGCGGTGCCGGGCGCCGCGCATCGCCCGCTGCCGGCGCCGCTCGACGCGGTGGTCGTGAGCGCCAGCCACTATCTGCTGGGAAACGAGCCGCCGGTCGCGGCGGCGGTGCTCACGGCGACCCAGCTCGAGATGCTGCCGGACATCGGCGAGGACCCGGTGCGCGCGGTCGCGCGCCTGCCGGGCGTCGCGCGCCAGGACTTCTCGAGCCGCGTGCACCTGCGCGGCGGCGCCGACAACGAGACACTGTTCCGCTTCGACGACCTGCGCCTGTACAACCCGTACCACCTGAAGGATTTCCTCGGGGTCTTCAGCAGCATCGACCCGGGGATCGTCAGCGACATCCGCGTGTACACCGGTGGCTTCCCGGTGAGCTTCGGCGACCGCAGCAGCGGCGTGGTGGACATGGCGCCGCGGCTGCCGGGCACGCGGCCGCAGGGCCAGGCGACCGTCTCGCTGCTCACGGCGGGCATCGCCCTCGACGGCGGCTTCGCCGACGGCGCGGGCGACTGGGCCGTCGCCGCCCGGCGCGGCAACATGGACCTCTTCTTCGACCTCGCGAACTCGACGCTCGGCGAGCCCGACTATCACGATCTCTATGCGCACGCCGGCCGCCGGCTCAACGACTGGCTCGCGGTCTCCGCGAACGCGCTCGTGTTCGACGATCGCATCACGGCCTTCGACAGCGACCAGGAGGAGGAGGCACGCGCGGAGTATCGTGACGCGTATTACTGGCTGCGACTGGACCTCGGCGAGCCCGACGGCCGCGGCGGGCGCGTGCTCGCCGCGCGCACCGAGCTCGAGAGCGAGCGCAGCGGCAGCGCGGAGCTCCCGGGCGTCGCGAGCGGGACGCTCGCCGACGAGCGCCGCTTCACGATCCATTCGCTGCAGGCGGACGGCTGGTGGCGCATGGGTTCACGCTCGCTGCTTCAGGCCGGCGCGGAGTGGCGCCAGCAGAGCGGGCGCTACCTCTACGCCGACGAGGCGGAGTTCGAGCTGCTGTTCCTGACGCCCGGCGCCTCGACGGAGGAATCGCGCACGCGCAACATCAGGCGCAGGCCGTCCGGCCACCAGTCCGCCGCCTACCTGAACTGGCGCTTCGAGCCGGCGCCCGCGTTCGCCGCCGACCTCGGCCTGCGCTGGGACACCGAATCGCTGGCCGACCAGGACGGATCGCAGTGGAGCCCGCGCGCGATGCTGATGTGGCGGCCGACGCAGGCGACGCGCCTGCGCCTGGGCTGGGGGCGCTACTTCCAGGCCCAGGCCATCAACGAGCTGCAGGTCCCGGACGGCGAGACCCGCTTCCAACGCGCGCAGCGCGCGACCCATCATGTCGCGAGCCTCGAGCACGACCTGACGCCGGCGCTGACGCTGCGGGCCGAGGTCTACCGCAAGGACTACGACCGTCCGCTGGCGCGGCACGAGAACCTGCTGAACACGCTGGTGGTATTGCCGGAACTCAAGCCGGACCGGATCTACATCGCGCCGGACGCGGCGCGGGCGGAAGGGGCCGAAGTGTCGCTGACCTACGATGCCGGGGAGCTCTCAGGCTGGCTCAGCTACACGCATTCGCGCGTGCGCGACCGCGTGGGCGGCGAGTGGCTGCGGCGCAGCTGGGACCAGCGCGGCTACGCGAGCGCCGGGCTCCACTGGCGTAACGATCGCTGGGAAGCCTCCCTCGGGGCGACCTGGCACCAGGGCTGGCCGACGACCGAAGTCGAGCTGCTCACGCTCGATCCGTTTCCGCTGGTCACGGCAGCGACGCGCAATGGCTCGCGCATCGCCGACTACCTGCGCATCGACCTGCGCGTCGCGCGCCGCTTCGACCTCGGATCGGCGGGCGAGCTGACGGCCTTCGTCGAGGCCAACAACCTGCTGAAGCGCAACAACGAATGCTGCGTCGAGTACCAGGTCGAGGACGAGGAGGAAGAGGTGTTCCTCGACGTGCAGGCGCGCGGCTCGCTTCCCCTGATCCCGTCGCTCGGGATCCTCTGGAAGTTCTGATAAAGGGGACGCTTCCCGATAAAGGGGACGCGTCCATTTATCTAAATGGACGCGTCCCCTTTATCGGGAAGCGTCCCCTTTGGATCACGCGGCTGGCGCTTCCGCTGCCGGCTCGGCCGCCGGCGCCGGTGCCGGCGGCGTGTCGCTGTTCCACGCGTCGCGGATCAGCGACCACTTGCCGTCCTTCTTGCGCAGCACCGACAGGAACTTGCCGGTGTCGACCGTCGCGCCGCTGGCGTCGGTGACCGTGAAGGTTCCCGTCTGCCACGCGACGTCGCCGGACATCTCCACGGTGCTGTCGGGCGAGATGTTGAGGCTGACGCCCGCGGCCTTGCTGCCCGCAACGTCGGTCTCGATGAGGGTGCGGATGGCATCGCGGCCCGACGCGGTGGCGTAGCCCGGCGCCAGCACGACGGCGTCGTCGGCGTACAGCGCGACAACCGCGCCGGCGTCGCCGGCCGCATAGTGGTCGTTCCAGGCCTTGTTGACGGCCTTGATGGCGTCCATTTCCGCCGCGGTGTCCACGGTCGCCTTCTGGCAACCGGCGAGCGCGAGCAGGCCGACCGCCACGATGGCAGCTGACTTCAGGATGTTCACGTTTGGTACCCCTGGTTTCTCTTTGTCTTGCGGCCGCCCGGCCGGGCGGTCGTGTACGATCTTACTCCCGTCGGACTGCGCATGCGCGATCTCACCCAAGGCCCCATTCCCGGACACCTGCTGACCATGGCCGCGCCGATCGCGGCCGGCATGCTGGCGCAGACCCTCTATCTCCTGATCGACCTGTACTTCGTCGCGCAGCTCGGCGACGCCGCGCTCGCCGGGGTTGGCGCCGCGGGCATCGCGATGTTCGTCGTCATGGCCTTCACGCAGGCGCTCGGCGTCGGCGCGATGGCGCTGATCTCGCAGGCGGTCGGGCGCAAAGACCCGGAGGACGCCCACCTCGTCTTCAACCAGGGCATGGCGCTCGGCGTGATGTGCGGTGTCGCCACGCTCATCGCCGGCTATGCGACCACGCGCTGGTACATGAGCGTGGTGGGCGCCGACGCGGCGACCATGGCCGCGGGCGCCACCTACCTGCACTGGTTCCTGCCCGGCCTCGCGCTGCAGTACGTCAACATGGTGATGATGTCGGGCCTGCGTGGCACGGGCGTCGTGCAGCCGACGATGATCGTGCAGGTCGCGACGGTGCTCATCAACGCGTTGCTCGCGCCGGTGCTGATCGCGGGCATCGGCACCGGCCGGCCGCTCGGTGTCGCGGGCGCGGGGCTCGCCTCCACGATCGCGGTCGCGGCGGGCACGCTGATGCTGACTGGCTACTTCCGCAGATTCGAGAAATACGTGCACTTCCGCAAGGCTCTGTGGCGCCCGCGGAGCGACATCTGGGCGCGCATGGTGAACGTCGGCGCGCCCGCCGGCGGCGAGTTCGCGCTGATGTTCCTGTTCATGGTCGTGATCTACTGGGTGATCCGCGACTTCGGCGCCGCGGCGCAGGCGGGCTTCGGCGTCGGCAGCCGGCTCATGCAGGCGATCTTCCTGCCGGCGATGGCGATCGCCTTCGCCACCGGACCGATCGCCGGGCAGAACTACGGCGCGAAGCTGAACGCGCGCGTGCGCGAGACGCTGCGCTCGTCGGCGACGATGAGCGTCGGCATCATGGTCGTGGTGACGCTGCTCTGCCAGTGGCGGCCGGAGTGGCTGGTGCGCGGATTCACGGGCGAGCCGCAGGTGATCGAGGTCGCCTCGCATTTCCTGCGGCTCATCTCCTGGAACTTTGCCGCGCAGGCGATCATCTTCACCTGCTCCGGCGTGTTCCAGGGCCTCGGCCACACGCTGCCGGCGCTCGCCTCGAGCGCCTCGCGCATCCTGACGTTCATGCTGCCGGCGGTGTGGCTCTCGGCGCAGCCGTGGCTCGCGATCGACCATGTCTGGTACCTCTCGGTCGCGAGCGTGTGGCTGCAGGCGGGGATCAGCCTTTGGCTGATCGCGCGGGTGATGCGGGAGCGGCTGAAGTAAAGGGGACGCGTCCCTTTGCTGAAGTAAATGGGACGCGTCCCTTTCTTCCCACGCGGGGCAACAGGACGCGCGCGCTTCAGGCCAGCGCGATCTCCACGCGCCGGTTCTTCTTCCCTTCGCTCCGGATCTTCAGCACGCGGATGCCGCCGATCTCGGCGATGTTCGCGACGTGCGTGCCGCCGCAGGGCTGCAGGTCGACGCCGGGGATATTGAGCAGCCGCACGCGCCCCGCGCCGCGCGGCGGCTGCACGCTCATGGTCTTGACGAGCTCCGGGCGCGCGTCGAGCTCCTCGTCCGTGATCCAGACCGTCTCGGTGGCGATGCCGCGCGCGATGATCGCGTTGGTGCCCTGCTCGATGCGCTCCGCGTTCAGCAGGTTCATGTCGATGTCGAAGTCGAGCCGCGCCTTGTCGGGCGCGATGTTGCCGCCGGTGACGGGCGCGACCACCACGCAGGACATCACGTGCAGCGCGGTGTGCAGGCGCATGAGCTTGTAGCGGCGGTCCCAGTCGAGTTCGAGCGCGAGTGGCTCGCCTGGCTCGGGCGCCGCGGCGCCCGGCGCGAGGAGGTGCGCGACGGTGCCGGGGTCGGCGCCTTTCCTCGTATCCG
>DATBLN010000132.1:0-16906 GCA_036555345.1 Steroidobacteraceae bacterium
TCTGGATCTACCTGAGCTGGCTGATCCTGCTGATCGGCGCGCAGCTCTCGTTCTACGTGCAGAATCCGCGCTACCTGCGCGCCGGCCAGGCGCCGGTGCGCCTGACCAGCTGCCTGCGCGAGCGCCTCGCGCTCTCGGTGATGCTCTTGGTCGCGCGCCGCTTCGTCAGCGGCCATGCGCCCTGGCGGCTGCGGGCGCTGGCGGAACATCTCCTGATCCCGGGCTCGGCGCTCGCGGGGGTCATCGATTCGCTCGAAAAGGGCGGCCTCGTCACGCTCACCGACGAAGAGGACGTGCTGCCGGCCCGCGACCTCGAGGCGATCGCGCTGACCGACGTGCTGAACGCGGTGCGCGACGAGCGCCAGTACGAGACCTGGCTCCTGTGGCGCGCCCGCACCGAGCCCGCTGCGGATGCCATCGCGCAGTCGGTGGATGCCGCGATCGGCGAGCGGCTCGGGGTCACCACGCTGCGCGAGCTCGCCGCGCGCCCGGACCCGGCGCCGGCGACGGCGACCTAGTCGCCGGCGATCGTCATCTCGTCGATCAGCAGCGATCCGCAGTGGATCGCGCCGCGGCGGTCCACGTCGTCGCCGATCGCGACGATGCCGCGGTACATCGCGCGCAGGTCGCCGGCGACCGTGATCTCGTGCACCGGCTGCGCGACCTCGCCGCCCTCGACCCAGAAGCCGGCGGCGCCGCGCGAGTAGTCGCCGGTCACCGGGTTCACGCCCTGCCCCATCATCTCGGTCACCAGGAGCCCGGTGCCGAGCCTCGCCAGCAGGGTCTTCGGGTCGAGCATGTGGCCCTGCACGATCAGGTTGTGGACGCCGCCGGCATTGCCGGTGGTGGCGAGCCCGAGCTTGCGCGCGGAATAGGCGTCCAGCAGGTAGCCGTCCAGCACGCCGCGCACCACCAGCTCGCGGTCGCGCGTGGCGACGCCCTCGCTGTCGAAGGGCGCGGAGCCGAAGGCCCCGCGCAGGTGCGGCCGCTCGACCAGCGAGATCGCCTCGGGAAACACCTGCTGCCCCGCGGCGTCCAGCAGGAAGCTGGCGCGCCGGTATTGCGCGGCGCCGCCGATCGCACCGACGAAATGCCCGACCAGTCCGCGCGCCAGTTCCGGCGCAAACAGCACCGGTGCCTTGCGAGTCGGCAGCTTGCCCGCGCCCAGCCGCCCGAGCGCCTTGCGCGCCGCCCGGCGCCCGACTTCCTCGACGTCCTCGAGCGTGCGCCAGTCGCGCGCCGCGGTGTACCAGTAGTCGCGCTGCATGTCGCCGTCCTGCTGCCCGAGCACCACGCAGCTCACGCTGTGCGCCGTGGACGGATAGCCGCCGACGAAGCCGTGGCTGTTGCCGAACACGGAGAGCCGGCGGTGCGAGGCGACCGAGGCGCCCTCCGAGTTCTTGATGCGCGGATCGAGCGCCAGCGCGGCGTGCTCGCAGCGCTGGGCGAGGCCGATCGCGGCCGGCGCGTCGATGTCCCAGGGATGGCTGAGTTCGAGGTCCGGCAGTTCGCGCGCCATCAGCTGCGCGTCGGGCAGGCCGGCAAAGGCGTCGTCGGTCGTGAAGCTCGCGATCGACAGTGCCTTGGCCACGGTCTCCTCGACCGCGGCGGCGGTGAGGTTGGCGGTGCTGGCGGAGCCCTTGCGCTGGCCGACGTAGACGGTCACGCCGAGGCTGCGATCGCGCTGGTATTCGAGCGTCTCGACCTCGCCGAGCCGCACCGTGACTGACAGCCCCGCCGACACGCCGACGGCGGCCTCGGCCGCGGTGGCGCCCTTGCGTCGCGCCAGCGAAATCGCCTGCTCGACGACCTTCTCGAGCCCGGCCTGGTCCTGTCGGGGAGCGTCCGTCATATCAAACCATGCATGCTAGCATCGTCGCGATGCGCCGCCGCCAGCTTCCCGGGGAGCCGCCACCCCCCACCAAGACCGAGCTGAAGCGCCAGGCCCACGCCCTCCAGGACCTCGCCGACCGCCTGATCGGGGCCCCGGAGGAAGCGCTCGCGGGCCTCGACCTGCCGGAGAAACTGGCCGATGCGATCGCCCTCGCCCGCCGCATCACGAGCCACGGCGCGAAGCTCCGCCAGCGCCTGTACGTCGGCAAGCTGTTGCGCGGCGTGGACCCGGCGCCGATGCGCGCGGCACTCGAATCCGCCTCCGCGAAGGCACGCCTCGCCGCCGCCCGCTTCAAGCGCGCGGAACGATGGCGCGACGACCTGGCGGCCCGCGGTCCCGCGGCCATCGCGGAGTTCCAGGCCGAGTTCACGGCCGTCGACGGCGTGCGCCTGCGGGCGCTGGTGGCTGCCGCGGCGTCGGAACGCTCCGCCGGCCGCTCCGGCGGCGCACGGCGCGAGCTGTTCCGTTTCGTGCAGCAGTACGTCTGAGTGCGCTGTCGCCGGCCGGAGACAGCCGCCTCGTGGCAACGTGCGCGGGCAGCGTTAGCCTGCATCCGTTGCCCTGCGTATCAAGCATCCCCTGATCTTCGGGCATCCCCCCGCGCCGCACTACTCCCTGTCGGCGCGGGGGAATTTATTCTGAATCAATGACTTATGGGGCCCCACCCGGAGCCCCGTGCTAGACTTTCGCGATGAAACCGCTGGTCGGCATCATCATGGGGTCGTCATCCGACTGGGACACGATGCGCCACGCGGCCGACCTGCTCGCCGCGCTTTCCGTGCCCTACGAGACGCGCATCGTCTCCGCGCACCGTACGCCCGACCTGCTCTATGAATACGCCGCGGGTGCCGATGCGCGCGGCATCGAGGTGCTGATCGCCGGCGCCGGGGGCGCGGCGCACCTGCCGGGGATGACGGCCGCGAAAACGCTCCTGCCCGTCATCGGCGTGCCGATCCAGTCGAAGGCGCTGAACGGGCTCGATTCGCTGCTCTCGATCGCGCAGATGCCGGCCGGCGTCCCGGTCGCGACGGTCGCGATCGGCGAAGCCGGCGCCAAGAACGCGGCGCTGCTCGCGGCCGCGATCCTCGCCGGGCGCCACCCGCCGCTGCGCGATGCGCTGCGTGCCTTCCGCGAGCGCCAGACCGCCGAGGTCCTGGCGAAGCCGGATCCGGCGCAGCACTGACCCATGCGCATCGGCATCATCGGCGCCGGCCAGCTCGGCCGGATGATGGCGATGTCCGGCATCCCGCTCGGGATGACCTTCACGATGTACGACCGGCGCGCCGACGTGCCGGGCGCGGCGGTCGCGGACCTCGCCGTCGGCGAGTTCGACGACCTGCCGCGGCTCCGGCGTTTCGCGCGCAGCGTCGACGTCGTCACCTTCGACTGGGAGAACGTACCGGTCGCCTCCGCGCGCGCGGTCGCGCGCCTCGCGCCGGTCTGGCCGCCGCCGCGCGCGCTCGAGACCGGCCAGGACCGCGTGTCCGAGAAGAGGCTGTTCCGCAGGCTCGGCATCCCGTCCGTGCCCTGTGCGCCGGTCGCCGATTTCCCGGGGCTGCTGCGCGCGATCGGCGGGCTCGGCGTGCCCGGCATCCTGAAGACACGCCGGCTCGGCTACGACGGCAAGGGCCAGGCGCGCATCCGCCACGCGGGCGAGGCCGAATCCGCCTGGCGGCGGCTGCGGGGCCAGCCGCTCGTCTACGAGCGGTTCGTGGACTTCACGCGCGAGGTGTCCCTGGTCGGCGCGCGCGACCGCGCGGGCCGCATGGCTTTCTACCCGCTCGCGGAGAACCTGCACGAGGGCGGCATCCTCGCCATGACCCGCGCGCCATTCAGAAGCCGGGCGCTGCAGCGCGCCGCGGAGCGGTACCTGCGCCGGCTGATGCTGGCGCTCGGCTACCGGGGCGTGCTGTGCGTCGAGTTCTTCGTCGAACGCGGCGCACTGATCGCCAACGAGATGGCGCCGCGGGTTCACAACTCGGGCCATTGGACGATCGAGGGCGCGGAAACCAGCCAGTTCGAGAACCACGTTCGCGCGATCGCGGGCCTGCCGCTCGGCAGCACGCGCCCGCGAGGCCACGCCGTGATGGTCAACCTGATCGGGCACATGCCGCCGCGCGCGCGCGTGGCGGCGCTGCCCGGCGTGCACCTGCACGACTACGGCAAGAGCGCGCGCCCCGGCCGCAAGCTCGGCCACCTGACTTTTGTCGGCGCTTCCCGCGCCGCCCGTGACCTGCGGGCCGTGCAGCTGCGGCGCCTGGCGCGCCATTCCGCGTCCACTCCGGGCCCTGTGCTAGCCTAATCGGTCCGATGTACCTCGAGCACTTCCAGCTGACCGAACTGCCCTTCCGGCTGAGCCCGGACCCGGCGTTCCTGTACCTGTCGAAGCACCATGCGCGCGCCAAGGCGTACATGGAATCGACCATCTGGTTCACGGACGGCTTCGTGGTCATCACGGGCGAGATCGGCTCCGGCAAGACGACGCTGATCGAGACCTTCCTGCGCGAGCTCGAGAAGGACGTGGTCGTCGCGCAGGTCGCGCAGACGCAGGTGTCGCCGATCGAGTTCCTGCAGGCGGTGCTGGTCCAGTTCGGGTTCCAGCCGTTCAAGATGCGCAAGGCGGAGCTGCTCGCCACGCTCAACCAGTTCCTGGTCGAGCAGTACGCCGCCGGGCGCAAGGTGCTCCTGATCGTGGACGAGGCGCAGAACCTGTCAAACCGCGTGCTCGAGGAGATCCGCCTGCTGTCCGGCGTCGAGACGACCAAGGAAAAGGTGCTGCGCATCATCCTCTGCGGGCAGCCCGAGCTGAACGAGAAGCTGGACTCCGCGGAGATGGTGCAGCTCGTGCAACGCGTGCGGCTGCGTTTCCACCTGACGGCGCTCTCGCCCGAGGACACGCAGGCCTACGTGCTGCACCGGCTCGAGGTCGCGGGCTCGCACGGCCGGCAGATCTTCACCGAGGACACCTACCCCGTCATCTACCGCTACACAGGCGGCGTGCCGCGCCTCATCAACACGATCTGCGACACGGCGCTGATGGGCGCCTACGCGCTCGAGCGCGGCCAGATCGGCGTGCCGGAGCTGAAGGCCGCGATCGAGGAACTGCAGTGGGTCGAGTTCGCCGCGCGCACCAACCGCCTGCGCGCCGCGGCGGCGGCGCAGGCGCCGGCGCCCTCGCCGGTCATCGGGCCGGAAACGGTGCTCGCACGCATCATCATCGCGCACGCGGGCGAGCACATCGAGGAGCGGCCGCTGCGGCTCGGGCGCCTCATCGTCGGCCGCACCGTCGACAACGACCTGCAGATCGACAGCAAGTTCATCAGCCGCCACCACTGCCAGATCACGACCACCGCCGAAGGCAGCGTGCTCGAGGACCTCAACAGCACGAACGGCGTCTACGTCAAGTCCAAGCGCGTGCGCAGGCACCACCTGAACGACGGCGACGTCATCGTGCTCGGCAAGCACGAGATCATGTACCTCGACGAGCGCGCGGCGCGGACGCGCGCGCACGCGACGCAGGATCCCACGGGGGACCACCGCATCATTGCGGACGACGGCGAGGCGGAGGAAGACGACGAGGCGGCCGCCGGCGCCGCCTGAGCTACTCGTCGTCCTCGAGTTCGGCGCCATAGCGCCGCTGCTGGATCCGGTAATCGCGCCGGCGCAGCACCAGCACCAGCCCCACCACGACCACGGCGAGGCCTGACACGGCGAGCGCCTCGGTCCAGAGCGGCTCGCGCCAGAGATAGGACGCGGCGATCGCCGCGACGCCCAGGACCATGTACGCCCAGGGCAGCGCCTCGTACACCGTGCGGGCGATGCGCATCAGGCCGTGCCGCCGACGGTGAGCGCGTCCACGCGCAGCGTCGGCTGGCCCACGCCGACCGGCACGGTCTGGCCGTCCTTGCCGCAGCTGCCGATGCCGTCGTCCAGCGTGAGGTCGTTGCCGACCATGCTGACGCGCGTCAGCACGTCCGGGCCGTTGCCGACGAGCGTCGCGCCCTTCACGGGCGCCGTGACCCTGCCGTCCTCGATCAGGTAGGCCTCGCTCGCGGAGAACACGAACTTGCCCGAGGTGATGTCCACCTGGCCGCCGCCGAAATTGACGGCATAGAGCCCTTTCTTCACCGAGCGGATGATCTCCTGTGGCTCGTGCGGACCCGGCAGCATGTAGGTGTTCGTCATGCGCGGCAGCGTCACGTGCGCGAAGGACTCGCGGCGCCCGTTGCCGGTCGGGGCCATGCCCATCAGGCGCGCGTTCAGCTTGTCCTGCAGGTAGCCCTTCAGCACGCCATTCTCGATCAGCGTCGTGCACGAGGTCGGCGTGCCCTCGTCGTCGACGTTGAGCGAGCCACGCCGGGCGGCGATCGTGCCGTCGTCCACCACCGTGCACAGCGGTGAGGCCACGCGCTCGCCGATGCGGCCCGAGAAAGCCGAGGTGCCGCGACGGTTGAAGTCGCCCTCGAGGCCGTGGCCCACGGCCTCGTGCAGCAGCACGCCGGGCCAGCCCGGGCCGAGCACGACCGTCATCGTGCCGGCGGGCGCCGGCACCGCGTCCAGGTTCACCGTCGCCTGGCGGACGGCCTCGCGCGCGAGCGTCAGGGGCCGGCCGGCGGCGATGAACTCGCCGAGCGAGTGCCGGCCGCCGGCGCCGGCATAGCCCTGCTCGCGCCGGCCGTCCTGTTCCACGATCACCGAGACATTCATGCGCACGAGCGGCCGCACGTCGGCGGCGAGCGTGCCGTCGCTCGCAGCGACGAGCACGACCTCGTGCACCGCCGCGAGCGTCGCGACCACCTGCTTCACGCGCGGATCGAGCGCACGCGCGTGGCGGTCGAGCTCGTTGAGCAGCGCCACCTTGCCGGCGTCCGGGAGCGAGGCGATCGGGTCGTCGGGCAGGTAGAGACGATGCGCCGCGGTCGCCTTCCAGGCCTGCACGCGGCCGGCGCCGCCCTCGCGCGCGATGGCGCGCGCCGCGCGCGCGGCCTCGGCGAGCGCGGCCGGGACGACCTCGTCCGAATAGGCGAAGCCGGTGCGCTCTCCCGCCATCGCGCGCACGCCGACGCCCTGCTCGATGCTGTGGCTGCCCTCCTTGACGATGCCGTCCTCGAGCACCCAATGCTCCTCGCGCACAAGCTGGAAGTAGAGGTCGCCCGCGTCCACGGCGGCGCCCAAGAGCGAGCCGAGCGCCTGCTCGAGCCGGCGCTCGTCGAGGCCCGACGGCGCCAGGATGCGCTCGCGCGCGATCGGCAGGGCGTCCATGCTCAGCCCATCCTCCGGTGCTGCAGCGACGGGAACTCCCGGCGCGCATCCTGCTGGCCGTCGCGGTCGAGCGCCGCCAGCACGACGCCGCTGCCGCGCGGCAGGCGCGCGAGCACGCGGCCCCAGTAGTCGGCGACCAGGCTGTCGCCGTAGGTCTCGCGGTTGCTGTCGTGGATGCCGCTCTGGGCCGCGGCGATGACGAAGGAGAGGTTTTCGATGGCGCGCGCCCGCAGCAGGATCTCCCAGTGCGCGCGCCCGGTCGGGCCGGTGAATGCGGATGGCACGGTCAGGATCTCGGCTCCCTCGGAGACCAGCGTCCGGTACAGTTCGGGGAAGCGCAGATCGTAGCACACGGACAGGCCGACCCGGCCCGCGGGCGTCGCGACCGTGACCGGCTTCGCACCGGGCGCCGCGTGCGCGGACTCGCGGTAATTCTCGC
Source organism: Steroidobacteraceae bacterium (assembly GCA_036555345.1). GTDB lineage: Bacteria > Pseudomonadota > Gammaproteobacteria > Steroidobacterales > Steroidobacteraceae > SCUD01. The sequence continues at coordinate 7,596 of DATBLN010000132.1, forward strand.
GGCCGTCCGGCAGGTCCACGTCGAACAGGTGGATCTTGTCGTAGCGCGCGGCGCGCCGGCCGGCGGCATCGTAGACGATGCAGGCATTCGCCGGCCGCGCGTCCCCGGGCACCTCGATCGGCTGCGTGCCGGCCACGATCCAGAGCCCGAGCTCGCGCGCGCAGTCCGCCATCGCGCGCTGCACCGGTCCCTCGCCGTCCGCTTCGACGATCGCGCGCCGCTCGGCCTCGGTGCGGCCCATGAAACAGAAGTTCTCCGGCAGCACCGCGAGGCAGGCACCGCCCTCCCGCGCGCGCGCGAGCAGGCGCCGCGCCGTCTCCAGGTTTCGCGCGACGTCCGCGACCGAGGTCATCTGCACGGCGGCGACGACGGGCGCGCTCATGGCGGCACCGGCGCGCCGTCCGGACCGGTGGCGGGCCCGTTCGCGGCCTCCGCGGGAGTCGAGCCGGCCTGCCGGCTGTCCTTGACTTCGCGCGCGTCCACCCGCTTCACCTGCGGATCGTCCCAGGAGCCCGTGATCCGGTAGTAGCCACGCGTGGCGCCCTTGAGGGGCTCCTTGAAGATCTGCGAGAACAGGAGCAGCGCCGCCCCGACCGCAGGGCCGCCGGCGAGCGCGCCGGCGACGCCGAGCGACGCGCCGAGCTGGCCGGTCACCACCGCGGTCTGGTCGTAGGTGCGGTGCCTGAGGCTGGTGCGGCCCGCGAGGCCGATCTCGGCGGCCGAGCCGCGCAGCGTCAGGTTGTCCGTGTACGCCTCGCCATCCGTCAGCTGGAAGGTCCCGGTCATCGTGTCGAAGGACAGGCCTTCGCCCGTGAGATCGCCGAAATCGAGCGCGAGGCGCCGCGGCAGGTGCGCGAGGCTCATGAGCCCGAACACGCGCCCGGCGCCCGGCTCGACCGAGGTCAGCCGGCCGTCGCGCGCCGAGATCTCGAGCCGGCCCGAGAGGCGCTCGATGGCGCTCGTCTCGGGCGGACCGGGCCAGCGGAGACTCGCCGTCACGCGCCCCTGGCGGCCGGCCACCAGTGAACCGAGCTGCATCGCCTCCATGAAGCCGAGCACGTTGCCGCTGTCGGCCTCGAACTCGAGCCGGCACTCGGCGCCGCGTTCGCGCACGAGCCAGCTCCCGCGCCCCGTCGCGGTGAACGCCGCGTGCGTCATCGTGAACTGGTTGAGCGTCATGCCGGCGGTGCCGCGCGCGAACTCCGCCAGCACGTGGCCGAAGCTGCGCCTGTCGAACATGAAGTCGCGCACGTCGACGCGGATCGCCGGCAGTTGGCGCGGATCGGGTTCCTGGGCCGCGGATGCCGCCGTCGCGGCCGCGGCCGCGGCACCGGCGACCGTGCCGTCCGCGGCCGTCGCGCGCGGGCCGAAGTGCAGGCGCTCCATGTCGAGCACCATCGGCACCTCGCCCGGGAACGTGAAGGGAACCGTCAGGTGGCCGGCGGCCGTTTCGCCCGCGACGTCCACTTCCCAGGCGCGGTTGCCGGGCCGCAGCCGGCCTTCCACGTTGGCGAAGCGATAGCCCAGCACTTCGAGGTCGCGGATCGACAGGTCCGCGCCGGCGAGCCAGTCGGAGAGCGGGCGGCCGCGCGGCTCGCCCCAGCGCAGCGCGAGCAGCGCCGACAGGCTCGCCTCGTCGAGCCGCCCGCGCAGCCACAGACCGGCCTCGCGCGGCAGCGAGCCGGGCACGGCGGTGCCGAACGACACCACGCCGCGCTCGACCGGCGGATCCTCCGGCCTCTGCCGCCACCGCAGCACCGCGTGGACGTCGCGGCCGAACTGCGCCTGCACCCGCAGTCCCGCGTCGCCGTCGAAGTTGGCGGTGATCGTGAGCGGCCGCGCGACGTCGACGGCCTTGTCGAACGGCTCGGGCAACCCGATCGACAGCCCGCGCAGGTCGCTGCTGAGGCGCGCCGTCCCGCGCGCCGGCGCCTCGCCGGACGCCGAACGCCGCACCGCCAGGAACCCGCGCCAGTTCGCGGTGCCCGTGACGTTCGCATTCAGCGGCAGGCGCGCGGCGGGCATGAGCTCCGCGCCCCGCAGGCTGCCCTCCGCATTCAGGCGCGTCTCGAGGTCGCCGCTCTTCTGCACCGTGGTGCCGATCGAGACCGCGAGCGGGCCGCCGAGCAGCCGGCCGCGCAGCGAGGGCGCGTAGACCTCGCGATTGCGGATGCGCAGCTCGCCCTCGAGGCCCGAGACCTCGACCGGCTGATGCCCGCTGCGGAGCGTCACGCCGGACAGCTGCGTCACGAGCGTGACCACGCGCCGTTCCATCGCCTTGACCGGCAGCAGCATCGTGAGCTCGCCGGTCACCGGTCCCGATCCGGCGAGATCCGCGAAGCCCGCACCCAGCGACGGCGCCAGCGGGCTGGCCTGCAGCAGCCGGAGCGCGCGCGCGGCATCGGCGCGCGCACTCGCCCGCACGGCCATGATCGCGTCGCGCAGGTCGCCGCTGTTGACCTCGGCCTGCGACAGCGCGACGCCCGCCAGGCTGCCGCGCGAGGCGGTGACGCGCATGGCAGGCCCATCGAAGGCGAATTCGGCCTCGATCGCCCGAATCTCGGGCCAGCCGTCCGCAAAGAACAGGTTCATGCCCGTCGCGCGCCCGCTCGCGGTGAAGCGGCCCTGCCCTTCGCGGTACGGGAATCCCTTCGTCGGCCCGGTGATCGACACCCGCGCCTCGCTGACGCGGCCCGCGCGGAAGGCGGCGTCCAGCCACGCGACCGTCTTCGGCTTCAGGCGGCCTATCTGCAGGTAGCGCCAGGTCTGTCGCAGGTCGAAGTCGCTCGCCGTGCCCTCGAGGTTCATCAGCGGCAGCTGGCCAGGCCGCAACAGCATGCGCAGCGTCCCCTGCGCGCGGCCGTGGCCGGTGTCCACGCGGGCGTCGTCGGCCCAGAGCCTCACGCCGTTCTCGAAGCGGCTCCACTCGACGCGGCCGTCGGCGCGCGGCACCTCGACGAGCGAGCGCCACTGCAACGGCCAGGTGATGAGCCCGTCGCGCGTCGCGACGTTCACGACGCCGCCCGCTCCGCGGGCCTCGACCGCGCCGTCGAGACCCGTGATCCCTGCCGAACGCCCGACGGGTGCGAAGCCCGCATCCGCAAAGCGCAGCCGGCCGGTGATGTCCGGCAGGCGCTGCGGCCCGGCATCGGCGATGCGCAGGTCGAGGCCGAACACCTCGCCGCGCGGCGCGAGCTCCGCGAGCCGCTCGCGCACCGCGCCCTCGGGCAGGAGCGGCGCGAACGCGGCGATATTCTCGATGCGCAGGTAGTCGGCGCGCAGCGAAGCGGTCGCGAGCCGCCCGTCGCGCCGCACGAACGTCGCCTCCACGCTGGTCGGGCGCCAGGGCGCACCCGGGCGCGACAGCTCGAGCCCCGAGGCCTGCAGGGAGACGGTGTCGCCCTCGCGGCGCATGCGCACGTCGCCCGCGATGCGCGTGAACTCGGTCTCCGCCCCCGGCAGTTGCAGGCCCTCGAGCTGCGGCCGGATGCGCAGCGTCGCGAGGGTGGGTCCCGTGCCGCGCGCCGTCGCCTCGAGCGAGCCGTAGCCCGCGACGGGGACGAGGAAGCTCTCCGGCAGGAGCGCCGCCCACTGCCCGAGGTCGAGGTCGTAGGCATCGATGCCCGCGGCCCATTCCAGCGATCCCGTGTCCGCGAGGTCGCCCTCCGCGTCGGCGCGGAACTCGATCGAGGAGCCGAGGTGCTCCGGCAGCTCGACGTGCCCGTCGAGCGTCACGTGGCCGCCGCGACGCACCATCTCGACGTCCGCGCCGGTCAGCTCGAAACGGCCCTGCCGCGCGCGCAGGTCGAGCACGTCGAGCGTCGCGTCGCGCACCGCGAAGCGGCCGCGCGGCAGCCGGTCGAGCGTCATCGGGCGGCGCTCCGCCGGCGGGCCCTGGCGCAGCGCGCCCTGCCCCACCAGCTGGATGCTGCCGTCGGTATGGATCACGAAGTTGAGGCGCGGCCGGACCAGCAGCACGCGGCCGAGCTCGACGCGGCGGAACCAGATCGAGCGCGGAATGGACAGGCTCACGCGCCCGGACTCCGCGCTCAGGAGTGGGGCGTCGCCGCCGGCCGGCAGCAGTCGCGCGCCGCGGAACGCGATCTCCGGCCCGTAGCGCCCGATGCGGGCGTAGACCGAGTCGAACTGCAGCGTGAGGCCCGTCTGTTCGCGGACGCGGTCGATGATGCGCTGCTGATAGCCGGGCAGCAGGTCGATGGCGATGCGGAATGCCCCGATGCCGAGGGCGATCAGCAACGCGACGGCCGCGGTGACCGCGGCCATCCAGCGCACCAGCCTGTTGACCCAGCTCGCAACGCGCTTCATGGCACCTGCCCGCCGTTTTGACAACGCCGGTTCGGGGGCCGTTCCGGCCTGGCCGGCGTCATGCCACAGGCTGCCAGCGGCGCACGCCGGCCGCATCGAGCAAGGTCGCAGTCTCGAACAGCGGCAGGCCCATGACGCCCGAGTGGCTGCCATCGATGCGCGACACGAATACGGCGCCCAGGCCCTGGATGGCATAGGCGCCGGCCTTGCCTGCGGGCTCGCCGCTCGTCCAGTAGCGCCGGCATTCCGCGGCGTCGATCGCGCGGAAGCTGACGCGCGTCGCGCTGAACGCCGTCTGCACCGCGCCCGCATGCGCGAGCGCGATGCCGGTCAGCACCTCGTGCGTGCGGCCCGCGAGCGCCGTCAGGATCGCGATGCACTCGCCTTCGTCCGCGGGCTTGCCGTACACGCGCCCGTCGAGCACGACGGCCGTGTCCGCCGCGAGCACCGGATGCCCGGCACGCGCGCCCTGTGCGCGCACGGCGGCCGCCGCCTTCGCGCACGCGAGCCGCAGGACGTAGTCGCGCGGCGGCTCGGCGTCGCGCTGGCTCTCGTCGAGGTCCATGGCGAGCCGCTCGTGGCGGACCCCGATCTGCGCCAGCAGACGGCTTCGCCGCTCGGACGCCGAGGCCAGGATGATCGCGTCGTAAGTCATTGACCGGGCAAGGATAGCCGGTCGGCGCCTCAGGCGCGATGGTAGGGATGCCCCGCGAGCAGGCTGTGCGCGCGATAAAGCTGCTCGACGACCATGATGCGCACCAGACCGTGCGGCCAGGTGAGCGGCGACAGCGACCAGCGAAGGTCCGCGCGCGCCGAGAGCTCCGGGTCGAGGCCGTCGGGCCCGCCGAGGAGGATCGCCAGGTCGCGCCCGTCCTGCAGCCTGGCGGCCAGCCAGCGCGCGAGCTCGGCGGTCGTCATGGCCCGGCCGTCGACCTCGAGCGCGACGACGAAATCGCGCGGCGCGATCGCGGCCTGCATGCGCTCGCGCTGCCTGGCGAGCGGAATCTCGACCATTTCGAAGCGGATGCCGCCGGCGAAGCGCTTCACATATTCGCCGACCCCTTCCTCCACCCAGCGCGGCATGCGCGTGCCCGCTGCGACGAGGCGCACGCGCACGCGGGATGCTCAGGCGGCGGTGGTCGCGCGCTGGACCGGCCGCACTTCCCACAGCTTCTCGAGGCCGTAGAACTCGCGGATGCGCGGCAGCATCACGTGCACGATCAGGTCCTGCAGGTCCACCAGCACCCACTCGCCCTCGCGCTCGCCCTCGATGCCGTACGGCCGCTGGCCCGCCCGGCGGCAGCGCTCCACGAGGCGGTCAGCGATCGACTTGACGTGGCGATCCGAGGTGCCGGTCGCGACGATCATCGTGTCGGCCACGTCGGTGAGCTTGCGCACGTCCAGCACCTTGACGTTGACGGCCTTCATGTCCTGGAGGGCGGCAATCGCGATGTCGGTCAGGTTGCCAGGTGCTTTCCGGGTCTTCTGCGCCCGGCTGCGCGGGCGTGCGGTCACGGGTGTGCGGCGTTTTCCCTTCGCTCTCGTGTCGCTCATTCCTTCCGTTCGCCTGGCGGGGCGTAGCTGCCCCTGGCGAGGATGATCCTACGCGCGGCCTCGGGCATCAAGTAGCGGGGATCGCGGCCCGCCGCCACGATGGCACGCACGGCGCTCGACGAGGCCACGAGCTGCGTGCCCTCGTTGACGTACACCAGGCCCGCCGGGGACCGGGCGAGCGCGCCGGGATCGCCGCACCCGTGCCGGCGCAGCCATTCCGCCGGCATTCCCGCCTCCGGCATGGCCGCGCCCGGGCGCACCGCCACCACGATGTGCGCGAGGCCGACGAGCTCGCCGGCGCGGTGCCAGCCGGCGATGCCGGCGAACGCGTCGAGGCCCATGATCAGCACGAGCGGCTGGGCGCCGCGCTCGGCGCGCAGCTCCTCGAGCGTCAGGACCGTGTACGACGGGCCGGCGCGACGCAGCTCGCGGTCGTCCACGCGGAAGCGCGGATTGCCCTCGATCGCGGCCCGGACCATGGCGAGCCGCGTCGCGGCGTCGGCGAGCGGCGCAACGCGATGCGGCGGGTCGCCGGCGGGCACGAAGGCGACGGCCTCGAGGCCGAGCAGTTCCTGAAGTTCGTGGGCCGTGCGCAGGTGCCCGTAGTGGATGGGATCGAACATCCCGCCGAACACGCCGAATGGGCGCATCGGAATTCAGCCGGCCGGCGGCGCAGGCACGGCCCCGGCAAGCGCCGCGACCAGGCCCGTCAGGGAGGTCCACGCATCGCCCCGCGCGACGCCTTTGACCTCGCGATCCACGCGGCCGGCGGCCTGGAACAGCGGGCCGAGCGGCTGGCCGCGCGTGCGCGCCACGGCTCGCCGCAGGAGCGCCGCGCGCCGCTCCGCCTGGCGGCCATGGCCCGCGGCGCCGGGATTGCGCCGCGCCTCGGCGAGCGCGCGCAATTCGCGGCACAGCGCCCACAGCACGAGCGGCGGCTCGGCGCCTTCGGCGCGCAGGCCCTCGAGGATGCGCAGGCTCCTCGCGGCGTCGCCCTCGAGCGCCGCCTCGCCGAGCTGGAACACGTCGTAGCGCGCGCTGTTCGCGACCGCGTTCTGCACGTCCTCCGCCGTCACCGCGCCGCCGTTCGAGAGCAGCGCCAGCTTCCCGATCTCCTGGTGCGCGGCGAGCAGGTTGCCCTCCACGCGCTCGGCCAGCAGTTCCGCCGCATCCGGCTCGAGCGCGAGCCCGTGCCGCGCCGCGCGCCCGGCGATCCACGCCGGCAGGCGGCCGATCTCGACTGGCCAGGACTGCACGACGACGCCGTGCCGGTCGAATGCCTTGAACCAGGCCGTCGCGTAGGTCTCGCCGGCGACGCGCCCACAGGTCACGAGCAGCAGGGTGTCGGGCGGCGGGTCGGCGGCGATGCGCGCGAGCAATTCGCCGCCCTCCTTGCCCGGCCGCGGCGCCGCCATGCGCAATTCGATGATGCGCCGCTCGGCGAACAGCGACAGCGTCTGGCTTGCGGCCAGCAGCTGCGGCCACTCGAACCAGCGGTCCACGTTGAACACCTCGCGGCCGCCGTAGCCGAGGTCGCGCGCCTTCGCGCGCACGGCATCGGCCGCCTCGCCCGTGAGCAGCGGCTCGTCGCCGGCGATCAGCCAGACGGGGGGCAGCCCCTTCTCCAGCGTGCGCGCGACGTCGTCGGTGTTGATGCGCATGGGCGGGATGGCTCCAGCGCCATGATACGATGGCGCGTGCTCCGCATGGTGACACGATCCCTCCTGCTTTCCGCCGGCGTCGCCGCCGCGTCTCCCCTGGCGGCGAACGAGCTCCCGCGCGTGCAGGTCGCCGTACACGGCGGCTACCGCGGCGGCGGCGGCCTCGAGGACGCGGCGAGCGGCGAGGAACGCGACCTCGAGGATGCGGGGAGCATCGCGCTCGCCCTCGAGCTGCGCTTCCGCGAAGGCGACGACCGCTACTACCAGCTCTGGTATTCGCGCCAGGGCTCGTCCGTGGACGACGGCACCGCGTCGCGCGACGTGGACGTCGAATACCTGCACCTGGGAGGGACGATTCCGATCGGCGAGCAGGGGCGCGTGCGTCCTTACTTCGCCGCAGGCCTCGGCGCCACGCGTTTCTCGGCGTCAGGAGCGGGCGCGAGCGACCGCACGCGGCTCTCGGGCTCGCTCGGCGTCGGCCTCGCCGTGCCGCTCGGCGCGCACGCGGCCCTGCGGCTGGAGGCGCGCGGCTATCTCACCGCCATGGACACCGACAGCGCGATCTTCTGCCGTTCCGACGACGGCAGCGCCTTCTGCCGCATCACGGCCTCGGGCTCGACGCTGTTCCAGGCCGAGGCGCTCGCGGGGATCGCGCTGCGCTTCTAGGGACGGCGCGCACCGGCCTGCAGCCAGGCCACCAGGAGCCGGATCTGCGCGTCGTCGAGGCGCGCGCCGAATGCCGGCATCTGCCCGTTGCGCCCGTTCGCGATCGAAGCCATGACATCGGCGCGGCCGCCGCCGTAGGTCCAGGCCGTGTCATTCAGGGCCGGGGCGCCGAGCAGCGCATTGCCGCCGCCGTCCGCGCCATGGCAAGCGACGCAGAACTGCTGGAACAGCCCGGCTCCCGCGGCCACCGACGGGTCGGCGCCGTTGCCGCGGGACAGCGCGATCACGTAATCGGCGAGCTGGCCGACGCCCTGCTCGCCGACCGCGGGCTGCCATGCGGGCATCGCGGCCTGACGCCCCGAGCGGATGGTCGCATCCAGCGCGGACTCCGCCGCGCCCCACTGCCAGGCGGCGTCGGTCAGGTCCGGGAAGTGCTTCGCCTGTCCCTCCGCGTCCTGCCCGTGGCAGGAGGCGCAATGGTTGTTGAACACGCGCCAGGCGGAGCGCATCGCGTCCGGGTCCTCCGCGAGCGCCGCGAGCGGCTGCGAGAGGATGCGCTGCCGCGCCGGACCGAATTCCGCGGCATAGTCGCCGAAGCGCTCCTCGATGTGGCCGCCCTGCGACCACGCGAGCGCGCCCCGGTACGTGCCGAGCCCCGGGTACAGCATCACGTAGACGACCGAGACGGTCATCAGCGCGAGGATGAACCAGAACCACCAGATCGGCGCCGGCTTCGCGCCCTCGCGCAGCGTCTCGTCCCAGACCTGCTGCTCGTTGTCGGGACCGCCGCCGCGGCGGTAGACGTCGATGACGAACCAGACGAGCGCCGCGAAGGTCGTGACCGTGATCGCGACGATCCAGCCGCCCCAGAACTGCGAAGGCAGGTCAGCCACGGCGTTCCTCGTCCTCGAGCGGGATGCGCGCGATCGCGTCGAAGCGCGGGCGCGTGCTCCTGAGCGACAGCCACACGAACAGCGTGATCATGAAGGCGGTCACCAGCATGTCGCCGATGAACAGGTACCAGGTCATGGCTGCGGCGCTCCCTGCATGCTGCGGCCCATGCCCTGCAGGTAGGCGATCACCGCGTCGAGCTCGGTCCGGCCC
>DATBLN010000019.1:0-13016 GCA_036555345.1 Steroidobacteraceae bacterium
GGTCGAGCCCGGCGACGGCTCCGACGCCGTGCGCCGCCCGGATCAGGCGCGGCAGGTCGAGGTCCTGGCCGGTCAGGTACTGGACGCCGGGCAGCACAACGAGCGCGAGCGCCTCGCCCGCGCGCTCGATCGCCGCGACCAGGTCCTCCTCCCGCAGCAGCGACTCTCCGGGCCGCGGCCCGACCTGCACCAGCGCATCGCGGCCGAGGCCGTGCCAGTCGAGCTGGGAGGCGACCGCGTAGCGGTCGGAGGGAAATGCGCCCTGCTCGATGAGGATGAGGCGACGATCGCGCGTCGGGCGATAGAAGCTCGCCATGAGCAAGTGCAGGTTGATCGTGAGCGAATGCATCACGATCACTTCCGGCAGGCGCGCACCCGCGAGAGCCGCCGCGGTCGGGGCGAGCCGCTCGTGCAGGTTCAGCCAGTCCGCCTGCGGGTCGTGGTAGCCGAGCACGCCCAGGCGCTGCCACTCCTGCATGAACTTGGCAACTTCGTCGACGGCGCGGCGCGGCTGCAGGCCGAGGGAATTGCCGCAGAGGTAGGTGACGGGCCGTCCGTCGGGTGTCACCGGAAAGTGGAACGCCGCGCGGTTACTCGAAAGCGGGTCGGCGGCATCCTGCGCGCGCGCCCACTCGAGCGTGAGTTCCTGGCTCATTCGAAACGCACCGGGTACAACAGCGGGCGCGAGGGCGCGGCGTCCGCGAGGAAGGCGGGGATCTGCAGGTCGAGCAGGTACCAGCCGTCGTGGATGGTCGGCGCGACCCAGGCGAGCTCGGTGATGCTCGCCTGCGGGCGCGCGGCCTCCGGCGCATGACGCGAGCCGGCCGGCAGTCCGAAGAAGACGCGGTGGGCCGTCAGCCTGCCGTGGTCGTCGGCCCGGTCCGCCGACGGCAGGTCCAGGACCAGGTGCAGGATGCCGCGCTCCACCATCCATTGCGCGGCCTGGCGCGACAGGTACGGTGCCGGCGCCGGCCCCTCGTATCGGCGATTCAGCCGCGTGGAGGGATTCGGCAGCGTGCGCAGCACGAGCGCCTGCGGGGCCGGCCCCGGATGCCGCGCAGTCGCCTCCGCCAGCGCCCTGGCGGTCACGAGAAGGTCATCCGCGGCCGGCGGCGGGTCGCTGTCCTCGGCGGCGGCGCCGGCGGGCACCGGTTGCAGCGACACGAGCAGGGCCAGCGCGAGCCCGCCACGCAGCCGGTCGGTCACGGCAATGCGCTCGTCGGTCACGTGACCGATGCATTCGGTATGCGTGCCGTTGCAGTGCGGGGCGAGCGACAGCAGTTCGCAGTTGCAGCTGCCGCCGGCGCGGGTGTCGCCGACAAAGCCGCCGGAACGAAACGGCCTGGCCGTGGCCGAAGGAGCGTCGAAGCAGGAGGGCTGCGGCCCGCCGAAATCCAGCGGAATGGCGATCGAGAGGGGATCCCCGAGGTCGGCGCAAAGTCGCCGGCCCTCCGCCTCGAAACGCATGATCGTCATCGTGCCATTATATGCAGCCGGCGGAACCCCACCCGTCCGCGCGGGTCTCATGATCCGGGTTGGTCGCGAGGAACCAGACAGATGTCGCTGCGTGCCGGAGTCCTGGTCTGCGCCCTGCTGGCGGCGATGCCGGCGGCCGCGACGGATGCCGGTTACGAGGAGGCCGCCGCGGCCTGGGAGCGCCAGGAAGTGGACTTCGTCTACATGGGATTCACGACCCGGTATTCCTGCGGCGGCCTGAAGAGCAAGGTCAAGCTGCTGCTCAAGCACCTGGGCGCGCGCCCTGACGTCAAGATCAGCGAACGAGGCTGCGAGTTCGGCTTCCAGCACGTCGCGGACTTCCCGCACCTGAAGGTCGCCTTCTACGCGCCAGCCATCCCGGAGGAGGGCGCGCGCGACGTGGGCGAGCCCGTGCTCGGCGTCTGGAAGCCGGTGGTCATCAAGCGCAACTCGCCGAAGGGCCTCGAGATGGGCGATTGCGAGCTGGTCGAGCTCTTCCGGGACCGCATCGTGCCGAAGTTCCGCACGCGCAACATGCAGGGCGACGTCAACTGCATCCCGCACCAGCTCGTCGGCAACCGCATCGACCTGCGCTTCGAGGTCCTGACGGGCGTGCAGGACGTCGCGGCGGTGCAGGCGCAGAACCAGTAGTCAGCGCGGCGGGCGCAGGCTGCCCCGGCAGGGCAGGAACCACGGCTCCTCCGCGGCATCCAGGCGGACGGCAGCGAGCGAACCGCCCCAGACGCAACCCGTGTCGAGGCCGAGCAGTCCCGGCTCGCTCAGGAAGCCGAGCGCCGACCAGTGGCCGAAGATCAGCGCGTCCTGCCGGGTGCGGCGCGCGGGGTGCCGGAACCACGGCAGGGCGCCCGCCGGCGCGTCGGCGACCGGGCCCTTGAGCGCCAGCAGCAGCCGCCCTTCGGCATCCACGAATCGCAGCCGCGTGAGGCAGTTGACCGCGAAGCGCAGCCGCGGCATGCCGGCGAGCGCCGGCGACCACTGATCCGGCTGGTCGCCGTACATCCCGGAGAGAAGCGCCGCTGGATCGTCGCGCAGGGCCGCTTCGACCTCGCGCGCGGCGGACTCGGCGTCCGCCAGTGACCACTGCGGCGGCAGGCCCGCGTGGATCAGCGTCCGGCCGAGCGCGGCATCGCGATGCAGCAGCGGGCGCGCCGCGAGCCAGGCCAGCAGCTCCGCCGCATCCGGAGCATCGAGCACCGCGAGCAGCCCGGGCTCGCGCCGGCGGACGCCCGCGGGCGCGAGCGCGAGCGCGAGCAGGTGCAGGTCGTGGTTGCCGAGCACGGCGGTGACGCAGGGGCCGAGCGCCCGCACCGTGCGCAGCACGCCGAGCGAGTCCGGCCCGCGGTTGACCAGGTCGCCCGTGAGCCAGAGCCGGTCGCGCGCCGGGTCGAACCTCAGGCGCTCGAGGAGCGCCTCGAACTCCGCGTGGCAGCCCTGCAGGTCGCCGACCGCGTAGACCGCCAACCCGGGATCCTCAGTGGATCGTGCCGGGCATGGCGAGCGTGAAAGGCGGGATCGGCGCGTCGAAGCGCACGCCGTCGTCGGCCAGCATCTGGTAGGAGCCCTGCATCGCGCCGACCGGCGTCTCGAGCACGGCGCCGCTCGTGTAGCGGAATCCCTGGCCCGGCATCAGGTGCGGCTGTTCCCCGACCACTCCCTCGCCGCGCACTTCCTGCACCTTGCCGTTGGCGTCGGTGATGACCCAGTGCCGGGTCAGCAGCTTGGCCGGGACCGCCCCGCGGTTGCGGATGGTGATCGTGTAGGCGAAGACGTAACGGCGCTCCTCGGGATCCGACTGGTCCTCGAGGTAGCGCGTGTCGACGTCCACGGTGATCAGGTGCGGACCCGGATCGTTCATGAGGCGGGTCTCGCAATGCGCACGGCGAGCACGTCGCAGGGCGCGGCGTGCAGCACCGTGTCCTCGGTGAAGTTCACGAGGATCGAGGGGCCGCGGCGCTCGCGGCTGCCGAGCACGATGAGGTCGGCATGCTGCTCCTGGGCGGCGCGCACGATCTCGGCCTTGACGTTGCCGGCGGCGACGTCGCGCCGGGCGCCGCCGATGCCGAGCCGCTCGCAGAGCTGCGCGAGCTGCACCTTCGCGCGCTGCACGAGCTCCTCCTCGATCTGCACCGCGGGCAGCAGCGTCTCGCCCATCGGCTCGACCGGCACGTACTCGACCACGTGCAGCACCGAGAGCTCGGCGCCCAGCACCGAGGCGACGTCGCGCGCCCGCGCGCCGATCTGCTCGCTGTGCTCGCCGAGGTCCACGACCAGCAGGATCCTGCGGTAGATGCTCATGGCCCCGACATTATAGGGGTTGCGCGGCCGGCCCCGGTTGCGCGGCGAGGCGGGCGAACTCCGCCGGCGCGAGCGTCTCGGGCCGGCGGCCGGAATCGACGCCGGCGGCGGCGAAGCCGGCCTCGTCGACGAGTCCGCGCAGGGAGTTCCGCAGCATCTTGCGCCGCATCTGGAACGCCGCCGCGACCAGGCGGGCGAAGCGGGCCGGGTCGGGCAGCGGGAAGGGCGGCCGTGCGTGCGGCACCAGGCGCACGACCGCCGAGTCGACGGCGGGCGGCGGCTGGAAGGCGCCGCGCCCGACGCGGAACAGGAACTCGGCGCGGCAGGCGGCGGCGAGCATGACCGTCAGGCGTCCGTAGTCCTTGCCGCCCGGGTCCGCCACGACCCGCTCGACCACCTCCTTCTGCAGCATGAAGTGCATGTCGGCGATGGCCGCGCGCGCATCCACCAGGCGGAAGAGCAGGGGCGTCGAGATGTTGTAGGGCAGGTTGCCGCAGACCCGCAGCGGCGGCCCGGAGCCGCACAGCGCCCGGAAGTCGAAGTCGAGCACGTCGGCCTCGTGGACCACGAGCTCGCCCGCCCCCGCCGCGCGGCGCCGCAGCTCCGGCACGAGGTCGCGGTCGATCTCGATCGCGTCCAGCCTGCCGCAGCGCGCGAGCAGCGGCAGCGTGAGCGCGCCGGTACCGGGGCCGATCTCGACCAGCCGCTGCCCGGGCCTCGGGTCGATCGCCGCGACGATGCGCGCGATGACGCCCGGGTCGTGCAGGAAATGCTGGCCGAAGCGCCTGCGCGCACGGGTCAATCAGGGGCTCCCGAGCCGCGACGCGAGCGCGATCGCCTCGAACAGGCTGCCGGGATCGGCGCGGCCCGAGCCCGCCAGGTCGAGCGCCGTGCCGTGGTCCACGGAAGTGCGCAGGATCGGCAGTCCGAGCGTCACGTTGACGGCGCGGCCGAAGCCCGCGTGCTTGAGCACCGGCAGTCCCTGGTCGTGGTACATGGCGAGCACCGCGTCGCAGCGGGCGAGCGATGACGGCGTAAAGGCGGTGTCGGCCGCGGCCGGTCCCGTCGCCGCGATGCCGCGCGCGCGCGCGGCGGCGACGGCGGGCGCGATGACGTCGATTTCCTCGCGTCCCAGGTGGCCGGACTCGCCGGCGTGCGGGTTGAGCCCGCAGACGAGGATGCGCGGCCTGCGCAGGCGGAATGCGCGCGCGAGGCCCGCGTGCAGCACGTCGAGCGTGGCCGCGAGCGACTCGCGCGTCACGCGGCCGGGGACGGCGGCGAGCGGCAGGTGCGTGGTCGCGAGCGCGACCCTGAGCGTTCCCGCGACCAGCAGCATCACCGGGTGCGCGGCGCCCGTGCGCGAGGCGAGGTACTCGGTGTGCCCGGTGAAGGGGATGCCGGCCTCGTTGATCACCGACTTCTGCACCGGCGCGGTGACCATCGCCGCGAAGCTGCCGTCGCGGCAGCCGGCGATCGCGGCATCGAGCTGGCCGATCACGCAGCGCGCGTTGGCGGGGTCGAGCCGGCCCGCGACGGCGGGACGGGCGAGGCGCACCGCGAGCACCGGCAGCCGGCCCGCGCGGTGCGGCGCGGGCGGGGTGCCCGGGCGCCATTCCGAGACCTTGACCCTGGCGGACAGCCGCGCGGCGCGCGCGGCGAGGAGCTCCGGGTCGCCCGCGAAGACGAGTTCGAAGGGCCAGCGCCGGCGCGCGGCCGCGATCGCGAGGTCGGGACCGACGCCGGCGGGCTCGCCGGTCGTGACGACGAGCCGCTTCGCGGTCAGCGGCCGCGGTACTCGACGTAGGCTTCGTCGCGCAGCCTTCGCAGCCACAGCTCGGTCTCCTCGTCGACCTTGCCCTCGCGCAGCGCGGTCAGCGCGCGCTGGCGACGCACCTCGTCGCTCTGGTCGTGCGTGCGCTTGCCGAGCATCTGCACGATGTGCCAGCCGAACTGCGTGCGAAACGGCTCGCTGATCTCGTTCTCGGCGAGCGCGGCCATCACTTCCTCGAACTGCGGGTCGAAGGCGCCGGGGGAATTCCAGCCGAGGTCGCCGCCGCGCGTCGCCGAGCCCGGGTCCTCCGAGGTGACGCTCGCGAGCGCGGCGAAGTCCTCGCCGGCGAGGATGCGGTCGCGGACGGCGGCCAGGCGCTGGCGGGTGGTGGCGTCGTCCTGCACCTCGTTGGGGCGCATCAGGATGTGGCGCACGTGCATCTGCTCGACCAGCATCGGGCCGCTGTCGCCGCCGCGCGTCGCGTCGAGCCGCACCAGGTGGAAGCCGGTCGGCGTGCGCACCGGCTCGCTGACATCGCCGGCCTGCATCGACTGGACCCGGTCCGCGATGAACTGCGGCAGCTGGCCCATGCGGCGCCAGCCGAGCTTGCCGCGCTCGAGCGCCGACTGCGCGTTGGAGTAGGCGAGCGCGAGCTGGCCGAAGTCCTCGCCGCCCTTCGCGCGCCCGTGGATCTCGCGCGCGAGCTGCTCGACCTTCGCGATCTGGTCGGCGGTCGCCGACTCGGGCAGCGACAGCAGGATGTGCGAGACGTCGAACTCGGCGTTCGCGTCGGCCTGGCCGGCCTGGCGCTCGAGCGCCTGCTCGAGTTCGCGCGGCGACACGTAGATGCGCGGGTACACGTCGCGCTGGCGCAGCAGCGACAGCGTGATCTCGCGGCGCATCTCGTCGCGGTAGGTGGCGTAGTCGAGGCCCTGGGCCTGCAGCGCGAGCGGCATCTGCTCGAACGGGATGCCGTTGCGGCGGGCCACGTCGCGCAGCGCCTCGTTCAGCATCTCGTCCGACACCTGCACGCCGAGCCGCTGCGCGCGCTGGTACTGGATCTCCTGCAGCACCAGGCGCTCGAGCACCTGCTGGCGGATCACGTCCGGCGGCGGCAGCTGCGTGCCCTGGTCGCGCAGCCGGTCCGTGATCAGCCGGGACTGGCCGTCGAGCTGGCTCTGCAGCACGATGCCGTCGTTGACGATGGCGACGACGCGGTCGAGCGGCACGCCGGTCGTGGACAGCTCGCGCGTCTGCGCGAGCAGGGCGGCGGGCAGCGTGAGTGCGGTCAGGGCGATCAGCAGTCGTCTCATGGCGCGTCCGGTTCAGGGCAGGGCGGCGGAGCCGGGGGAGTATCCACGAATGCTCCGCTGCAGGAAAGTGTCGTCCCGGTTTCCGACCGACGAGAGGCCCTTGAGTTCCAGTTCCAGCATCACGGCCGTGTCCTCCTCGCCGGTGCGGTTCGAGATGTAGCGGCGCCCGAGCAGGCGGAAGCGCCAGCAGCAGCCGCCGTACTCGAATCCGGCGAAGCGGTCGATCGAGTCGGCCTCCTTGACCGAGTACACCTGGCGTGCGAAGACCTGCCAGCGCGGCGAGAGCCGCCAGGCGGCCGAGGCTTCCCACTGCTCGAGCACGGACTCGCGGTAGCGGTAGCCGAGGTTCACGACCGCATCCGGTCGCGGCCGGTACTGGATGCGCGCCTGGCCCAGGATCGTGTTCGATTCGTCGTCGTCCCATTCCATCGCGAACCGCGCGCTCCAGCGGCGCCAGGCGGTGACCTCGATCTCGCCGACCATGTTCGAGGCGTCCCTCGCCGCGGGCAGCTCGCCCGGCAGCGTGACCTGCGGCCGCTGAAGGAAGAAGCGCTGGCCGACAGTCGCGGTCATGAACTGCTGGCCGGTGTCGCCGTGCACGAGGCGGCTCGTGACGCCGACCGCGAGCTCGTTCGCGTCGCCCAGGCGATCGGCGCCGACATAGCGGTTGGTGCGGAAGAGCTGGACCAGGTTCAGGTCCGGCAGCGCCGTGTCGAACACGGGCAGGTCCGACTGGTCGCGGAACGGGATCCAGGTGTAGCGCACGCGCGGCTCGAGGGTCTGCATCATCCCGCCGGGCCGCCCGGCCTCGCGCTCGAATACGAGCCCGGCGTCGAGGGAGAGGATCGGCGCCTCGCGCTCGGGCGACTCGTCCGCGCCGGGCGCGGTCCCCGCGAGGCGGTAACCCGTCATCCGCCAGGCGGCGCTCGGCTCGAGGTGCCAGCCCGCGCCGCGCAGCGTCCAGGCCAGGCGCGGCGCGAGGTCGAGCCTCTGCCCCGTCACGCCCTCGTCGCGCTCGAACCACACCGCCTCGGCATCGAGCGATGCCGAGAAGCCGGCTCCGCCCACGGGCCAGCGGCCCGTGAAGGACAGCTGGGGCAGACGCGAGTACGGCCGCTCGGCCGGATCCACGGCGCGGTCGATGGTCTGGAAGTCCTGCGCCCGCCCGTCGAGGCGCCATCCGCGCCCCAGCCAGGACAGCTGCAGGCGGCGGTCGAGATAGACGATGCTGGTGCCGTCGGGCCCGAGGCCGAAGTCCTCGAAGTAGAACTCGTCGCTCGCATCCGACAGGTCGGCATCGAACCTCAGGCGGTCCGTGAAGTCCGTGCGATGCGTGAACGCGCTGTACCTGCGGTCGCGGCTCGCAAGGTTGTCGCTCGGCAGGAAGCGCGTCGAGAGCTCGCCGTGGCTGCTCTCCGTGAGGTAGCGGAACTGGCCGTCGAGTCCCGCGCCGCGGCGCGAGAGCAGGAACGGCGTCAGCTTCAGGTCGTAGTTCGGCGCGAGGTTGAAGTAATAGGGCGTGCCGACCTCGAATCCGCCCTTGTCCGAGTTGCCGAAGGACGGGAACAGGAAGCCGGACTTGCGCGCCGCGCCGACCGGGAACGAAATGACCGGCGCGTACAGGATCGGCACGCCCTTGAGCGTCACGCGCACGTTGCGGCCGCGCCCCTGCTGCGCACGCTGGTCGATGTCCACGGACGAGGCGCGCAGGAACCAGTCGCCGTTTCCGGCCGGACAGGTCGTGAAGCGGACCTCGTCGAGCGCGAGGTCGCCGGCGGGCGTCATCTCGAGCTCGCGCGCGGAACCGCGCGCCGGCCGCAGCGGCAGCTCGAACTCGGCGCCGGTGAAATGGCCGCCGCCGCCCGTGTGCCAGGAGCCGCTGGTGCCCTTGAGCCTGAGCTCCGGCGTGCGGTACTCGACGTCGCCCTCGACCTCGAAGCGCTGCTCGGAGGCGTCGAAGGTCGCGGTCTCGGAGGTCAGCGTGCGATCGCCCTGCCGCACGGTGACGCCACCCGTGAGGACCGCGTCGCCCTCGCGCGAGACCTCGGCGGCGCCGCTCGTCACCTGCACGGGCGACTCGTCGGGCGCGAGCCGCACGCCGCCTTCGGGCGCGTCCGGCGGCGGCGCCGGCGCCGTCCCGGGGGCGGGCCACGGGCATTCCTGAGCCGCCGCGGGCGCGAGCATGAGGCAGGAAGCGAGCGAGGCGATGACTCGGCGGGAGAACACGGTAGCGCGCAAGTCTATAATGCGAGCCCCCCGGCCGTCGCCCTTGCATGACATCGAACCCCGACGCTGACCCGCGCTTGCAGAGCCTCGAACGCTGGATCGCCGGCCTCCCGGGCGCGCCCGTGGAGCGCATCCTGCCGGCCTCGGCGGACGCGAGCTTCCGGCGCTACTTCCGCGTGTTCCGCGCGGGCGGCGCCACGCAGGTCGTGATGGACGCGCCGCCCGAGCGCGAGGGCCTCGGCGCATGGCTGCGCCTCGCGCGCATCCTCGCCGCGGCCGGAGTGCACGTGCCCGAGGTGATCGCCGCGGACACCGAGCAGGGCTTCGTGCTGATCGGCGACCTCGGCCGGCAGCATTACCTCGAGGCGCTCGCCGCCGGCGCCGACCCGGAGCCGCTGTACGCGGATGCGATCGAGGCGCTCGTGAAGCTGCAGACCGCCGACCCGGCCGCGACGGCGGAACTGCCGCCCTACGATCGCGACGCGCTGATGCGCGAGATGGAGCTGTTCCCGGAATGGTTCCTCGGCCGGCACCTGGGCCTCGCGCCGGCGCCCGCGGAACGGCGGGTGATCGCGGATGCCTTCGACTGGCTCTGCGAAGCGGCGCTGGCGCAGCCGGTCGTGCTGGTGCATCGCGACTACCATTCGCGCAACCTGCTGGTCCGGCCGCAGGGCAACCCGGGCGTGGTGGACTTCCAGGACGCCGTGCGCGGGCCGGTGAGCTACGACCTCGTCTCGCTGTTGAAGGACTGCTACATCGTCTGGCCGCGCGCGCGCGTGCTCGCGTGGCTCGACCGGTATCGCGAACGCGCCGCGGCGGCCGGCATCGACGCAGGCGGGAGCCGCGAGCAGTTCCTCGGCTGGTTCGACCGCATGGGACTGCAGCGCCACATCAAGGTGCTCGGCATCTTCGCGCGGTTGTGGCACCGCGACGGCAAGCCGGGCTACCTCGGGAACCTGCCGCGCGTGCTCGACTATGCGCTGGAAGCGGCCGCAGCCGAGCCCGCGCTCGCCGCTTTGGACGCATACCTGCGCCTTCAGGTGGCGCCGGCTTTCGCGAGCGCCGCGCGCCGCGCGGGAACCGCGCGTTGAAGGCGATGATCCTGGCGGCGGGCCGCGGCGAGCGCATGCGCCCGCTGACGCTCAGCCGCCCCAAGCCG
The DNA here is from genome assembly GCA_036555345.1 of Steroidobacteraceae bacterium. Lineage (GTDB taxonomy): Bacteria > Pseudomonadota > Gammaproteobacteria > Steroidobacterales > Steroidobacteraceae > SCUD01. The sequence goes on from DATBLN010000019.1 coordinate 10,262, forward strand.
CTGCTCGAGGCGGGCGGCTACCGCCTGATCGAGTATCACCTCGCCGCGCTGGCGAAGCAGGGCATCGCACTGGTCGTCATCAATGTCTCCTGGCTGGGCGAGCTGGTCCGCGAGGCGCTCGGCGACGGGCGCGGCCACGGCGTCCCGATCCGCTACAGCGAGGAGGGTCCCGAGCCGCTCGGGACGGGCGGCGGCATCTTCCGCGCGCTGCCCCTGCTCGGCGGCGAACCGTTCCTGGTCGTCAACGGCGACGTCTGGAGCGACTTCGACTTCGCGATGCTGCGCCGCCCCGCGGGCTCGCTCGCGCACCTCGTGCTGGTCGGGAATCCGCCGCATCACCCGGGCGGCGACTACAGCCTGGATGCGACCGGCAGCGTCCATGCGCTGCCGAACCGCCTGACCTACGCCGGCATCTCGGTGCTCGATCCGGCGCTCTTCGCCGGTTGCGCGCCGGGAGACTTCGCGCTCAAGCCGCTGCTGGATCGCGCCATGCAGGCGGGCAAGCTCACCGGCCAGCGCCACGCAGGCGCCTGGACCGACGTCGGCACGCCCGAACGGCTCGCGGCGCTCGACGCCGAGCTGCGCCTCGGGCGCTGGCGCCATCCGGTGCTGTCCTCGCCGGTCGGCTAGTGCAGGTCGTGGGCGACGCCATGTACCGGACCCGGCCACCTCGTGCGTTGATTGCGCTAGCCGCATTGATCGCCGGATGCGTATCCACGCAGCCGGACGTCGGCCAGTATTCGTCGACGGCGACGAGCGCGGCTCCGGATCAGGCATTCCGGTTGCCGCGTGACCGAAAGCTGCTTGTGGCATCCGTTCCCGGACAGCCGGCATGTGCGGCGGAACTCCTGAGCGAGCGCCTGCACTCGCTCGCTGTCGCCGTGGAATGGCCGCGGGACCGGATCGACGTGGACCTCCTGTCGCGTCACCAGCGCGGCGCGGCATTGACTGCCGATGAAGCCGCAGTCGGGCTCGACGAGGCGATCGTGCTCGCGGTCTTCGTCGATGCGCTGGAGGGTCCCGGTGGCGGCTGGCGGCCGATGGCGACGATGGACCTCAAGTCGCCACACCATCGATCGGATGTCGGTCTCGCCGTCTACGACGGACGCTCGCGCGCCATACTGTGGTCGAGCAAGGTCCGCGCGCGCCGCGTGCTGCAGTGCGACGACGAGGAGCTGCTTTCCATGATCCACACGATCGTCTCGCGCGTCGAATAGGGATTGCCATGTTGAGGAACCGGATCCTGCTGACCATGTTTCTCTTGTCATTCAGCCTGCCCGGCAGCGCCGCACCCAGGTACACGCCCCCCAAGTACCTGTCGTCCCGGTACGACGCTGCCCAGATGACGACGCTCGCAGTGCTGCCGGTGCTCGACTTGCGCGCGGATCGCAGCGAGGCACTGGAACTCGATGCCTGGGTGCATCGCATCGGGCGCCATCTCATCAAGCGGCGCGGCTACCAGACCACCTTCTACGGCGACCGTTCGACCATCGAATCCCTGCAACAGCTTGGCCAAAGCGACCTGGTCGAGGCGCAGATGCCGGGACTGCGCGTGCCGCAGGCCGGACGATGGCTGCTCGTCTTCGGCCTGATGGATTCCTACGCGAAGGGAGGATTCGGCAGCTCCGGCAATGCCGAGATGGTCGCCTACATCGTCGATCAGCAGGAAGGGCAGGTCCTCTGGCGCCACGACACGGTCGGGCAGATCGGGCTTGCCGGCCCGGTGGGCATGATGATGAAAGGCCTGATGCAACGAAGCGGCATCGAAGTCGCCACCAAGACGCTGATCGAGTCGATTCCGCTTCGCCCTTGAAAGGGCTCTGCCGGCGGGCGCCTGCGCAGGAAATCTCGTTCCGGTACCCGCCTCGTCGGTCGGCTAGAATGAGCCTCAGGCTTCCCGGGTTCCACGCAAGTGTCTGACTTCAAAGGCATAAGACTTCAGGTCGAGCGGCCGCGCAGTGGCGAAAAGTACCTGACGCCGCAGGGTTTCACCGCGATCCGCGACGGCATCAAGCGCGCGACCGCCGCGGAGCCGGTCCGGCCCGGAGCGAAGCCCCGCTGGCTGCGCGCGCCCATGCCCGCAGGGGCGCGCTTCGATGACGTGCGGCGCACCGTACGCGAGCACCGGCTCGCCACCGTCTGCGAGGAGGCGCATTGCCCGAACATCGGCGAGTGCTGGAACGCGGGCACCGCGACGCTGCTCCTCATGGGCTCGGTCTGCACGCGCGCCTGCCGCTTCTGCGCCGTGGACACGGGCAACCCGCGCGGTTGGCTCGATCCGGAGGAGCCGTCGAACGCCGCGCGCACGGTCTCGCTGATGGGCCTCGGCTACGTCGTGCTGACCTCCGTCGATCGCGACGACCTGCCGGACGGCGGCGCCGCCCACTTCGCCGCCTGCGTGCGCGCGATCAAGGCGGAGAACCCGCGAACCGCGGTCGAGGCGCTGACGCCGGACTTCCAGGGCGTGCTCGCGGACGTCGAGACCGTGGTCGGTTCCGGGATCGAGGTGTTCGCGCAGAACGTCGAGACGGTCGAGCGGCTGACGCACCCGGTGCGCGACCCGCGCGCCGGTCACCGGCAGACGCTCGACGTGCTGGCGCACGCCCGGCGCTTCCGGCCGGCCGTCCTCACCAAGACGAGCCTGATGCTGGGACTCGGCGAGACGACCGCGGAAATCCTCGCCACGATGGACGACCTGCGCGCGGTCGGCTGCGGCATCCTGACGCTCGGCCAGTACCTGCGGCCCACGGCGAAC